>CAZIZI010000004.1:83834-103659 GCA_964543765.1 uncultured Thermodesulfobacteriota bacterium
ATTTACACAATAAAAGAGATACTATGAGGGAATTCAAAAAACCTAAAAAGGAGGTGTGAAGATGAAATACGGAAAAATGTTTATAGGTCTGCTTCTTTTTGCTTTTACAGCCTCTACGGCTGTAGCTTCCACGCTTGTAAAGGAACAAGAACATGGAGTTCGGGTCTCAAAGGAAGCAGTTGAAAAGGTCACTTGTAGCCTTTCTGGACCGAAGGTGATGGTTGGTTCTATTACCTGTAAAGCTGCAGAGTGCCAAGGTGGAGGTCCTCAGGCACAAGGCTTAATGAAGCTTTTACAGCTTGCAGGTGTTCCTACTTTTGAAGGCTTAGGTGAAGGTTTAAAGGACATGTTTACGACTGCGCTACAACAATCAGGCTGCTTTAAAGTTGTGGATCCCAAAGCTTTAAAGGAGCTTGAGGAAGTTGGTATTGAAGTCTCGAAGGTAAAACCCGACTACCTCATTACTGGTGCTATTACCTCCATCTCCTGAAAACAGAAAAGCGGAAGTTTTGGTGGAGGGTATTTGCCGATTATTGGTGCTATTACCGCAACCAAGACCGAAGCTCGGATGACAATGGATGTAAGGGTGATAAGGGTTGAGGATGGTGAGGTGATCTTTTCAAAGAGCTACTCGGCTGAAAGCGGGAAGACCAAATATGGGGTCCTTGGTGCTGGGCTTTTCGGTTTTGGTGGTGCTGCTTCGGGACTTGCGGGAACTGCAATGGAAGAAGTGGCAAGGTACATAATAACAAGGGCTTCAGCTGACATTGCAAAGTTCCTTAACCCCGAAAACGTAACAATTGAGATTAAGCCCGTAGAAGAAAAACCGAAAAAGTCAGCTGAAGAAGATCAAGCCGAAGAAACCATCCACTAAGGGAGGAGGAAATGCCATGAAGCTCAGAGAGCTTGCCCTTGCAGTTCTTAAATTAAGATACCTTCTTCCCGGCGAAAACCCCGAGGACATGTTCCGAAAGGTTGCTCGTTTTCTTGGTTCTTCTGAAGAGGAAGCTAAAGAAATACAAAGAAGATAACTGGTTGGAATCTTTCGTTACGAAACAGAGCATATGAATGGAAAGAAGCCTTAGAGATGGCAATAAACAGGGAATTTCCTGGGGGTGTAAGAGGTAATGGACTTAAGCTTATAACCGACAATGGAAGTCAACCTACAGCGGCCTCATTTGTGAAGGATATGGCAACACTTGGCATAGAGCAGATATTCACAAGCTGTGACAACCCAAAAGGGAACGCAAATACAGAGAGGGTAATGAGAATGATAAAAGAAGAGATTAAAAGCAAAAGAAAAGATAGGGAAGTGAATAGAAGAAGACTGTAACAGGCTCTATTTATACACTCGAACCTTAATTATATGAGTCCAGAGGTGTTTGAGGCAAAATATGAGGAAGAGAGGATAAAAAACAGCATGAGCTCTACAACTTTTAGGCAAAAAATGTCTTGACAAATGGGGTGCAGTACACGTGAAATCGAACCCCTCGGGGATGGGAGGGCAGCGGGGCTTTCGATAAAAAGGCCCAAGAGCAGGAGGGAGTAACTGTTTTATATGTACTGAACACCACATGTCCTGGTTCAAAGAGATGTGGAACACAGGGGAAAGGGACAAAATAGAAGCCCCCTCTCCGCATGAGGTTCTTAGAAAGGACATAGGAAGAAAGGCCATTTCATATCCGAGCCTTTCTTAAAACTTGCCCTTCGGGAGTATCCATCACCTCAAGGCCGAATTTTGACAATTCTTCCCTTAATTTATCAGAAGTAGCAAAATCTCTCTTCTTACGAGCTTCCTTCCGAACCTCAAGGATATTAAGGACTTCTTCTCGTTGCTCTTCAGATGGAAATTCTATAATTTGAAGTATCTGATCGCTTTCCTTTAAGGCTTTAAGGAGCATCTCCCTGTTTGCTGAAGAAATACCCCGTTTTAAAACCTGTTGAATCTCCCTTAAAAAGGTAAATAGATGAGAAATGGCCATAGGGATGTTTAAATCATTTTCTAAAGCTTTCAAGAACCTATTTTTAAAACCATCTACGATTTCTCCCAAAGGCTCATAATTGGGTCCATTGGGGCTAAAAATTACTTGAATTATTAAATCCTCTAATCGGAACCAGGCTTTCTTAGCCTCTACTACCCCTTTCAAGGACCATCGAAGGGGTTTTCGATAATGAGTCTGAATTAAGTAAAACCTCACTTGGGAAGGGGTAAAGCCCATTTTTATCAAATCTCCCAACGTTACCGCATTCCCCTGATCCCATCCCATCTTTTTCCCTTCGCTGAGGATTTGCTCCACATGAAGCCAATACCTAACAAATTGTTTACCCGTAATCGCTTCAGCTATAGCTATCTCATTTTCATTATGGGGGAAGATCAACTCGGTCGAAGAAGTATGAACATCGATAGTCTCCCCTAGATATTTCAAGGCTAAAGAAGCGCATTCTATATGCCATCCTGGGCGTGCTTTGCCCCAAGGGGTCTCATAATAGATGCCTGCTTTAAGTTCCTTTAAGGTAGAACGTTTAAAAAGTGCAAAATCCATAGGGTTATCCTTCTCATAAAAATCAAGTTCCGTACGATCGCTCTTGAGGTTCTTAAGATCTATATGCGAAATTTTCCCATATTCTTTGCAACGCTGGATAGAAAAATAAAGGGAATGGTATTTTTCATAAGCAAATCCCTTCTTTGTAAGAGACTCGGCCAACTGTATCATATTGGGTATATGATCACTTGCTTTAGGATAATGAGTAGCGGGATCAATTCTGAGAAGCTGTGATTCCTTAAAGAATTCTTCCATATAAAACGATGTAAGTTCTTTTAAATCCTTTTGTAAATCAATTGCTTTATTTACAGTTCTGTCGTCAATGTCGGTAATGTTTATTACATGTATAACCTCCAGCCCTTGGGCTTTAAGGTACCTTTTTAATACATCCGCCACAATGAGCCTTCTCCAGACTCCTAAATGTAAAGGTTCTGATACAGTTGGTCCGCAGGTGTACATGGTGATTTTTCCTGGAACTTGGGGTACCAATGGTTCAACCTTTCTTGTAAGGGTGTTATAAAGCTTAAGATTTAAAATTGGCCTTTCGATAAAAAGACTGGTGCTTAAATACCTTTCGCCGCCATCGGGAAAAATGGTCACGATAACACCTTCTTCCATTTTCTCGGCGACCTTTATGGCTCCAAAAAGGGCTGCCCCTGAACTCATCCCTGCAAATATTCCTTCTTCCCGCGCAAGCCTCCGCGCCAGTTGATGGGCCTCCTCGTCCGAAACAGTTATCTTTTCGTCCATTATGCGAGGATCGAAAACTCCAGGTATGTAAGATTCAGTTAAATTCTTTAACCCCTGAATTCTGTGTCCAACAACTGGTTCAACAGCTATAACCTTTATCCGAGGATTGTACTCCTTTAACCTTCTGCCGACGCCCACAATTGTCCCAGTGGTTCCAATGGCTATCACCACTGCATCTAGTTGGCCACCTGTTTGCTTTATTATTTCTTCGGCAGTCCCGTAATAATGAGCCAAGGGATTGGAAGGGTTATTGAATTGGTCTACCAGAAAATACTTGTCCGGTTCTTCTCGAGCCAAGCGATATGCTTCTTCAATAGCTCCATCGGTTCCAAGTTCCGAAGGAGTAAGCAATATCTGCGCACCAAAGGCTTTAAGGATGCGTTTTCTTTCCTCACTTACGGATTCGGGCATAACCAAAAGCACCTTGTAGCCTTTTACTGCCCCTACCATAGCAAGTCCTATTCCGGTATTTCCGCTTGTGGCTTCCAGGATGATTTTGCCTGGCCGAAGTTCGCCTTTTTTTTCGGCATCTTCTATCATTCTTAAAGCAATCCTATCCTTCACCGATCCACCCGGGTTAAAGAACTCCAGTTTGGCTAGGATTCTTACCTTAGGGTTAGGGTTTAGACGCCTTATTTCAACGATTGGGGTTTCTCCTATGAGTTCCAGTATGTTTTTCGCGAGTTTCATCGTAGGGCAAAGATACCCTTAAACAAAAAAGCTTGCAAGCACATGGAGCTGAGCTTGTATAAAGTTTTACCTTTGAGTATTTTAAAGACGAGCCTAATCAAGGGGGTATTTATGGAGATAAGTTTAACCGACTATGATCTGGAACGATATAGCCGCCAAATACTTTGGCCTTCCTTTGGAGAAGAAGGGCAAAAAAAGTTGAAGAAATCTCATGTGGTTGTTGCAGGGGTAGGGGGACTTGGTTCACCGGCCTCCATGCTCCTTGTGGCTGCTGGGATAGGACGATTGACCATTGTAGATTCTGATAATGTTGAGCTTTCCAATTTAAACCGTCAGCTTTTGCATTGGGATGAAAATATCGGTTCTCCTAAGGTCATCTCCGCCTATGAGAAGCTTTCGAGGCTAAACCCTACTGTTACCATTGTTCCCCTTCAAGTGAGGATAAATCGCGATAATGTTTGTGATCTTATAAAAGGAGCAGATTTAGTGATTGATGCAATGGATAACATGGCCACAAGGTTTCTTTTAAATGAGGCCTGTATAAAAATGAACATCCCCTTCATTCATGGTGGGGTCTTCGGACTTATGGGAGAGGTAATGACCATAATTCCCCATAAAGGCCCTTGCTTAAGGTGCCTCTTTCCCCGTGATGTAGAAGGCCCTCGTCCCTTTCCAGTCTTTGGTCCGGCTCCTTCTCTTGTTGCCAGCTTACAAGTAATGGAATCCATTAAGCTTTTGGCTGGTTTTGGAGAGTTACTTTTGGGAAAACTGCTTCTTGTAAACGGCGAAACTATGGAATTTACCATTGTGAAGGTAGAAAAAAGACCAGATTGCGAGGTTTGTGGCTATAAAAATGTGGAACGTGGAGAATAAAGTCCAGGCTATAAGGGATATACTTAAAGATAAAGGGAAAATCTTAGTGTGTTTTTCAGGAGGTGTAGATAGCACTTTGTTGAGCTTTTTTGCTAAAGAAACTTTAGGAGAAAACGCTGAGTTTATTTTAATATCCTCACCCCTTCATTCGGAAGATGAACTCAAAGAAGCTCATCAGATCGCTTCCTTTTTAGGGATAGTGCTTCATCAGATCGAGATAAACGAACTTTCCCATGAAGAATTCGTTATAAATTCACAAGAAAGATGTTATATGTGTAAAAAAATAAGGCTCTCAAAGATAAAAACTATAGCCGACGAGAAGGGGGCTTTTGTTTGTGAAGGCTCCAATTACGATGACCTCAATGACTTCCGACCGGGTCTTAAAGCCCTAAAGGAACTTGGAATTTTGAGCCCTTTCATAGAAGTGAAAATGATAAAGGACGAAATTAGACTTTTAGCCCAAAAGTACGGTCTTCCCAATTGGGATAAAGCGCCAGGTGCTTGTTTAGCCACAAGGATTCCATTTGGGGTCCGAATTGACTTAGAAACTTTAAAAAGGATAGAAAAAGCCGAAAGGGCTTTAAAGGCTTTGGGTTTCAGACATGTAAGGGCCAGATATCATGGGGATCTTTTAAGGATTGAGGTACCCCAGGAGGATATGGAAGGAATATTGTTTAAACGAAAAGAGGTTTTAGAAGCCTTAAAAGGGACTGGTTTTAGGTTTTTAAGCCTCGATCTTGAACCTTACAGACCTAGTGGATTATCCTTCAAGATATGAAGGGGCTTAAAGGAGAAGTTATTGCAGTTAACATCAGTTCTAAAAAGGGGACAAGAAAAACCCCAATTGAGAAAGGTTTTTTGAAGGAAGATTATGGACTTTTAGGTGACGCTCATGCGGAAGAAGGCAGTGTGAGGCAGGTGAGCCTTCTTTCAGAAGAAAGCATAGAAAGCATGAGGAAATTAGGCCTTCAAGTTGGACCTGGGGATTTTGCTGAGAATATAACTGTAAAGGGATTCAACGTTTTTGAACTTCAAGTAGGTACTAAGCTCAAAGTGGGGGAAACGCTTCTTGAGATCACTCAAATTGGGAAGGATTGTCATACGAAATGTGCCATTTTTAGACAAGTTGGAAAGTGCATAATGCCTAAAGAGGGCGTTTTTGCAAAGGTTTTAATGGGCGGTTGGATTAAAAAGGGTGATCCTATAGAGGTAATAGGGTGAATTTCTTACTGGATTTTTTCGGCCATTCCCTTCACCTTTGGATTAGTATGGCTCCCTATCTTTTATTGGGCATGTTAATAGGGGGACTTATTCACGTTTTCCTTAAGGAGAAATTCGTATCCAAACATTTGGGCCAAATGGGGTTTTCTGGAATTTTTAAAGCCACTCTCTTCGGGATCCCTCTGCCCCTTTGTTCTTGTGGGGTTATTCCTGTGGCAGCCACCTTAAGGCGACACGGTGCTTCTCAAAGCGCTACTTTGGCCTTTTTGACCTCAACCCCCACTACAGGAATTGACTCCGTGCTTGCTACTTATTCACTCCTTGGTCCCATCTTTGCTTTTTTTAGGCCTTTGGCCTCCTTTGTTGCGGGACTTTTAGTGGGGTTTATAGCTTCTTTTGGAGAAAAAGAACAAACAAAAAGGCCTACCTTAAAGACCTTTTTCAATGACTCGTTTACTTTTAAGGGGAAAATAAAAGAACTGCTTCAATATGGGTTTGAGGAATTACCAAGGGACATAGGAAAATGGTTAGTTTTAGGAATACTCATCGGAGCAGCTTTAAGTGCCTTTCTCCCTGAAAACGCCTTTGGGATCCTTAAGGGTTATGCTATTCTCGAGTTTCTCACTGTCTTGGCCATAGCCATTCCCCTTTACGTATGTGCTACCGGTTCCATACCTATAGCTGCGGCCTTAATGAGTAAAGGGCTCTCTCCAGGGGCAGCTTTGGTCTTTCTGATCGCAGGACCCGCAACAAATACTGTAACTGTAGGATTTGTTTATTCCCAATTTGGTAAAAGAACGGCTTCTTTATATATTGGAGGTATAGTATTAGGATCGATTGGATTAGGGTTATTACTAAACACTTTATGGGGATATTTTGAGAAAAAAGTAGAGCTTTTGACTCCGGGAAGTGAGTTTTTGCCTTTTTACCTCAAAATCTCCTGTGGAATCTTTTTATTAACAATAATCCTATGGGCTAACCGTTCAAAAATAAATAAAAGAAGGAGGATAAAAGAGATGGATTACCTCTTTTTTGTACCCGATATGACTTGTGAGCATTGTAAAATGAATATTGAAAGAACATTAAAAACAATAGAAGGTATAGAGGATTTTCAGGTAGATTTAGAAAACAAACTAGTTAAAATAAAAGGCAATGTTTCACCCGAGAGCATAAAAGAAGGTCTTGAAAGATCAGGATATACTCCTATTTTTCAACATAAAATGGAAGAAAGCGAGGATAAAACATGCCAATACGAGTGATAAGTTTTGATCTTGACGGTACGTTAGTGGACCACAATTTTGCTGATTCCGTATGGCATGAAGGAATGGCCGAATTATATGCAAAAAGGTATAACGTGGATTTAAATGAAGCAAAAGAAAAGCTTCTTTCACTTTATCAAGAAGTTGGAGAAAACTCACTTCTCTGGTATGATTTAGGCTACTGGTTTAAACGCTTGGATCTTCCGGGTTCGCCTGAGGCTCTACTTGAACGTTTTAGAAATCGAGTGAATGTTTTTCCGGAGGTTCATGAAGTTTTAAAGTTTTTAAAGAAAAAAACTGGTTTTAAACTTGTTCTTTTTTCCAATGCGGCTCGGGAGTTTATGGACATAGAACTTAAGGAAGGAAAGCTCGATGGATATTTTTCTTTAACAATCTCCTGTGTGAGTGATTGGGGAAGGGTAAAGGATGAAGACGCCTATAAAAGGCTATGTTCTTTACTTAAAGTACCCCCAAAAGAGATATTACATGTAGGGGATAATGAACTTTTCGATTTCCTTTATCCAAAAGCGGTGGGAATAAAAACCATCTTGGTAGACAGGCAAAATGGCCGTTTGGGGGCGATTAAAAATCTTAAGGAATTACTTGAAATTTTATACTAAGGAGGGAACTTCGTGAGGTTCAGAGGAAAGGCTTTTAAATTCGGTGATGATGTGGATACCGATGTGATCATTCCGGCGCGATATTTAAATACTACTGATCCCAAGGTACTGGCTTCTCATTGTATGGAAGGGATTGATCCCGAGTTTCCGAAGAAGGCAAGTCCTGGAGATATGATCTTTGGAGGTCGTAATTTCGGTTGTGGGTCTTCGAGGGAGCATGCTCCATTGGCCATTAAGTCCCTGGGTATTTCTTGTGTAGTGGCTAAGAGTTTTGCTCGTATCTTTTACCGCAATTCCTTTAACATAGGTTTACCTTTGGTAGAATGCGAGGAGGCCTTTGAGGAGACGGAAAACGGAGATGAGATAGAAGTAGATTTGGAAAGCGGTGAACTTAAAAACTTGAGGAGAAATAAGGTTTATCGATTTAAACCCCTTCCTCTTTTTATGATTGAACTTATACGAGAAGGAGGGCTTATAAATTACATCTCAAAACGTTTACGTAAAAGAGAGGTTTTATAGAAATCTTGTAAATCCGTACGGCTTAACGGATTTTCAAATAAGAGTAAAGGAGACCGATCTATGGATAGCCGCCGAAAGGGATTTAAAGAAGGAGGCATTTGAAGAGGTATTAAGGCTCAGGGCCCAGATTGAGGCTTATGCAAAGAGGTATCCGAAGTTTTTCCTTTCGCTTTCTCCCCTTCCGTTTGATCCCTTGGCTCCTCCTTTAATCCAATTGATGTTAAAGGCGGCGGAAAAAACCGGAGTGGGTCCTATGGCTGCAGTAGCGGGGGCCATAAGCGAATGTTTAGGACAATATCTGCTTAGATACTCTCAAGAATTGATCATCGAAAACGGAGGGGATATTTTTCTTAGAACCCTTAAAGAACGCAACGTTCTTCTTTTCGCCGGAAATTCCCCCTTGAGCCTGAAACTCGCCATTCGCATCCCCCCGCGCACCACGGTGGGGATATGCACCTCTTCAGGCACGGTGGGTCATTCTTTGAGTTTCGGCAGGGCCGATGCGGTGTGTGTCCTTTCTCCTTCTTCAGCACTTGCTGATGCCGCTGCCACCGCATTAGGGAATCTAGTGCAGAGTCCAAAAGACGTTCCTTATGTTTTGAAAAAGGGTAAAAACATTGAGGGGATTGAGGGTATTGTTATAATTATAGGAGAAACCTTAGGGGTATGGGGCAAATACGAGATTAAAAAAGTTTAAAGGGGGACTTATATGGAATACCGGAAAAAAATCGTTTTGAGATTTTCACGTAGTACGTGGGATAAACCAATCGTTTATCGCTTGGCTCGAGAGTTCAATTTGGAATTTAACATCCTTAAAGCCATCATACTCCCCAAACAAGAAGGTCTCATGGTATTAGAACTTGCTGGAACTGAGGAAAATTACCATCAAGGAGTTGAGTATCTTTTAAGTAAAGGCGTAACCGTAGAGCCGATAGAGTCAGATATTACCCGTGATGAGGATAGATGTGTGCACTGTGGAAGTTGTATTGCTCTGTGTCCGACGGGCGCCTTGAGAGTGAAACGCGAAGACATGGAAATACTTTTCGAACCCGAAAAATGCGTAGCTTGTGAGTTATGCCTTAAACTATGTCCGACAAGAGCAATGAGAAGCTATCTCTAATTCAACCTCCTAAAGCCTTTTCTAATTTTTCCAGTTCTTTCCACATCTCATCTGGCATTCTCGATCCGAACTGGGAAAAGAATTTTCTAACCTCCTTGGCTTCTTCTATCCATTCCTCCCGATTTACCTCAAAGCACTTTTCCAATTCTTCTCGGCCTATAGAGAGTCCCGTAGTATCTATATCCTCAGGATAGGGAATGAGACCTATGGGAGTCTCTTTAGCTTTAACCCTTCCTTTGATCCTATCTATTATCCATTTCAGAACCCTTATGTTGTCGCCAAAGCCAGGCCATAACCAGTTACCGTTTTCGTCCTTCCTAAACCAATTTACCGCAAAGATCTTGGGAGGGTTTTTAGTGCGTTTGCCTATCTCAATCCAATGTCGAAAATAATCCCCCATGTTATAACCACAGAAAGGAAGCATAGCAAATGGATCTCTTCTAACTGCACCCATTTTGAGATCTTGAGCTGCCGCGGTTATCTCCGATCCCATTCTGGCGCCAAGAAAGACCCCATGCGTCCAATCAAAAGCTTCCACTACAAGAGGGATCGTTTTTGTACGCCTAACCCCTACGATGATGGCCGAAATGGGTACGCCTTTAGGATTCTCAAATTCGGGAGAGAGGTTCGGTGTATTATAAATGGAGACCGTGAAACGGGAATTGGGATGAGCGGCAAAGGGTTTAGAAGGATCCCAGGGTTCGCCTTGCCAATTTAGAAGCTTCTCAGGACGAGGCCCAAGTCCTTCCCACCAAGGCTCATTGTTCTCCACGTCCAAAGCCACATTGGTAAAAAGGGTAGGGTAAAATTTGGTGCCTTTTAACGCTCTCATCATGTTGGGGTTGGTCTCCCAAGAGGTCCCTGGGGCAACCCCGAAATATCCCGTCTCCGGATTCAAGGCATAAAGACGTCCATCCTCACCAATTCTTATCCAAGCTATATCATCTCCTAACGTCCAAACTTTATACCCGGGAAGTTTTGGCTCCATCAGGGCCAAGTTGGTTTTACCACAGGCTGAAGGGAAAGCCCCCGTTATGTAATATATTTCTCCCGATGGCTCTTCCACACCAATGATGATCATATGCTCAGCAAGCCAACCTTCCTTAAAGCCTTGCCACGAAGCAATCCTCAAAGAAAAGCACTTTTTCCCTAAAAGGGCATTTCCTCCATACCCTGACCCTACACTCCATACTAAGTTCTCATCAGGAAAGTGCATTATGAAACGTTTTTGTGGGTCAAAGTCCCTAACCGTATGGATCCCCTTCACGAAATCCTCTGAATCCCCTATACGGTCCAAAACCCTCTTACCCATCCTGGTCATTATCCTCATGCTTATAGCCACATAGCTTATATCGGTAAGTTGAACGCATAACTTACAGAAAGGCGAATCGAGAGGTCCCATAGCATAGGGCAAAACATACATGGTACGACCTCGCATGGCCCCTCGGGTGAGTTCAGTGAGCATTTCTTTAGCTTTTTGTGGCTCCATCCAGTTATTGTTGGGGCCTGCGGTTTCACGATCGGCATGGCAAACGAAGGTCAATTGCTCGGTTCGGGCCACATCGGTAGGATGGCTTCTATGAAGGTAAGCAAAGGGCCATTTTTCTTGATTTAACTCATAAAAGACTGGCTTACCGTTAATTTTTTCTTCCTTTAAACCCTTTTCCATAATCCAATGGGCTTCCTCATCTGAACCATCACAAAAATGGACCTCCTTCGGTTCTGCTAATTTGGCTATCTCTTCTACCCATTTTTCCACATACTTCATAAAGTCCTCCCTTTTTGTGATTTTTTTTACATTTTACCCTTTTTTAGAAACTTTTGCCAAGCTTGACCAAAAACCATAATCAGCCTTAAAATGTCCCAGAAGAAGGGGGTTAAATATAAGTATGGAATCTTTACAAGGTTGTTGGACAGCTCTTATTACTCCATTTGAAGAAGACGGCAAGCTAGATTTAGAGGGCTTAACAAAAAACGTCTTATACCAAATTGAATGTGGGGTGAATCTCCTCCCAACCGGGACCACCGGGGAATCCCCTACCTTGGAATGGGAAGAGCATCTCTTGGTAATAAAAGAAGTTATAAAGCTAGCCAAAGGAAAAGTTTTAGTTATGGCTGGAACAGGTAGCAATTCCACTACCGAAGCCATAAGAGGAACAAGGGAAGCGGTCCAAGCAGGGGCGGAAGCCATCTTATTGATTGATTGTTATTACAATGCTCCTTCTACCTTGGAACTACGGGTTAATTATTATGAAGCCATAGCTAAGGACTTTCCTTCCATAAATATCACTCCTTACATAATTCCCTCGAGAACCGGCACGGAACTTTCAGTGGAGGACCTTTATATCTTAAATCGTAAATATCCCAATGTTCGTTCGGTAAAAGAAGCAACAGGCAATTTACAACGTATGGCTCTAACTAGAAAGCTTTTAGGCGATAATTTTGATATTCTTTCAGGGGATGATGGGTTAACTTATCAGATTATCACTGATCCAGAAATAAGAGGGCAGGGGGTGATCTCGGTAATCTCAAATCTTTTGCCCTTAGCCGTTCGAGAAATGGTAGAAGCTCTAAGAAATGGCTACTTAGAAAGAGGAAAAACTTTAAACGAAGCCTTAAAGCCACTTTTTGAAATCGTTTCCTTTACCGTGGAAGAGGAGTATGAGGGGTTTAAGGTCCGTTGTAAGTATCGAAATCCAACGCCCATAAAGACGATAATGCGGGCTTTAGGTTTACCCTCAGGCCCTTGTAGGCCTCCTTTGGGTCGAATGGGGCAAAATGGAATAAAAAAGGTTCAACAAGCAGTTAAAATTGTCTACGAAACCTTTCCGGAGCTTTTCGAACCTTTGAGCTCATTCTATGGGATCAAAGTGGAAGAAAGGATTTATAACGATAAATATTGGTTCCAATGATCCGAGGGGAAGGATTCAAAAAGGCCATTTTCTATAGCGCCTTAGGCCTCGAAATGGCCTTGGCAGTTGCCATAGGGGTAGGGATTGGGGTATATTTAGACAAAAAATTGGGAACAGCTCCGTGGTTTTTGATCATGTTTCTTTTTTTCGGAATGGCAGCAGGCTTAAGGAATCTTTACCGGGCATTAAAAAAGATACAGAAGGATATAAACTCTTAAACCTATTAGAACGCGTTGATTTTTTCATCGTTTTAACCATGATAGGCGGAAGTCTTTTTTTAAGAGATCTAAAAATTACCCTTGGTATTTCAATCGGTGGATTTCTTATGTTGGTTAATTTTAAATTGCTAAAAAAGATCTTGGGAAAAGGTTTTTTGAATAAAAAAACAATGGTATTTTACGGATTAAAATTTGTGGGAATCATTATAGCGGTTATTGCTATCGTTTTAATCTTCAACAAATGGATTAATCCTTTAGCTTTTGCAATTGGAACTTTAAGTTTATTCATTTCATTTTGGGTTGTGGGATTTAAAAATCTGAGAAAAGAAAAGGAGATTTAAATATGGAACATGGAGCTCATTTGAAATTTGTAGATTTTATTCCTTTTTTAAATCTTTTGCCACATCATGTTTCAAATGCCATTATTGTTGTAATCTGTTTGCTTCTTGCGGCTTATATTGCGATGAGAAAATTGAGCAAAAATGTGGATTCATATATCATACCCGAAGAGAAATTAACTTTGAGAAATTTCTTCGATATCGCAACAGAGTCTTTGTTGCATTTTGTTAAAGAGAATATGGGACCAAAAGGGCCCGAGTTCATGATGATCATTGGGGCATTGGCCTTCTTTATTTTCTTTTCTAACATATTTGGTCTCATACCTGGTTTTATCTCTCCCACAGAAAACTTAAATACTACGGGTGCATGTGCTTTGACTGTTTTTGTTTTAACTCATTATTATGGGGTTAGACAGCATGGTTTAAAGTATATAAAGCATTTCATGGGACCTATACCTTGGCTTGCGCCATTATTCTTCCCTATTGAACTTATAAGCCATTTAGTGAGGCCTGTTTCGCTTTCTATACGTCTTTTTGGTAACATCTTTGCCGATCATTTTATATTAGGAGTGGTTGCCGGGCTTATACCCATTGTTGTGCCTCTTCCTATGATGCTTTTGGGGATATTTGTAGCAGTGGTACAAACGTTGGTTTTTATTCTCCTCTCTATGGCCTATTTTGCAGGGGCCATAGAGGAATTTGAGGAGGAGGAAGAAGGGCATTAAAGTAAATTACCAAAAGAAAGGAGGTGAGGAGGGTGAGACGTTTGCTTTTGGTGTTAATTGGAGCCTTGGTGATCTTTGGGAGTATGAGTTTAGCTCTTGCGGCCGAACCTGAAGTCGGGGGACTGCCAAGTGACGTTAAGAAGATGATTTCTCTTGCAGCGGGTTTCGGAATCGCGATTGCCGCAGTAGGTGGTGCTATTTCCCAATCCAGAGCCATTGCTTCTGCGCTGGATGGAATTGCCCGAAATCCAGCAGCCTCAGGAAGGATTGTAACTCCCATGATCATCGGCTTAGCCATGATCGAATCACTTGTGATTTATGCGTTGCTTGTGTCATTGTTAATGGTCTTTAAGTTATAAAGTTGACTTGATACTTCTTTTTATTTGTTTTAAAATGGGCCTTATGGCCCATTTTTTTTAGTTTTTAGGAGGAGTTAATATGAGCAAGAAGGTTATCATTGTGGGAGGAGTTGCAGGAGGAGCATCAGCAGCAGCCAGATTGAGGCGCTTGGACGAAAAAGCTTACATCATCCTCATAGAAAGAGGTCCTTATATCTCATATGCCAATTGTGGTCTTCCCTATTTCATAGGTGACGTTATACCACAAAAAGAAAGCCTTTTTGTAGTTACTCCCCCTGTGTTCTCAAAACGTTTTCGTATAGATGTCCGAACTAATCACGAAGTTATAAAAATAAATCGGACTCAAAAGGAAGTAGAGATACTTGATCGGACAAAAAATATCACCTATAAAGAAAAATATGACGTATTAGTCCTTTCTCCCGGAGCTGAACCAATTCGTCCCCCAATAGAAGGTATTGATTTAGAAGGGGTTTTCACTTTAAGAACGGTCAACGATGCTGAAAATATCAAAGAATTTATAAACACAAGAAAAGTTCAAAATATCGCTATAATAGGAGCTGGTGCTATAGGAATTGAAGTAGCTGAAAATCTTAATTTAAAAGGAATGACTGTAACATTGATCGATATATTAAACCAGGTTCTGCCTTTCCTTGATCCGGAGATGTCGTATTATGTAATTGAGCATTTAAAGAAAAAAGGAATTCAAGTGCTGCTAGGAAAAAAATTACTAAAGATAACAAAAGGTGATAATGGACTTAAATTGACTTTGGATTCAGGAGAAGAAATTATATGTGATATGGTATTGTTGAGCATCGGAGTAAAACCTGAGGTAAAATTAGCAAAAGAAGCCGGTTTAGAAATAGGACCTCATGGAGGTATAAAGGTCAACGAATACCTTCAAACAAGTGATCCTTTTATATACGCAATAGGCGATGCTATTGAGGTTAAGGACTTTATAACTGGTGAAGAAACCATAATCCCTTTAGCTGGCCCAGCTAATCGTCAAGGACGAATAGTAGCAGATAATATATGTGGAAGGAAAGTCCCATATCTCGGTACCCTTTCAACCGTGATTTTCAAGGTATTCGAGCTAACGGTTGCAGCAACTGGAGCAAATGAGAAGACTTTGAAAGCGAAAAATATAACTTATGAAAAAATCTATTTGCATCCCTTTGATCATGCCACTTATTATCCAGGATCAACTCAGATGCATGTAAAAACTCTCTTTGATCCTAATAATGGAAATATTCTTGGAGCTCAAATAATAGGAAAAAACGGTGTGGATAAGAGAATAGATGTACTAGCTACAAGTATACGGGGTAGAATGACGGTTTATGATTTACAATATTTAGATTTAGCCTATAGCCCTCCCTATGGAAGCGGAAAAGATCCAATAAATATGATTGGTTTTATAGCAACAAATGTTTTAGAAAACCTCGTAAGAATTGCTCATTGGGACTCCTTGAAGGAAGACGATATACTCTTAGATGTAAGATCTCCTTTGGAAGTAGCTGCAGGTTCAGTAGAAAGATCTATTAATATTCCTCTCGATGAATTAAGGAACAGACTAAAGGATTTACCCAAGGATAAACCCATCAAAGTGTTTTGTGAGGTGGGATTAAGGAGTTATATTGCCTCTCGTATATTAATCCAAAATGGTTTTGATGCCTATAACTTAAGTGGAGGTTACTTGACGTATAAGGCCTTTAAAGGGATCAAAGGATAATTTTCCCACTTTCTCGGAAACTATAGCCAGGAGGGGGCAAAAAGGACTTTGAAGAAAGGAAAGAGAGAAAATCTTTCACTTTTTTGGTTTCCCATATTTCCTCGGAGATCACTAAATCGAAGCGCTCTTCTATTAATGGTATGAAGTCAAGCGCGAAAAGATGAGCTACGTATTCAAGGCCCAATCCCACATCAGCCTCTCCTGAAAAGACCTTTATTCCTACTTCTATATGAGAATTAACTTCCTGATAATAACCTTGAATTTCATCAGGAGCTATTCCTTCTTTTTTTATTAGGGTATCAAAAAGTATTCTTGTACCAGAATGGGCGTTACGATTAACGAATTTAACCTTAGGCTTTGCTAAATCTCTGATCGTTTTTATGCTAAGAGGATTGCCTTTTTTCACCAAAAGCCCCTGTCTTCTATGCCATAGTGTAACCACTCGGAAACTATTCGTAGATAACCGCCTTTTTAAAAAGGGCGTATTATATTCCCCCGTTTCGGGGTCATAAAGATGGCAACAAGCTCCTTGAACTTTGCCCTTGCTTAAAGAAATAATCCCCGCTTCGCTCCCAATAGCGCTATAAAAAACTATCGTTTCAAACCCCTTGAATTCGCTATAAGCAGCAAAAAACTTATTCAAAAGTGGGTCATCACTTCCACCAAAAAATAGATCCTTCTCCCTTTCGGTCCTCTCCCTCACCCACTTCAAAAGGTCATTCTTTGGAAAAAGCCATTTCCCACCTATCTTAATATGAGGAATTTCCCCCTCTTGAATAAGCTGATAAACTTTCTTCTCATTAAGCCTCAATAGCCGGGCTACCTCTTTAGTGGTCAAAAGCTCTTCCATCTCATGGAAGGATAAAGCGATCCCCTATTAAAGTCAATCTTGACAAAAAATTACAAAAAAAGTAAAAATTTTACAAATGCTTACAATTTTTCTAAAGATATTACCTTTAATTCTCGGATGGGTCTTTTGGGCTCATGCAGGGGTACTTAAATTGGGTTCCACCACGAGTTTATGCGACACGGGGGTATGGGATTATGTGGGTGGGATTTTTGAGAAGGAGTATGGGATAAGGTTGAAGGTAATTTGTGTAGGAAGTGGAATGGCTTTTGAATTGGCCAAAAGAGGGGATGTGGATCTTATAGCCGTTCATGATCCGGAAGGGGAAAAAAGATTTTTAGAAGAAGGGCACGGCGTTAAAAAAGTGCCCTTTGCATTCGATTACTTTATGATTGTAGGGCCAAAAGAAGACTCCGCTTCTATAAAGGGGCTCAATCCCATTTTGGCGATGCGGAAGATTTACGAAAAAGGTGAAGAAGGGAAAAGCATCTGGATCTCAAGAGGAGACGAATCTGGAACTCATAGAAGGGAAAAGGAACTTTGGAAGAAAGCGGGTTTCAATTACGCCCTTATCAACGAAAAACCTTGGTACATAGAAAGCGGCACAGGCATGGCCCAAACCCTTAGAATGGCCCACCAAAAAAGGGCTTACACTTTAGCAAATAGAGCTACTTTCTTGTATTTTAAAAACAAAATCTCCCTTGTTCCTCTTGTCCAAAAAGGAGAAGAATTACTTAATGTATATTCCTTGATTCTTATTAACCCCCTTAAACACAAAGTAAACTTTAAAGCTTCTCAAGAGTTTGTGGAATTTATAACATCAAATGCAATTCAAAATTCTTTTGATAATTATCGAGTGAACGAATTTGGAGAATTTTTGTTTAACTCATGTGTCAAAAATAAAAGTATATGCTATGCGAGAGTTTTTTGAAGGAATAATAAAAGCTATTGAACTCATTATTTCTTTTGATCGCGAAATAATAGAAATATCTTGGCGTTCACTATGGATTTCGGGATTAGCGTGTTTTATTTCTTCAGTATTTTGCATACCTATTGGTTTTCTTTTACACTTTTACAAAATTCCCGCAAAAGGAGCGTTTCTTAATATAATACAAACCCTTTATGCATTACCGACAGTGCTTGTGGGACTTTTTCTTTATTTACTTCTATCAAAAGAAGGCCTTTTAGGTGAATTTAATTTACTATTTACACCTTGGGCAATGGTAATAGGACAAGCTATTATTGTGTCTCCTATAATAATTGGCCTAACTATCTCCTCCTTGTCCAAGGTCGGAAAAGAGATTTATGAGACCGCTTTGGCTATAGGTGCTTCAGATTTTCAAGCTTTACTTCAAGTTTTAAAGGAAGTCAAGTTTTCCTTAATTTCTTCCTTGTTACTTGGCTTTGGGAGAGCCATTTCGGAGGTGGGCTGTGCTATTATGGTGGGAGGAAACATAAAGGGATACACTCGTGTTTTGACAACTGCTATTTCTTTAGAGACTGGGAAAGGGAACATTGAGCTTTCGATTGCACTTGGAATTATACTTTTGGGGATAGCCCTTCTTGTAAACGTATTTTTAAATCTTCTCCAAGGAAGATACTGATGGCGTTAATAGAATTAAGGGGAGTAAGCCAAATTTATGGAAAAAAGAAAGTCTTAGAAAATGTGAATTTAAAGCTTGAAGAAGGACAAATGATAGCCCTTCTTGGCCCCACGGGAAGCGGAAAAACGACTCTTTTGAGGATAATAGCCCTTTTAGATCCTCCTTGGAAAGGAGAGATCCTTTTTATGAATAAAAAAACAAATGCTCGAAGCCTTTGGGTAAGGCGTTTGATGGCCTTCGTGCCGCATAATCCTTTTATGTTTAAGGGCAGTGTTTATTACAACGTCTCTCTTCCTTTAAAATGGAGAGGATTAAGCAAAAAAGAGAGGGAGAAGAAAGTTTTTTCGGTACTTGAGATGCTTGACCTTGAGGGCTATAAACAAAAAGAAGCAAGCGAACTTTCAGCAGGTGAAACCCAAAAAGTAGCTATAGCGAGAGCTATTATAAGTGATCCAAAGCTTTTGATTTTAGATGAACCTACCGCTAACCTCGATCCTTACTCGGCAAAAAAGATTGAGGAACTCATGAGGGAACTTGGGAAAGAAAGAGGAATAAGTGTCATATTCTCAACCCATAGCTTTGGGCAAGCTAAAAGGTTAGCCAATTCTTTTGCTGTAATTTGGAAAGGAAATGTGTTTTTCTTTGAAAGCTTTAAAAAAGCCTCTGAGCTTTTCTTAGGAGTTTTGAAATGAAAACAGATATTTTTCACATAGTCTATTTTGATTATGATCGCTCTTGTTACATTCATTTTTATAATTGCAACTTCAGATGTTTGGGCTGTTTAAGAAAAATTTCCATATGGGATTGTCATCTTCAAGAGGATGATATTAAAATATGCAAATTTAAAGATTTTTTGAGTTTAAAGGATCTTGAAATTATACTTCAGAAATTAAAAGCAGATTCTGATTTAGAAAAAGTCGTCCTTGGAGGAGGAGAACCCACAACCGATAAAAAATTCCTTGAAATTATTTCGCTTTTGAAGGAATTTGATTTAAAAATAACGCTTCTCACTAATGGTTTCTCTTTTCCTCAAGGCTTTGATAAATTTAGAGATATTAAAGTCACAGTGAGTATAAAGTCAATTGATCCTCAAAAACACTATTTTTACACTGGGCATTCACTTTCCCCCATTTTGGAAAATATAAAAAATCTTGTGGAAAAGGGGTTTGAAGTTCTCATTGAGACCATTTACATACCTGGTTTCAATGAAGTTGATGAAATTTTGAAGATCGAAGATTTCATCTTTTCAATTGACGAAAAGATACCTCTAATTGTTGATTCCTTTTTGCCTGTACCAGGGGTACCTTGGCGGAGACCAAGTCTTGAAGAACTTGAAAATCTGGAAGCTGAACTTGTTAAAAGAGATATCAAAAATGTTTATTTAAGGGGCAAAACCATTATAACTGGCATAAGGGGAAATGTCTGTTTGATTTTTCCCATTTGAGGTATGAGGCTGTTCTAAAAATATTTTCGTCCCTCCAGCCTCTAAAGGGACTAGCCT
>CAZIZI010000005.1:0-76388 GCA_964543765.1 uncultured Thermodesulfobacteriota bacterium
AGTTGAGACCTTGCCAAGTGTTCGAGATAAAGGGGGTCATTTTTTATCTTCCGCAATTCCTCTTGAAGGAGCTTATTTTGTTCTTTCAATTCCGTGATCTCCTCTTCAAGTGCCTTTTTCACGATTAAAAGCTTCAAAAATTCGGGTAATCCCTTGGGCGAGAAAAGGGCATAAAACCAAACAAAGAGCCCGAAGAAGAGAGGTATGCACCTTAAAAATTTCATCTTTTGGGTTCCGTTAAAATTGCGAAGTTCTTGAGTCCCGATCTTTTGGCAAGTTCCATCACCTCTACAACAGTACCGTGCAAAGCCCTTCGGTCGGCGTTTATCACTAAAAGTGTTTCCGGTGCCTTTTGGGCTTCTTCAGAAAATAAGGCTTCCAGTTCGTTTAAGTTCATTTCCTTTTTTCTAAAGTATAGCCTATTTTCCTTAGTTATGGTGATGACAAGTTCCCTTTTTTCCTTTGGGCTTAATTCCGGAACCCCTTTGGGCAGATCCACCTTCAGGCCTGGCCTAATGAAAGAGGAGGTAAGGACGAAGAAAATTATCAGTTGAAGCATTACATCCACCATCGGCGTAAGATCAAGCCTTACACCATCATCCTTGTGATCCTTTAAAAATCGCATCCCTAATCCTTACCCAAAAAATCAAGCAATTTTAGAGCTACTTCTTCAAGTTCAAGGGCGAGAGCTCTCACTTTTGACCGCAAATAGTGGTACATGACAAGTGAAGGAATGGCCACAATAAGGCCTGCAGCGGTAGTAATAAGGGCTTCTGATATTCCACCTGCCACATCTCCTGGTTCAGCTACACCCTTTGCCGCAAGGACGTTAAAGGTCTTAATCATGCCCGTAACGGTTCCTAAAAGGCCCAGTAAGGTGGCGATACTTGCGATTGTCCCTATTACATTAAGGTATCTTTCGAGGAAGGAGAGTTCTCTTCTTCCTACTTCTTCCATCTTTTCCCTTACCATGAGTCGGCCTTTTCCCAAGTTGGATAATCCCGCATAAAGAATCTGGCCTAAGCTACTTTCCGAAGCACGACATATCCTTTGGGCTTCTTGGACTTTTCCTTTGTTCAGAAGGTCAAATACTTCAAAAAGGAGCTCCTCGGGGATAACCTTGCTTCTTCTTAAGGCCCATAGACGTTCCAAGAATATGGCCAGGCTCACGATGGAGCATATGAGAATGGGGTACATTACGACTCCGCCCTTAAGGAAATATTCGTACATGGGGTAGTGCCTCGTTTTTTTGATAACACCTTATCAATGCCTTCTTTAGGTGTCAACAAAAGTGTAAAATTGCATTACCTTATGGCGAAAAAAATCCTGATAGAGACTTCTCCTCGTGAAGTTCGAATTGCGATCCTTAAGGAAGAGAGACTTGAGGAGTTTTTCCTCGACACGCCTTTTTCCCGCAGCCTGGTAGGGAATATATATAAGGGAAAGATTGTAAATATCGATCCAACCCTTCAAGCGGCCTTTGTGGAATTTGGGGAGGAAAAAAACGGTTTTCTTCCCCTGGATGAGATAGATCCTCAGTACTTCATTGCTAAACCAAGAACAAGGCGTAAGAGGATCGAAGCCCTTCTTCAAAAAGGACAACCCCTTATAGTACAGGTTACTAAGGACCCAAGGGGCGAAAAAGGGGCTTATTTGACCACCTATTTGGCACTGGCAGGAAGATACTTGGTCCTTATGCCCAACAAACCCGTTAAGGGGGTTTCTCTTAAGATTGAAGAAGTCCAGAGGAGACGCGCTCTTAAAGAGTTTCTTTCCCAATTGGAATTACCCAAGGGGATGGGCCTTATAGTAAGGACAGCTGCAGCTGGAAGGTCAAAGAGGGACCTTCTGAATGATTTGGATTACCTTTTTCGGTTATGGGATATCATAAGGAAAAAGGCTGCTGAAGCACCAATCCCCTCTCTTCTTTACGAGGAACTTCCTTTGGTTTTGAAAGTTATAAGGGATTACTTCAGCTGGGAGGTAAAAGAGGTTTTGGTGGATGATGAAGCGATTTATCAAGGGCTTCTCGGCTTCTTCCAGGAATTCATGCCCCGATACCGTTCAAGGCTCAGGCTTTATAAGGACCCCTTACCCCTTTTTGAGCGCTTTCACGTAGAAGAACAGGTAAAGGAGCTTTACCAGAGGGAGTTCGTCCTTCCTTCGGGAGGAATCCTTTACTTTGACTTAAGTGAGGCCCTTGTGGCAATTGATGTCAATACGAGTAAAGGCAAGGGGCCTTGGGATCCGGAAACATTGGCCTTTTTGACCAACCTGGAGGCCGCTTCCGAAATCCCGAGGCAATTAAGGCTAAGAGGTTTGAGCGGGCTTATAGTTATAGACTTCATAGATATGGCCGATCCCGCTCATAAAAAGGAAGTGGAAAGGGCCATCCGAGAAGGCTTTAAGGTCGATAAAGCAAAAGTGGATTTGGGTTCCATCTCTAAGTTCGGTCTACTCGAATTATCTCGTCAGAGGATAAGGCCTTCTTTGCTCGAGATTAGTGCGGATGTTTGCCCTTACTGTCAAGGAAAAGGCTGGATTAGAAAGACCGCGCTTCTGTCAGAAGAGATCTTAAGGGAGTTAAGAAAATTTGCACTTCGGGGAGAGGGGCAAGTAAAATTAAGAGCGAGGCCTGAGATTATCGAGTATCTCGAAAAGGAGAGAGTTGAGGAACTTGGAAAAGTAGGCATCAAGATTCTCTTTTATCCGGATTCTCGATTTTCTTTTGACCTTTATGAGATATTGCCTATCAAAGGAGAAGAGGGACGATGAAAAGCGGTTTTTTGGTTATTCACGGTCATTTCTATCAGCCACCGAGGGAGAACCCTTATATTGACTTTGTGGAAAAAGAGCCTTCGGCCTCTCCTTTCCACGATTGGAACCATAGGATCACACACGAATGTTATGCCCCCAATTTTTGGGCGAGGCTTTACGGACCAGGGGGGGGGCTCAAGGCGGTTGTCAACAATTACTCCTTTATGAGTTTTGACATAGGTCCCACCCTCTTCAGGTGGTTACGGAAAAATGCCCCTTCCGTTTATCAAGCCATAATCCAAGGGGATATTGAATCAAGAAAACGCTTTTCAGGGCATGGTTCGGCTATAAGCCATCCTTACTCCCATATAATCCTTCCTTTGGCCCATGAGGAGGACAAGGATCTTAACGTTAAGTGGGGTATTGAGGAATTTAAGTTTCATTTCAAGAGGAACCCCGAAGGGATGTGGCTTCCGGAGTGTGCGGTAGATACGGAGACACTTGAGGTGTTGGCAAAACAGGGGATTTCGTTTGTAATCCTTTCGCCCTTTCAGGCAAAAAGGGCGAAGCGGTTTGGAGAATATTGGCAAGAGGCGGAGGGTGGAAGGATCGATCCCTTTAGGCCCTATAAAGTGAAGTTGCCTTCGGGAAGGGAAATGAGTGTCTTTTTCTTCCATCACCCCCTCTCAATGGGTGTTTCCTTTGGAGACCTTCTCAAAGACGGGGAATGGTTGCTATCGCAAATAAAATTGGCGATGCCTCAAGGAGGAAGTCCCATTTTGTCAATTGTGACCGATGGAGAGACCTTCGGACATCACAAGACCTTTGGCGAGATGGCTTTGGCATATATGTTTTCCAAACTGAAGGACCAAAAGGACATCAAGCTCACCGTCTTTGGGGAGTTTTTGGAAAAACATCCGCCAACTGACGAAGTTCAGATTCAAGAAAAAAGCTCTTGGAGCTGTTCTCATGGCCTTGAAAGATGGAAAGACGACTGTGGCTGTTCCTGCAATCTGAACCCCCAATGGAACCAAAAGTGGAGAAAGCCTTTAAGGGAGGCTTTAGATTGGTTAAGGGAGACCTTAAGGGTGAGCCTCAAAAGTGAGGCTACTCAAGTTTTCTTCGATTTCCAAAAGGCCAAAGAGGATTATATACAGGTGATCCTTGATCCGGAGAAAAAGGATCAATTTCTGAAAGAACACTTAAGAGCAGGTCCTCCTCAGAAGGCGTTGGTCCTTCTTGAGATAGAAAGGGAAAGCCTTTTAATGTTCACTAGTTGCGCCTGGTTTTTTGATGATCCTTCGGGGATTGAGACGATTCTCGTGTTAAAGCACGCCTCAAGGGCTATTGATCTGGGGAGAAGGTTTTTGGGGTTTGATCTGGAGAGGGAGTTTTTGGAGAGGCTCCGAGAGGTAAAGAGCAATATTCCCGAAAAGGGAGATGGGGAAAAGCTTTACCTTAAAGAGGTCTTACCTCATAAGGTGGATTTAAAAAGGGGGGCTTTTCATTTGATCTTTAGATCCTTTATGGGGAAAGATGAAAGCAACTTCGGGGCCTTAAGGGTTAAGGATAAAAAAGAAGAGGAGTTCAGATGGGGCAAGGCGACCCTTGAACTTGGTCAGATGGAAATAGAAGATGAGAGAACTTCCGAAAAGGGGAAATTTTCGTTTTCACTTTTAAGTTTCGGTGATCATAACCTGGTCTGTGGGATAGGAGAGATTAACGGAAAGGAGAAAATAAAGGAGGTTTTCCATAAGGGGGATCTTTCCGGAAGTGCCCTTTTAATAAAAGAAACTTCGGAGGAGGTTTTTACATTATCGGCATTACTTTCCGAATTCCAAGAGGAAGCCGTTGAGTTTTTATCGGAGGAGACCTTCCAAGAAATAGGGGAGGTCCTTGAAGGGTATTATGAGAGGTTGCTGCCACTTATGGGGTTTATGAAGAAAACAGATTCTGAACCCCCTTATGCCCTTTTGAAGCTTGCGGAATGCATTTTTTGGATAAGAACCAAAAAAGCTTTAGAAAAGCTTTCGCCTTCCCTTTTAAGGGAAGTCCTTCGGGAAGCAAAAGAGCTTCACTTAAAGTTTGACCTTTCCAATTTTAGGGCGAAAGCCTTAACGGTTTTGGATGAGTGCCTCGAAGGGCTTTTAAGGGGTGAGTTTACGGATTTTGAAAGGCTCGAAAGGTTAATAGAACTTTCGGATCTTCTAAAACTTCCTTTGGGGAAGGCTCAGGCCTACTTGTTTATGTTCTTAAAAAGACAAAAGGAGATCCAATCGGAAGTGCTTTTACGTTTGGCGAAAAAGCTTTCAATAGAGGTGTAAATTGAGGGGATCGGGTCTCTTACTTCCTATAAGCAGTCTCCCCTCTCCGTATGGAGTTGGGGATTTTGGAGTATGGGCTTATAGGTTCGTCGATTTTTTGAAAGAATCAGGCCAACGTTTTTGGCAAGTTCTTCCTTTTGGTCCCACTGATCCTTTTTTGGATAACTCCCCTTATTCAAGCCCTTCAGCCTTTGCGGGTAATCCCCTCTTTATCTCGGTAGAGAATCTTGTTGAAGAGGGGCTTCTTGAAAAAAAGGACCTTCAAAAGGTGCCTTCTTTCAAAGAGGGCTTTTGCGATTATGAGGGAGGGTTGGATTTCAAAAAGGGGCTTTTGGAGAAGGCCTGGGCCTCTTTTAAAGGTGGTAAGGCTCCAAGGTGGGAAGTCTTTCTTGAGGAAAACCGAAATTGGCTTGAGGCTTGGTGTGCTTTTAAGGTCCTTAAAGAGCACTTTGAAGGAAAACCCTGGTATATGTGGCCGAAGGAGTTTAAGGAATTCAATTCAAGACTTTTGGATCGAGTAAAGGAGGAGTTTGAAGATTCCTTTTTTAAAGAAGCCTTCGTTCAATTTCTATTCTTCCGTCAATGGGAAAACCTTAAGAAATATGTGGAAGAAAAGGGGGTCCTCATAATAGGGGATATACCGATTTATGTCACCCATGATAGCTGTGACGTATGGGCCAATCGTCATCTATTTGAACTTGACCAAGAGGGAATGCCCCTTTTTGTGGCGGGTGTTCCTCCCGATTATTTCAGTTCGAAAGGCCAGCGATGGGGTAATCCCCTTTATCGATGGGACGTGTTAAAGGAAGAAGGTTATGGATGGTGGATAGAGAGGATTCGGCATAACCTTCGGAACTTTCATCTCTTGAGGCTCGATCACTTCCGGGGTTTTGCTGGATACTGGGCCATTCCGTTTGATTCGAAAGACGCAAAAGAGGGAAAATGGCGAAAGGGTCCTGGGCGGGATTTTTTTGAGGCCTTAAAGAAGAGGTTTTACGTTTTGCCCTTTGTGGCTGAGGACCTTGGGATCATCACACCTGAGGTTAGGGAGCTCATGTCGGAGTTCGGCTTCCCAGGCATGAAAGTCTTACAGTTTGCCTTTGGTGATGATTTTCCTAAAAGTCCATATCTTCCTCATAACTTTACCCCCAATTGTTTCGCCTATACGGGTACTCATGATAATAATACGCTTCTCGGATGGTTCCGAGAAGAACTGAGTCCTGAAGCCAAAGAAAGGGTTTTTAAATATCTCGGTAAGAGGCCCGATCCCAAGGATCTACCTTTGGAGATGATAAGGCTTCTTATGGCCTCAGTGGCCCAAGGGGTGATAGTGCCGATGCAAGATATTTTGGGACTTCCTTCCTCGGCAAGGCTTAACGTGCCATCGAGCTCCAGGGGCAATTGGCGTTGGCGCCTTAAAGCTTCGGACTTAAGGCCTGACCTTATGGAAGTGCTTAGGGAGATGAGTTTTCTGTATGGCAGGGCTTTTTAAATTAAGTTGACCTCCAACGAGGTTTTATTATAAAAAAAGCAAGAGTCATTTTGATAAGGAGGAAAAATATGGGAGGAAGGGTCGCAATCATAGGGGTAGGGCAAAGTGCTTTTGTGAGGGCTTACCCGGGCTCTTTGAGGGAACTTGCCTTTGAGGCTTTTCGGGAGGCAATAGAGGATGCCAAAATAAGCCCGAAGGACATAGAAGCCTCTCTCATCTGTTCGGCGCCAGAATACGATCGTCAGAGGTCACCGGCTGGGGTTATAGCCGAATACTTAGGGCTTATCCCGCAACCAACCTGTTATGTGGAGACCGTATGTTCTTCGTCAACAACTGGGGTGATTATGGCTTATTCGATGATAAAATCCGGGCTTTATCGGACGGTGTGTGTTCTTGGGGTTCAGAAGATGTCCGAATTGAGCTCGATGGAAGTTCAAGAGAGGATGGGAAGAGGAGCTGATATCCAATGGGAGTCACCTTTTGGGACCATGATGCCCGCCTATTATGCCCTTTATGCTCGGGCCTACATGGATAAGTGGGGGTTGACCTCCGAGGACTTGGCCCAAGTTAGGATAAAGTCCTCTATTTACGGACAGATAAACGAGAAGGCCGTTTTTCGGAAAGCGGTGACCATGAATGATTTCCTGAATCCCGAAAGTAAATTCGCCGAACCCGTGGCTTCTCCATTGAGGGTGGGTGACTGCTGTGCTAATGCGGATGGTTCTTCCTGTATAATCTTGGCTTCGGAAGAAGTGGCTAAGGCAGTTTGCGAAAAGCCCGTGTGGATATTGGGAGTCGGTTCCGCTGCTGAGGCTGTGACAATGACCGGAAGACCTGACCTTACGCAAGGCCTAAGAGTAGCCCGGGTTGCTGCCGAAAAGGCCTATAGGATGGCGGGCATAACCCCGAAGGATGTAGATGTGGCTGAGGTTCACGATTGTTTTACCATAGCGGAAATCATGGCCTATGAGAATTTGGGTTTTGCTAAACCGGGGGAGGGGAAAGAACTTATAAGGGCTAAAGAGACCTATAAGGAGGGTTCAATCCCGGTTAACGTAGATGGAGGGCTTCTTTCCAAAGGGCATCCGATAGGGGCAACGGGTGGCTCTCAGGTTCGTACGATCGTGCTTCAATTGAGAGGTGAGGCTGGTCCTATGCAGGTAAAGGACCCCGAAATCGGCTTGGTCCATAACATAGGGGGCGTTGGCCTTTATGGAAATGTGATCATAATGGGGAGGTAAGGCCATGAAGGAAAAAAAGGAACAGGATACCCGTTTTGAGAAGTTTGGGGTTGTGAGTTTTACTGCTATAAGCAAAGTGAACGATTTTATCGATTACTTGGAAAAGGGCAAATTGGCGGGGACTCGTTGTAAGAAGTGCGGTAAGCTTTATTTCCCTCCTCGGGCGGACTGCTGCGAATGCTTATCGAGCGAGGTAGAGTGGTTTGAAGTAGAGGGTAAGGGCAAGCTTTTGAGCTTTACGCGCTTGACTTACGCCCCTGTGGGGTTTGAGAAGGTCTTGCCTTACACCTTGGGGCTTTTAGATTTTGGGCAATACAAGGTTTTCGGTTGGATCTCCAAGGATATCCCTGAAGAAGAGCTTAAGGTCGGTATGGAGATGGTCCCTGAAGTGATAAGGCTTGAAGGGGATAGATTGCTTTATCACTTCGTCAAGGCTTCATAGTAAAGGCGATGATGGAAAAGGCGAGACCTTATTTTTCCCTTTTTCATAAGCTTTTCGATCAATGGAAGGATTTCTCCTTCCTCAAAGCCCAGGCTTATCACGAGGTCTTCTAAGGTTTGAGGTCTTGTATCCAGTATCCTAAGGATCCTCTCCTCAAGGTCT
Organism: uncultured Thermodesulfobacteriota bacterium; assembly: GCA_964543765.1. Classification (GTDB taxonomy): domain Bacteria; phylum Desulfobacterota; class B13-G15; order B13-G15; family B13-G15; genus B73-G16. The sequence continues at coordinate 8,419 of CAZIZI010000005.1, forward strand.
TCACGAGGGGAGGATCCTTTTTTTTGGTGAGAAGAGGAGATAAGAAAAGCCTTGGGTCCGAGTTCAGAGGCTATGGCTTTAAGCCTTTCTTCCGGTACCGGATAGGCGTAATCTTCAGCTCCAGGCCTTGAGACGGTGTGAACGTGAACCAAATCAGGGTCTATTTGATAAATTACCTCATTCAACAACGCTATATCAGGCGGATTATCGTTTATGCCCCGACAAAGGAGTACCTCAAGCCATATCTTCCCCTTAAAGACCTTCCGAAAGTCCTTAAGGCCTTGAATAATATTTTCGAGCTTCAGGTCCGGGTGGGGTCTATTGAGGGTCTCAAAAACACTGGGGTTTGCCGTATCAAGGGAGGGTAAGATCACATCCGCAAGAAGAAGCGCCTCTTTTACCTCATCCATAAATAAAAGGGAGCTATTGGTTATGACCGCCAATGGATAAGGGCTCATTTCCCTTAATTCCTTAAGAAGATCACCTATTCTTGAATGTAAGGTGGGTTCGCCCGAACCGGAAACGCTTAGAAAATCAAGCCATTTCGGGGGATTCTTCAGGGCTTCTTCTACTTCTCGAAGTATTTCTTCTAAAGGGATGTACTCCTCCCTTTTTATGGTCTTATTGGTGGTCCTTCCCACTTGGCAGTAGATACAATCGAAACTACAAGTCTTTTTGGGGACAAGATCGATCCCTAAACTTATGCCGAGCCTTCGAGACATGACTGGACCATAAACGTATTTCATTCACTATCCCTCACCCTTTATCTTTCACCAAAAACTTCCTTATATAAGAACTCTCGAACTTCCTTTCTCTTCCTGGGTTCGGGGATTTCCTCAGGTAGGCCTAAAGGAATAATCACCACCACCTCCCTGTCCTCGGGAACTTTTAGGATCTCCTTTACCCTTTTCGCGTCAAAGGCTCCTACAATAACCGTCCCCAATCCCTTTTCCCAAGCCGCAAGACAAAAATTTTGAACTGCAAGCCCCACGTCAAACATAAGCCAGTCACCTTTGTCAGTAGCGGGTTTTCCTTGAAAATACCCAGCCTTCCCCTTTTGTCCCAAAAACACCAGGACCCAGGGAGCCTTTTTGGTGGCTTCATAAGCCGGATTGTGAGGATGGGAACTCAAAAGAGTTTGGGCCAAGCTTTCCTTCGTTTCAGGATTTCCTACAAGTATCACCTCCCAACATTGAGTGTTAGCCCACGAAGGGGCCCATTTTACGGCCTCAAGTAGCTCCAGGACCGTTTCTTCCGAGATTGGGTCACTTTTCATCTTCCTTATGGATCTTCTCCCCCTTATGGCTTCCCAAACTTCCATTCTATCCTCCTTTTAAAAGGATTCTGGCCTTGAGGGTTAAAGGATATCCGGGTTCTTGATTGAGCATTCGGAAGGATCTATTCGCCAACCGTTTTAAGGAAGTGCGGAAGGTTTTGCTTCCCTCAAAATATAAGAACCCTCCTTCTTCTTTCGAGGCCAAAAGCAACTCGGGTTCAAATGGAATCGCCCCAAGGAGCTTAAGCTTTAAGCCCCTTGGTCTGTGCCACGATTCCTTGTTGAGAACTACCCCTATCGGTTTAATCCCTAATTGTCGGAAAAGGGTGTTAAGCCTTTTCACCTCAAAAACCGCTCCCCTAGAAGAGTCACTCACAAACAACACTTGAGCCTTTCCCTTGAGAAGTTCGCCCAATGTAAGATGCTCCTCTCCTATTCCAGGAGGCATATCGATTAACAAAAGCTCAAGATCCCCCCATTGGACTTTATTCAAAAAATGCTGTAAAACCCTGTGCCTTATGGGTCCCCTCCAGCTCACCGGAGTCCATCGTCGTTCCAAAAAGAGACCAAGCGACAAGACCTTTAAGCCTCTTACCTCCAAAGGTTCAATGTCTTCCTTCAAGGTCTCAATGCCCAAAGGAGGAATCCCCAGATAAAGGGGAATATCGGGTGAGGAGAGATTTGCATCTAAAATTCCAACCCTTTTTCCTTTCTCTAACCACCTCAGTGCCAAAAGAAGACTCAAGGTAGTTTTACCTACTCCTCCTTTACCTACAACCAAAAGATAATTCTTTATCTCCAATTCTATGCCTCCAAAAATCTTTTTGTTTCCCTTCAAACCTAAACTTGGGCCTCCTCCACCTCCTTTCGTTTTTCCTGTTGATAAGCTTTTACTTTCTCCCTTACTTGAGGATCGTAAAGCCCAATGATCTTAGCTGCCGCTAAAGCTGCTTCTTCGGGTTCAAGAATCACCAAGGGGGCTACCCCGGAAGGCATCCTTAAGCTTGAGAAAATGTCAACCCCACCGAACTTATCACTGGGGACCGGACAGGCGATAACGGGTTTATAGGTTTGTGCATCCACAAGCCCACTTAAGGCATTGCTCCTTCCGGCTACAGTTATGAAAAGCTCCACCTCTTCTTCGAATTCCCTTACAAGTTGCAGGACCTTTTCTGGAGTCTTATGAGCCGAAGCAACCTTCATGATCACCTCAAGACCGAAAAGCTCAAGGTTTTTTTTTATCCTTTCACAATGCGAAAGATCCGATTTCGAACCCATAAAAATGGCGACCTTTCTCATATCCCCAACCTCTTATCTATCGCATCCTTAATCCTCATGGAAGCTGCCTCATCGCCAAAAGTCCCAACCCTAATCCTGATGAGGGTGACCCTTTCCTCTAACTGTTTGGCCTTGATGCTTACCGGAGTTCCGGTTGCCGTTTTACCTTTAAGTGATCCCGAAAAGGTGTCTCGAGCTCTTTCGGTCACGGAAATTCCCATATCTTTTACTGCCTCTTCTGTGGCGTGCCAGACTTTTTCCAAGGGATAGGGATATTGAACTCGGAGTTCCCCACTTATGTATTTGTAAGTGACAACTCCTGCCGCCGCTCCCGCTCCTGCCGCTACAAGGTAAACACATCCGTAACAGCATAAAAGGGACAAAAGCAAAATTAAAGCTAATTTTTTCATCAAATACCTCCTTCCCGTATTTTAAGGATACCTTAACATCCATACCCCTTATCTTTCAATAACAAAAATCAATAAGCCATGATGATCACATCATAACCCAAAAGTCTCAATTTTTCGGCAAATGCGCGAGCTTCTCCTTCCTTTAGAAAATTCCCTATTCTAACTCGCCAATAAGTTCCGTTTTCCGTCTTAAAGGGCACTATGTAAGGGACAAAGCCTTGGGCTTTTAGCCTATCATAAAGGACCTTGGCCTTTTTCTCTTCCGAAAATGCCCCTACTTGAAGGGTATAACCGAAGACCAGAGGCCCTTCCGGAAAACATATCACTTCCACCTTTACCCGGGCCACTCCTTCTTCCACCATCCCCAGGGCTTTTGCTGCAGCATAAGACAAATCGATGATCCTTCCCTCCACCAAAGGCCCCCGGTCCTTTATCTTCACCAGAACCGACCGGCCGTTCCCCAAATGGGTGACCATCACTAAGGTCCCAAGGGGAAGAAAATTATGAGCGGCACTTAACTCGTTCATGTCAAAGATCTCACCGCTTGAGGTCGCCCTTCCATGAAAGGCTTCCCCATACCAAGAGGCTAAGCCATACTGGACCTTCTGGATTTGAGGAGGCGGATATATGACCTTTGGGGCACAAGAGAAACAAAAGAGAAAAACCCAAAAGAGAAAAACCTTAAGAGAGAATCTCAACCTTTAAATCTCCCCTGTTTATGGTTTCATCCTTCTGGAAAACCATCTCGGTCTTTTCAAATAAGGCTTTGAATCTTTTGAAAATCTCGCCTCTGTGGCCATAAAGAAGTGATTCATCCTTGGGGTTTATCCTCACCAAGGCCCTTTTGGGGTTATCCTGAAGGTAAAGCTTTAACTTATCCAACAAAAGGGCAGATCTCACCAGTTCGCCAAAAGCGGGATGATAGGGACCAACTACGAGGTTTCTTTCGAGTTCCTCTTCCCTTTGTAAGCCGATCCTTACCACTTGGATTTGAGCCCTTTGAAACTCGTAAAGGGCCTCTTTGGAAAGCTCCACGGCCTCCCAAAGCTCCAAAGGCTTATAAAGCCCCTCCCGATACCATTTTTCAAGTTCCGTACCTCTTAAGACAAGTGTTGGATAAATCCTGACAAAAGAAGGTCTCAATTGAATAACCCTTTTCACGGTTTCTTTGAAGGAATAAACCGTTTCTCCTGGAAGTCCTACCATTATCTGGATCCCCAGCTCAAAGCCCCACTCCTTAATTAGTTCAGAAGCTTTCATGACAGTTTCAACCCCATAGGGTCTTTTACTTAACTTCAACACCTCCGCATCCATAGATTGGACTCCCAATTCTATGGTCCTTACCTTTCCCCTTTTTAAGAGCTCGAGGATCCTTTCATCGATTAAATCAGGTCTTGTGGAAAGCCTGATAGAATTAATGAGACCCTTTTCAATAAAGGGATGGACCGAAAAAAGAAGCCTTTCCTGTAAAAAGAAGGGCAACCCCGTAAAGCTTCCACCGAAAAAGGCCACTTGAACTTCTTCCTTTTCTTTAAGTCTCTCTTTGAGCCATAATTCTATTTCTTCCCTTATCCTCTCAGGAGATGGAACTTGGGGGCTTTTTCCGACGGTTTTTTCCTGGTCACAATAAACACATCGGATCTTACAACCCAGATTAGGTATGAAGATGGGAATTACCCTTCTCATTTAGCTTGGTTAAAGCCTCCTTAGCTGCTTTTTGTTCGGCTTCTTTTTTCGTTTTTCCTTCGCCTTTCCCCCAAATATGCCCCTTTATACGCACTACAGCCTCAAAGGTCTTTTGGTGATCAGGTCCCTTTTCGGATATGACCTTATAAACGGGCGTCTCCTTAAAGATTGCCTGGATTAACTCCTGAAGTTGAGTCTTATAATCGGTATGTTTAAGAGAGGGTTCTTTTATAAAATCCTCAAAAAGCCTTCTTATGATCTTCAAAGCTTCCTCTAAACCTCCATCAAGGTAAATGGCTCCAATTAAGGCCTCAAAGGCACTGGCCAAAACCGAAGGCTTCCCTCTTCCCCCATCAAGCTCTTCCCCCTTTCCCAATCTCAAAAACTCAAAAAGCCCAAGTTTATGCGAGATCTCAAAGAGGGTCTCCTCTTTTACCAAATGGGCCCTTCTTTTGGAGAGTTCCCCCTCCTTGGCATAAGGAAAGGCCTCAAAGAGCAGATGAGTTATACAGACCCCAAGAACCGAATCCCCCAAAAATTCGAGCCTCTCGTTATGGGGAAAGCCGTAACTCGGATGAGTGAGAGCTTCCCTTAAGAGGGCCTTTTCCTTAAAACTATATCCGAGCCTTTCTTCTAGCTCCTTAAGCTTTTCGGCCATCCGAGTTTAAACTTATAAATTCCGTTACATTAAGTCAAACCGAAAGCCTATCCCCTCACGCTTTACCCTTTGCACTTTAAGTGTTATCTTCAAACAAAAGGAGTTGTAAATGAAGAGGGGCGAGGCCCTTTTACCTCTTCATTGGGGTGAGGCTCCCAGGTGGCTTTTCGAAAGGATGGTCAACTTAGGCAGGGGGATCCTTGAGGTTTTGGTGTTTGAATTTGGTCAAGAAGAGGTTTTGCGGAGGCTTTCGGATCCATTTTGGTTTCAGGCCTTGGGTTGTCTCTTAGGGTTCGACTGGCATTCAAGCGGATTGACAACGACCGTATGTGGAGCTTTGAAAGAGGCCTTAAAAGGCCGAGAGAAAGAGCTTAGGATTTTTGTAGCAGGTGGAAAAGGTAAAATGGCTCTTCGGACCCCTGAAGAGATCTCCAGTTATGGAGAAAGGTTTGGAATGGAAGTTAGTGATTTTATAAGGATCAGTCGTCTTGTGGCCAAGATCGATAATGCGGCTCTTCAGGACGGGTATCACCTTTATCATCACACCTTCTTCTTCACCTCCCAAGGCCACTGGTGTGTGATCCAGCAAGGGATGAATCCCGATAATCACTATGCTCGAAGGTACCATTGGTCTTCAGATGAGTTGGAGGATTTTTGTTCCGATCCCCATAAGGCCATATGCTGTGACCAGAGGACAAACGCCCTTAACTTGGTAGCTAAAGAAAGTGAAGGGGCAAGAAGGGCTATTGTTGAGATCTGTAACTCTCCTCCTTCTTCAGTTATGAAGGAATTAAGATCGCTAAAAACCTTGGTGCTTCCTGAGAGACATTATGTCTCTCTTGAAGATCTTTCCGAGGAAAGAATGCAGAAGATCCTTCTTAAGACTTGTGAAACTCAACCACAAGGCTTTGAGGAGGTGCTTCTGGTTGAAGGCCTTGGTCCCAAAGCTTTGAGGGCCTTAAGCCTTCTTTCCGAACTTCTTTACGGTGAGCCCCCGTGTTTTAAGGACCCCGCTCGTTTTAGTTTTGCCCATGGTGGTAAAGATGGAAGGCCTTATCCCGTTAATCGAGTCCTTTACGATATGACCATCGAGGTCCTAAAGGATTGTCTTTCCCGGGCCAAAATTGGTGACACCGAGAAGCTTAAGGCTTTGAGGAGGCTTGATTCTTGGTATCTCAGATCGTAAGCGAACCCCTTTCTTGGAGAATGCGTCCTTTGAGTTTTGATGAGTTCGTGGGACAGGAACATCTTTTAGGGGAAAAGGGGCCTTTGAGAAGGATGATAGAGTCCAAAAGGGTTATTTCGTTTTTGCTTTGGGGGCCTCCCGGCTGTGGGAAGACCACCTTGGGAGAACTTTTTGCCAAGGCCATAAGGGCCCATTTCGTTTACGGAAGTGCGGTACTTTGGGGTTTGAAAGAAGTAAGAGATGCAATAGTTGAGGCTCAAAAGCGATTAAGAGCCGGACAGAGGACCATACTTTTCCTTGACGAGATCCATCGGTTTAACCGGGCCCAGCAAGATGCCCTTCTCCCTTGGGTTGAAAAAGGTACCATTATCCTCATAGGTTCAACCATTAATAACCCCTCCTTTGGAATTATTCCTTCGCTTTTATCGCGATTAAGGGTTTTTACCCTTCGAGCTTTAAGGGATGATGAGGTTCTTCTTATCTTAAAAAGGGCGCTTTCCGATCCTGAGAGGGGACTTGGGGCCTTTAAGATTGAACTTGAGGATGGGGTTTTGGAGCTTATTGCCTCTCTTTCTCAGGGTGATGCTCGTTGGGCTTTAAATACGCTGGAGATGGTTTTCATTTTGGCCGAAGAAAGAAACGGAAAAAAGTTTATAGGGAAAGAAATCGTTCTTCAATCAACTCAGAAACCCCTTCTTTACGATCGGGAAGGCGAGGAGCATTACAACCTGATAAGCGCCTATCAAAAGTCCATAAGGGGCAGTGATCCCGATGGGGCCATCTACTGGCTTGCGAGAATGCTCGAATCGGGAGAGGACCCCCTTTATATAGCGAGAAGGATGATCGTATGTGCTGCCGAGGACATAGGCTTGGCCGACCCGATGGCGCTCCTTGTCGCCGTAAGCGCCCTTCAAGCCTTTCAAATTTTGGGGCAGCCCGAAGGAGAGCTGGCCTTAGCTGAAGCGACCCTTTATCTGGCCACAGCCCCCAAATCCAATTCCGCCATGGTGGCTCTTGAGAAGGCTCGAGAAGAGGTGAAGGAAAAAGGGGCTATTCCGGTGCCTCTTCATTTGAGAAATGCCCCTACGAAGTTATTAAAGGAATTGGGCTATGGCAAAGATTACCTTTATCCCCATGATTACAAAGAAGGGTTTGTAGAACAAACATATCTGCCCGAAGGCCTTAAAGGAGGGTATTATCGACCTTCGGAAAGGGGCTATGAGAAGGAGATTTCTCAGAGGCTTTTAAAGTGGTGGAAGGACAGGTGGAAATGAGATATTTCCTCTGTGATTTTCACGTTCATAGCTCCTTCAGTCGGGCCACAAGCCCTGAGATGAACCTAGAAGGTCTTGTTCGGTGGGGAAAGATTAAGGGTTTGAGTATTGTGGGAACGGGTGATTTTACCCATCCTTCTTATTTTGCGGAGATTAAGGAAAAGCTTGAGGAAAGCGAACCAGGGATTTATCGTCTTAAAAAGGGAGAACGGTCGGTTGGGCTTATAATTACCGGAGAGGTTTGCAATATCTTTGATCAAGGTCCTAAGAAAAATCGCCGGGTTCACACTTTAATTTTCGTCCCCAATATTGAGACTGCTGAAAAGATAAATAAACTTCTTTCCCATTACGGGGATCTTTCTCAGGACGGAAGGCCCACGTTCACCTTTCCGGTTAAGGACTTGGTGAAGATGGTGCTTGATTGTTCTGAGGATTGTCTTATTGTTCCTGCTCATGCCTGGACTCCCTGGTTTTCGGTTTTTGGGGCCAATTCGGGGTTTGATTCGTTGGAAGAATGTTTTGAAGAAGAGGCGAAATACGTTTATGCCATTGAGACCGGGCTTTCCTCAAACCCTCAGATGAACTGGCGCATTTCAAATCTGGATAGAATTTCCATAATCTCCAACTCCGATGCCCATTCGCCAAGACATGTAGCTCGGGAGGCTACTGCCTTTTGTTGTGAGCTTTCCTATTACGAGATAGTTAGGGCGATAAAGGAAAAGGATCCGAAAGGGCTTGCCTTCACGGTCGAGTTTTTCCCTGAAGAAGGCAAATACCATTACGATGGTCATAGGATTTGTGGGGTTTTGTTCTCTCCCAAGGAGACAAAGGCTCACAATTACTTATGCCCCAAATGCGGCAAACCTTTAACCGTTGGGGTTATGCACCGAGTGGAGGAGTTGGCCGATAGACCCGAGGGCTTCATTCCACCTGGGGCCATCCCTGCTATACATATCATTCCTCTTGAGGAGATAATCGCCGAAGCCTTAGGCGTTGGGAAGGGTTCTAAAGCCGTTGATCGGGAGTATTTCCGGTTGATAGAACAAGGAGAATCGGAATTTAAGGTCCTTCTTGAGCTTCCTCCTGAGGAGCTTCGAAGGATTGCGCCTCCAAAAATATATGAGGGGATCCTCCGAGTCCGTAAGGGTGAACTTGAGATTGTTCCGGGGTTCGATGGGGTTTATGGTAAAATAAAAATCTTTCCGGATTCTCGGGATGAGACTCCCAGGGACGAAAAGGTCCCAGAAACCCAGATGAAGCTTTTCTGATGCCCCAGCTCTCGGAAGAATTCTTGGTTTTTTTGGAAGACCTTTTGGGTGAGGAAAAGGGGGCCTTTCTTTCCACAATAGGCCTTAAATCACCTCCGTTTTTCAGAATAAATACCCTGAGGACCGATGACGAAAAGGCCTTAAAGCTTTTGGAGGAAGAGGGTTTTAAAGCCCTTCCTTTAGATGGCCTTCCTCATGCCTATTCGGTCTTAGAGGAACCATTTCCTTTGGGATGTAGCTTTTCCCACTACCTGGGTAACATTTACCTTCAAGACCCAAGCTCCATGGTTCCTCCTTTGGTGCTTGAACCAAAAGAAGGGGAGCTTGTTGTTGATGTGGCTTCGGCTCCGGGGTCAAAAACCACCCAAATGGCCTCTCTTATGGGGAATAAGGGACTTATTCTGGCCAATGAGGTATCGGTTAAGCGATCCAAATCCCTTTCCTACAATTTGATGAAGCTCGGGGTGATAAATGCGGTAGTAACCCTTCTTGATGGGAATCGTTTGGGGAAGCTTTACTTTGAGACGTTTGATAAGGTGCTCTTGGATCCTCCTTGTAGTGCTCTGGGAACGCTTAAGACCTCAGTTGAACCCTTAAAATGGTGGAAGATGAAGCGATCGGAAAAGCTCTCCCATTTACAATGGAACCTTCTTGTAAGCGCCATTAAAGCCTTAAAACCGGGTGGGATTCTGGTTTATTCCACCTGTACGATTGTCCCCTTAGAAAACGAGGCCCTGATCTCACGAGCGGTAAAAGAATACGGGCTTGAGATCGAGGAGATAAGATGGAATGCCTTCAAGGCAAGAGCTGGTCTTAAGGAGTTTAGAGGTGAAAGATTCGTAGAGGGGATAGAACGCACAATAAGGATTTATCAACATGAAGTACCAGGTGAAGGCTTTTTTATCGCCAAATTAAGAAAAGTCCGAGAAAATAAACCTCCTAAAGAACGACCCCCGTTGGAACCTTTGCCATTAGTTGACAGATGGGACAATAGGGTAAAGAGCTTTTTGGATGTTCTTACCGATCACTTTGGCCTCTCTCAGGATCTCTTTGAAGGGTTTTTGTTTGAAAGGGCTAAGGAACTTCGCATCTATCCCCTTGAGGCCAAAAACATGTCTTTTTATAAGTACAGTCATCGAGGCCTTCCTCTGGTTAAATTAGAGGGAAGCTTTCCCATTTTAACTACCTGGGGAGCCCAATTTTTAAGCAAATGGGCCACCAAAAACGTGATCGACCTAAAGGATCCTAAGGAGTTGCTCTTCTTTTTGAAACATAAACCCATTCCCCTTGAACCAAACCGGAAAGGTCAACAGATAGTGCTTTATAAAGGGCATCCAGTGGGATATGGGATAGCCTCCGGTGGTTATTTAAAAAGCCGAGCCAAAGCCAGAAAGGAAGTCAGATGGCCTTTTTGCCTTTTTCCTCCTCCTTAAGTTTTGACAATTTTTAAACTTTCTTATAGAGTGCTTCTATGGTGCGGTTGAAGGGGCTAGTGCTTCCTTTTTTAGCCTTTTTGATCCTTTTCTCCTTAAGACTTTATCAAGCCAATTTTATCTTCAAGGAAAAAGAGTTTTATTTTTGGGGCAAAAACATTCCCCTGCTTTCTTCTTCTGACGGTTATTACTTTTTGCGCCTTGCCCATCTTTTTAAAGAAGGTTCCTATAAAGGGAAAGCACCTGATCCCTTGAGGAATGCCCCTGATAATCAACTTAACCCTGATTCCGAAAGGGCCGTGAGGTTTCCCTCGATTCCTCCTCTTATTTCGGTTCTTTTGGCCTTTTTGTCTTATTTGACGGGGGTTTCTCCCGAGAGGGTTTTTGTGGTTTTTCCATTAATCCCCTTTTTGGGCTCTCTTTTAGCCTTTCCGCTTTATGGAATAGGGAAGAGGCTTTGGGGAGAGCTATGTGGTTTTGGTATGGCTTTAGGGGGTGGGTTATGTCTTGAGTACGTCATAAGGACCGACCTTTTGAGGATCGATACTGAAGCAATAGCTTTGGTGTTTTTCTTTGCGGTTATTTATTCCATGTTTTTGCTCCTTGAGGATTTCAATCTGAAAAACCTGATCTTGTTTAGCATTTTCGTTCATCTTTACCAGTGGTGGTACAGCCACCCAGGTTTACTCTTACCCCTTTTGGTGGCTTACGGTTTGACCTTTTTTTTGGTCGAAAAATTATCCCTTAAGGAATCGGCAAAAAGAACGCTTATTTTAGCCCTTTTTTCAAATCCCTTAATACTTTTCAACGGGATTTTTAACCTTTTGCAGATGATAAGTGGCTATATACCTGGGCTTTTGCCCGAACAATTGGGCTTTATACCTCGTTCGGTTTTTGCTCGCTCAGTAAGCGAACTGCAAAGGCTTCCCATTAAGGTCGTTCTTTCCATGGTTTCAAGTCATTATGTGATTGGCTTCTTAGGTCTTTTTGGCTTTTTGGTTATTTTTCTTAAAACCAGAAGGCCCCTTTTGATCTCCCCTCTTTTTATACTTGGCCTAATGAGCCTTTTTGGAGCGAGGCGTTTTATGATATGGCTTGGCCCCTTTGTAGGGCTTGGCCTTGGGGTTTTGCTTCAATATTGCTTTGAGGTCTTAAAGGGAAGGTTAAAATTTAATCCCGTACTCATAAAGGTGGCTTTATTGATCTTATTGCTTCTTTCAAGCGTTTCCCCTAAAAGTCTGACTTTTGTTCCCCTTTGCCCCTACGGGAGGCCCCTTTTGGAAGGAATAAAGGAGCTCGAAAGGATAACTCCGGAAGGAAGTTTCGTATGGTCCTGGTGGGATTACGGTTATGTTATCTCCCTTGTAGCCAAAAGGCCCGTTTATCATGATGGAGGAAGTTGGGGAGGGCCAAAGAGCATTCTTGTGGCAAGGTCATTGGCCTTAGATGATCCCGAAAAAGCCTATAACATCATTAACGGCACCACCTCCCTTGGAGAAGAGGGGATAAGGGAGCTTCTTGAAAAGGGGGAAAGTCCTTCTTCCATAATAAGCCAGATAGAGAACGGGCTTTACAATAAGGAGTTGAAAAGTAAGATTTACCTTCTTTTAACGGGTGATGACATAAGTAAATTTTTTTGGATCTCCTTTTTTGGAACTTGGGATCCCGAAAGGGAAAAGGCAGAACACCTTTTTTACTTTCCCCTTGGTTTATGCAAGATGAATGAGGAAAGGATAAGGTGTCAAAATGGGATTTTTGAGCTTAAAAAAGGGATCTTACAATTAAGGGGAGGGGACGTTATAAAGGTAGGAAGGGTCAAGATGGTTGAACTAGATGATAGGGATTTTCCTCAAAAAAGGGAAAACCTGAAAGAAGGGGATGGTTTTTTCCTTATTTTAGTGAAAAAGAAAGACCATCTTTTTGGATGGGTGGCTCATCCCAAGGTCCAAAGCACCATGTTTCAAAGGCTTTTCTTTGAGGAGGGTGAAGTCGGAAACTTCAAGCTCGTTTTTTCAAATTTCCCTTATCTTCGAGTTTTTGAGGTAACTGAAAGAAGATGAGGGGTCTTTTAATAATTTTCTTAAGTGTTCTTTTTCTTTTCCCTTCTTTGGGCCTTTCACTTGAGGGAAAGGTCATAGAGGTTTTTGATGGTGATACCATATTGGTTTTAATTGATGGGCAAGAGGTAAAAGTGAGGCTTTATTGTATAGATGCCCCTGAGCTTTTACAACCCTATGGGAGAACTGCCAAGGATTTCTTATCGAGACTCCTTTTGGAGAAAAACGTTAAGGTAAAAGAGAGAGGAACTGACCAGTATGGGCGGGTTTTGGGAGAGGTATTTCTTGATGGGGAGATCTCGGTAAATGAGGAGCTCGTAAAAAGCGGGATGGCCTGGGTTTACAGAAAATACTGTAAGATCCCTTCCTATTTTACCCTCGAAAAAACGGCAAGGGAAAATAGAGTTGGCTTATGGGAAGATGAAAGCCCCATTCCCCCCTGGGAATACCGTAAAAAAGAAAGGGAGAGAGGAATTGAGCTGGGGAATACGTATTTTCTTTTAGTCCTTTTACTTTTAGTGCTTTTTCTAAGCCTCAGTTGGAGAAGAAAAGGAAGAAGGAGAAAAAATTAGCTTGACAAACACCTTTTTATGGCATTAAATGTATTAGATGAAACAAAGGGATTCTCCAGAAGTTTGAATTGAGTTAAAATTTTTAAAATTTTAAACCTTTAAAGGAGGTGGAGGATGGAAGTTTTAAGTGTTTTAAAGAAAAGGGTGAAGGCGAAAAAGGGTTTCACGCTGATTGAGTTGATGATCGTTGTTGCCATTTTGGGCATTTTGGCCGCCATAGCTATTCCCACCTATATGGATTATACGAAAAGGGCGAAGGTAAGTGAGGCAATAAGCTTGCTTTCGGGAATGGCGAATGCCATAGCGGAGTATCATACTTCATATGGAAGTATGCCAACTAGCATAGACGATATTGGAGGAGGAAAAACAAGTAGATATGTGACCAGTATGACGTGGGGAGGAAGAGAGACATACGGCAACAACACTTATTGTTCCATAAATGCAACCCTTGGCAACATTGGAACAGGAGTTGATAGTAAGACGCTTACCCTTTATGTGATTTATAGGGCAAATAATGAGACTTATGATAAATGTTGGGAATGGAGCATTGAGGATAAATACGTTCCTACAAGCGTTCGAGAAAAGAGATTTAATACTCCTAACTGTCCATGATCTTAAAACTTCTTTCTTAAAATAACCCAAGGCCTGGGGCCTTTTGGTTCCAGGCCTTTTAAAATGAAGATGAAGAAGGGTTTGACTTTACTTGAAGTGATGATTGTGGTTGCCATAATTGGGATTTTGGCAGCGATTGCCATTCCTTCCTATACTAAGTATGTGAAAAGGGCAAAAAGAGCTGAAGCTTTTAATGCCTTAATGACCATTCATGCGGCTCAAGAGATGTATAAGGCAGAACATGGAGTTTATACCGATAATTGGTCAAAACTTCCTGGGTGTTCCCCGAATATGGCCAAGGAGTATACGATTTACCTTAATTTTAGTGATGGCAATTACACCGCCACTGCGGTTCCCTATGGAAGACAAGCAGGGGACTACTGTTTTAGGATTTCTTATAACGGAAGTAAGGAGTGTGCCGTTCATTTTCCCACGGGAAACTGTACAGGTGTTCAATGTTGCCAATCTTTCCAAGAGTGTTCCTGGGAAACCCTTCGTTAAGGGTTGCCTCCTTCTTTTTTAGGTGCTAACCTTACTTTAGGCTTTTTAAAAAAGAGGTGAGAAATGGTCTTAAGAAATGGTTACCAGGAAAGGGTGAGAAGGATCTATCGCTTTATAAGCGAAAACTTTTACCTTAATCGACCTGATCTTGAGGTCAAGGGGGAAAAGTATAACTCGGCCCTTCTTTTTGGGATCTTAACAGCCCTTTATGGTGGAAAGGAGCTTATAATAGGGGAACCGGGTCTTGGTAAGACCACCTCGGCCGAATACATAAGTTGTCTCATTTACGGTATACCCCTTGGCGTCATATGGGGAAGCGAGGTCTCGGGGCATCCCGAACAGACTGAAGAAAAGATCGTGGGAAGGCCAGATCTGGGAGCCCTAAACCAGGGAAAAGAGGTTGTTGTTTGGAGTAATTTTGTTCAGCTTCCGGTTAAAATCGTCGATGAGATAAATAGGCTCCCCGAAACCAAACAATCGATGATTCTTGATGGAGTTGATAGGGGTAATTGGGAGTACCTTAACGAGATGATCATAAATGACGAATACGCCCTTTTTGCCACCGCCAACTATCAAGATCGAGGCACTAACACCATAATAGCGCCTTTAGTGGATAGGTTTGACGTGATGGTCGAATCAAGGCATCCAGGGCCCAATCTGGCCTTTTACATAGGAAGAAGATCAAGGTTTGATAATCCTTTAAGACACCAGGAGTTTGAGGAAAGGTATCACAAGCTTTTAAGATCTCAGATCCCCTATAAGGAGAAGCTTCAAGGTCTTGAGGAACTTTCCGAGGTTTTTAGGGATTACCTGAAGGAGAAGGTGGGAATCGAGAGTCTGAGCAAAGAGGAGCGTTTTTCCATAAGGAAAGAGATGGCCCAAATGCCCCTTGACCTTGATGCCAATGCCTTTCTAAGGATGGTTCTTGCGGAACTTTCCTTCTGTCACCGTTATGGTCAGAAGAGAAGTGTTGAAGGATGCCCCGAGGGGTGCCATTATACGGGTTATCTCTGTTATCACGTTAAAAACTGCGCCTCAAACAGGCTTCCCATCTCGGTTATAGGGTATTCTCAAGCCTTGGCTTGGTTCCTTGAGGACGATGAGGTGGACCTTGAGCATGTAAGGACGGTTCTTCCTTTTACTTTGGCTCATAGAATCCAATGGCGCGACTCCTATATATCCAAAAAGGAAGGGGAGGGGAGAAATGATCCCCTTCAGATCTATCTGGCCAAAGAGGCTACCGAGGAGATCTTCCATCGTTATACTGAACAAAGGGATTATCTTCTTGATGCTTTGGCTATTGCCTCAAGGGCCTTTGAGGGAGAGGCGGTTGAACCCCTTGATGGGGATCATCCGATTTATGAGGAGATAAAAAAGGAGATAGCGAGTTTAAGATGAAGAATCCGTTTGAAGAGTTTCGCGGGCAGAGTACAAGGTCAAAGGGGAAAGAACTCCCCTTAGATAGGATCCTCAAAGCCAAAGAGGAGACCCTTAATCAAATCCTCAAAGGATACGAGAACCTTTTGAAAAACGAGGCAAAGGATCTGGTTTGGCTTATGCAATATAGTACGGTTATTAAGGCCTATAGCATAGCGGAAGAGGCCATAAAGGGCATAAATTATGCGGCTGAGGACGTCGAGGAGTTTTGTTATGTGCTGGATAAGACCGATCAGGTCCCCTATTTGATCACTGGACCGGCAGGGGTTTATATCTCGGCCCTTTGCAATAACGCTCAAGAGGAGGAGATCGTTTTAAGGCTTCAGGATGTGGGTATAAAGATAAACCTTCTTGGTTACCGACTTCCCGAAGGAAAGAGGCTTATCATTGAAGGGAATGTAGGGGATTTTACGGGGATAAGCCTTGAAGGAGGTGAGCTTATAATTGAGGGAAGCGCCAAAAATTACACCGGGGCAGGGATGAAAAAGGGCAGGATCATAGTCAAGCAGAACGTGGGCTTTAACACGGGCCACGGGATGACCGGCGGTGAGATCCTTGTGGGTGGCCGGATCAAGGGGCTTGGAAAGGTGGTTGGAGGGAAGATTTACGAGAAAGGGCAGTTGATCTTTCCAAGCGATGACTATCGGCCATATTATTTTTAAATTTAAAGAAGCATGTTCGAGGAATTTTTGAGAAAGGTCTGGCCTAAGGTAAGGCGTAATCATTTATTTCCTCAGATACCTCCACCCCAACTTGTGGAATCCGATGAAGAGGTGGCTTTGGAGATTAAAAGCAAACAGATGACGATCAATGTGAATTACCTTCAAGTTTTGACCGAAAAGATGAACCCCGAGGATGCTTTGCAGGCCCTTCTTGATCACGGGATATCCCATTACATGTATTGTCCGTGGGACTTTAACACCCATCTGATGCTTTATTCCGAAGCAAAAAAGGTCTTGAGGGATAAAAGGCTTGCCCAAAAGGCCGCTTCCTACTTTATGGATGTAGTGGCCAATACCTATTGTGTGAAAGAACGTGAGACCAAGATCCCCGAGCTTTATAGGCATCTGCCGAAGGAAGGGATCCAGAGGATTTTAGCCCTCCTTTATCAGGTGATATGGGGTATAGACTTAGGAGCTCAAGGGGAAGAGGAGAGCATAAAAAGGCTTTCGCGGATCCCTTATCTGGAAAAGCGACTGTGGAAGGAGAGCATCAAGAAGTTTGCCAAAACGTTGGAGGAGTTTCTCCAGAAAGAGATGGAGAGCGAGCAAAAAAGCTCTAAAAAAGCCCAAAACCCTTTGGGTGAGCATTCCATTGAAAACTATACGCTTGAAGAAATCGATAAGGGGTTAAGGGACTTCGCCAGTTCTGTGGATGATATAACGGAGTTTAGGGAAACAGTTGAGGACTTAAAGGATGAGCTTGCGGCGATGGGTTATACCGTAGGGGGTATGGGGCGAGGGGCAGGTAATCCTATAGATGCGGATCTTCTTTATTACATGAAGCTTGCCGAGAATTACACGCTTCCCATTAAGAAACTGCCCATGGAGAAAAGCGGGGCCCTTCACCCTCATTCGCATTCTCCGTGGGAAGTAGGGAAGCCCGTTCAGGACATAGATCCCTGGACTAGCTTCGGTAAGATAATGCCCGGTTTAACTCAGACGTGGGTGAGACGCGAAGGCGAAGTCTTCGGCGAGATGGAGAAGATCCCGGATTGTCTTATAATCATAGATTCCTCGGGAAGCATGACCAATCCTCGCGAAAGGCTTTCTTATGCGGTTTTGGGTGCGGCCTGTGCCTGTAACGCTTACCTGAAAAACGGCAAGAAGGTGGCGGTTTATAACTTCTCGGATGCCTTCAGGGGCAATAAGCTGATCCTTGATTTCTGTAAGGAAAAAGAGTCGATTTATTGGGCCATATGTAGATACTTTGGCGGAGGCACGGCCATTGATCTTAACGATGTGATGTATCTACTTAAGCAGGCGGAGAAACCCGATATCTTCATCATCACCGATATGCAGATAACCAATTTGGAAAAGCTGATCGACTTCTTTAACTCCATTGAAAATAGGGTCACAGCCGTTCACATAGGAGAGAACATTTACGCCACGAGATTCCGAGAAGGGTTAAAGCAGAAGAATAACGTCTCCCTTTTCTTGGTGAAGGATAAGGAGGATATCCCCAAGATAGTGCTGGGAAAAGTAAGAGAATATTTCACCTCCCCTTTTTAAATCCCTTCAAAAGTTGACACCCATCTGGATGAAGCTTATTTTAAGACCTGAGAAAAATTAAAGGACGAGGTGGAGGGAGATGCTGTTTATACCACGGGAAAAGCGGGAGAAGAGAAATATTCCGAAGTTTCTGCCCATACTTCCTCTGAGGGGAGCTGTGCTTTTTCCAGAACTGGTCCTGCCCATCATGGTAGGGCGTAAAAAGTCCATTAAGCTCATCGACGATGCCATGGAGGGCGAAAGGATCATCGGGGTTTTAACCCAATATAACCCCGAAGACGAGGATCCAAATCCCCAAGAGCTTTATCAGGTAGGGGTGGCCGCTCACCTCTTAAGGGTGGTGAAGGAGTTGGATGGGACCCAAAGGGTCATAGTCCAAGGGCTTGAGAGGATTAGAGCGAAAAGGTTCCTTCAATCGGATCCTTACTTTGTGGCTGAAGTGGAAGTCTTGGAGGTTCCTCCTTATGTGAGTGGTTCCGACTTAGAGGTCGAAGCCTTGGTGAGGACCATAAGGTCGCTTTTCCAAAAGGCAGTAGAACTTGCTTCTTATCTGACCAATGAGCTCAAAAATGCGGTGATGAGCATCCGGGATCCCAATGTGGTGGCTGACTTAATTGCGGCCAATTTAAATATAAAGGTCCAAGAGAAACAAGAGGTCCTTGAGACGGTTGACCTGAAGGAAAGGCTAAAAAAAGTTCACTTCCTTTTGGCCAGGGAGGTTCAGATCCTTGAGCTCGGCAATAAGATCCAATCCCAAGTGAAGGAAGACATAGACAGGGCCCAAAGGGAATACTACCTGAGGGAACAGCTGAAGGCCATAAAAAGGGAGCTTGGGGAGCTTGATGATCACGCCCAGGAGATAAAGCAGTTGAGGGAAAAAATAGAAGCAGCCCAGATGCCCGAAGAGGCTCGCAAGGCCGCCGAGAAAGAACTCGAAAGGCTTTCCAAGATGCCCCCCGCCTCAGCCGAATATACGGTGGCAAGGACCTATCTGGATTGGTTGATAGAACTTCCTTGGTCAAAGTCAACGGAAGATAACCTAGACATAGCTCATGCAAGACAGGTCCTTGATGAGGATCATTATGATCTTGAAAAGGTCAAGAAAAGGATCCTCGAGTACTTAGCCGTTAGGAAGCTAAAAAACGACATGAAAGGCCCTATACTTTGCTTCGTCGGCCCTCCGGGGGTGGGGAAAACCTCGTTGGGCAAATCCATCGCTAGGGCAATGGGAAGGAAATTCGTGAGGATTTCGCTTGGTGGCATTCGGGATGAAGCCGAGATAAGGGGTCATCGAAGGACTTATGTAGGGGCTTTGCCTGGTAAGATAATCCAAGGGATAAAACGAGCAGGGGTTAATAATCCTGTATTTATGCTCGATGAGGTGGACAAGATCGGCATAGACTTCCGAGGGGACCCGGCGGCTGCGCTTCTGGAGGTTTTAGATCCCGAACAGAACCACGCCTTCAGCGACCATTATATCGATGTTCCCTTTGACCTTTCTAAGGTGCTTTTCATAGCCACTGCCAATGTGCTTGATACGGTACCTCCTGCCCTTAGGGATCGAATGGAGGTTCTGGAGTTACCGGGTTATACGGACGATGAGAAACTTATGATAGCCAAAAACCACCTTATTCCTCGTCAGCTCCAAGAGCATGGGTTAACCGAAGAGGATTTGGAGTTTGAGGACGATGCCATTATCACCATCATTAACTCCTATACTCGAGAAGCAGGCGTAAGGAACCTGGAAAGGGAGATAGCGGCCATATGTCGTCAGGTGGCAAAGGAAGTTGCCGAAGGTAAAAGGGAAAAGGTGATTGTAAGGAAGGATAATGTCTACAAATTCCTTGGGCCGGAGAAATTTTATCCTGAAGTGGCCGAAAGGATTACCACCCCAGGTATCGCTACCGGCTTAGCTTGGACCCCTACCGGTGGAGACATCATCTTTATCGAGGCCACCAGGATGAAAGGCAGAAAAGGCCTGATCCTCACCGGACACCTTGGGGAGGTGATGAAGGAATCGGCTCAAGCGGCTTTGAGCTATGTGCGGTCTAAGGCTAGGGACTTCGGCATACCCGAGGACTTTTTCTCCAAAAGCGATATCCACATACATGTCCCAGCCGGGGCTATTCCGAAAGACGGACCTTCGGCCGGGATCGCCATCTTCGTGGCCTTGGTTTCCCTTTTGACCAACAGACCCGTAAAAAGCGATGTGGCAATGACCGGAGAGATTACCTTGAGGGGACAGGTTCTACCTGTGGGAGGCATAAAGGAGAAGGTATTGGCTGGGAAAAGGGCGGGTATAAAGACCATCATCCTTCCGAAACGCAATGAGAAAGACGTGGAGGAACTCCCCGATCACGTGAAACAGGGCTTAAAGTTTCACTTCATCCAAAGGGCGGAGGAAGCTTTGGATGTGGCGCTGGTGAAGGAGGAGTAATGAGGGTTTTGCTTTTCGCTGGGAAAGGAGGAGTTGGTAAGACCAGTATCGCTGCCTCTACCGGTCTTCTGGCCGCAGAGCGCGGATATAAGACCATTGTAGTATCCCTGGATACGGCCCATAATCTTTCGGATGTCTTTGAAGTGGGAGAAAACCTCTTTGATGTTAAGGGGGAACCGGTTGAGATTTTTCCCAATCTATGGATTCAGGAGATCAACATCCAGGAGGAGATAAGGCGCCATTGGAAAGAGGTTCACGGCTATATTACCGCTCTATTCAGGGCTTCGGGGGTAAAGGAGATACTGGCCGAGGAGCTTGCGGTTTTGCCGGGCATGGAGGAGGTGAGCGGGCTTCTTTATCTTAACACCTACGCCAAGAAGGGAAGTTTCGACGTGGTGATTCTTGATTGTGCTCCTACTGGTGAGGCCATAAGGTTTGTGAGTTTACCCACCATCTTCGAGTGGTATATGAAGAAGTTCTTTAACCTCGAAAGAAAGATCGCTAAAGTTATAGGGCCTTTTGTGGAAAAGTTTTACAATGTCCCCATGCCTGAAGAGAGTTGTTTTGATGCGGTAGAGGAACTCTTCATGAGGCTCGATGGGGTTGAGAAGCTTTTAAACGATGCGCGGATAACTTCCGTTAGGCTTGTCACCAATCCTGAAAAAATCGTGGTGAAGGAGACCCAAAGGGCCTTTCTTTACTTCACGCTCTATGGGTTATGTGTGGACGGTGTGGTGGTCAACAAGGTGTTTCCCAAGGAACTGGAGGGTGAGTTTATAAAGGGGTGGCAGCTCCTTCAGGATAGATACCTGGAGGAGATAGAGACCTACTTTGCCCCTCTTCCGGTCTTTAAGGTTCCCCTTTACGAGGATGAGGTGAGTGGGATTGAACGCTTAAAGAGGCTCGGGAAAGACCTTTACGGGGAGAATGACCCGATTCAAGTCTTCCGAAGTGAATCTCCCTTCAATTTCTACAAGGAGGATGGACTTTATAAACTTTCGTTGAAAATGCCCTTTGTCACCCGGGATAAGATTCATCTGAGTAAAAGAGGGGACGAGCTCATAATCGAAGTGGGTGTGTTCAAGAGACACGTGATACTCCCCAAAACGATAGCCTCTTTAAGCCCTCGTAAGGCAAGATTCGAAGGCGATAATTTGGTCATTTCCTTTGAGGAGGGCGAAAATGCAATATAAATGCCCAATGGCCCAACTGTTTGAGAGGATAGAAAGATTAAGGTCTCCACGTTCCCCTTTTTGGGAACATATGAGAAAGGCGAAAATAGAGGTTCTGGAAGCCCTTAAGAGCCTTCTCGAGGAGAAGATCTCCAAACTAAAAGAAGAAGGGGAAAAGCTGAAAAAAATAGAAGTGGAATAGGACCTTGAAAAAAGCGGTCATCATTCCCGCAAGGTACGCTTCTTCGCGTCTTCCAGGAAAGCCATTACGCCTTCTAAAAGGAAAACCCCTTGTTCAGTATGCTTATGAAATAGCCAAAAATACAAGCGCCCATATTGTGCTTGTGGCAACCGATGACAAGAGGATCCTCGAAGCCGTTAAGTCCTTTGGAGGCGAAGCGGTTCTAACATCTTCGGATCATCCTTCGGGAAGTGATCGGGTGGCAGAAGTAGTTAGAGGTATGGAAGTGGACGTGGTTGTGAATCTTCAGTGCGATGAGCCACTTCTTGACCCCCAATTGATAGATGCCCTATTTGAGGCCTTTAAAAACCAAAAAGTGGAGATAGCTACCCTAATAGGTCCCCTTTCCCACCAGGAGTGGATCGATCCGAATGTGGTCAAGGTGGTGAGAGATAAAGAAGGATTTGCCCTTTACTTTTCCCGTGCCCCCATTCCTTATCCCCGAGACGGAGGGGAAGTAAAGGAAGGACTTTACTGGCGACATATAGGCGTATACGCTTATAGGAAAGAAACACTTCTCAAGATAACTTCACTTCCTCCTTCACCTCTTGAACTTGAAGAAAAATTAGAGCAATTAAGGTTTCTTGAAAACGGCTTCAAAATATTCACCGTTCCTTCCATTTACAGATCGCCCTCCGTGGATACGGAGGACGATCTGAGGAAGGTAATGGAGCTTTTGCCCTAAACGCCGGTATACCCCAATCTCTGCGAAGCCTTAAGCCCCATTTCCTTGAGGAGGGGCACTATTTCGTTCTCTATCCTCTCATCGGAGAGTCTGAAACTTGGGGCTTGAAGGGATATCGCTGCAACGACCCTTTTTGTGTAATCCCTTACTGGCACCGCTACACACCTTACTCCCTCTTCGTACTCTTCATTATCTATTGCATATCCCTTTTCTCTAATTTCCTCCAGATGTTTCAGGAAACTCTCCTTATTGGTTATCGTATTAGGAGTGAAGGCCTTTACGTTCTTCCAATCGATGAGCTTTTCCACCTCTGATTGGGACTTATAGGCCAATTGGACCTTTCCGGAAGCCGAAGCATAAGCAGGAATCCGCCACCCGGCCCTACAAGCCACTTTCACCACCTGATCCGCTTCTATGACGTCAAGATAAACTATCCATTGATCCCTTAGAACTGCAAGCCCAACGTTTTCGTTGGTTTTCTCCACAATTTCCTCGAGGATCGGCCTTATTTGTTTTAAAAGATTACTCTGTTTTAAATAATTTTGAGCAAGTTCAACAATCTTAAGCCCCAAGCGATAGTTTTCGGTTTCCTTGTTTTGTTCCACGTAACCCCGAGTTTCAAGAGTGGCCAAAAGCCGGAAGACGTTGTTCTTATGAAGATTAAGCCTCCGGCTCAATTCGCTTACCCCAAGTTCATCCCCCTCTTTTCCAAGTTCCTCCAAAACGGCCAAAGCATGAGCCACGGACTTTATGGTATAACTTACTTTCTCACGTCTTCCCATATCTCCCTCCTATTAATATAACGTTATACACATTAATTAAAAATATTTATTGTATCCCACTACTTCAAGTAAAATCTTTAAAAAAATCGCCTAACATTGTTTACCAAGTTTAAAAACCAAACTCTTATTTTTTTGATAATACAAAACTTAATTTTGTGCAATAAGGAGTTTTACCTCTTGGCAAGGGGAAAAAAGTTGTGCTAAAAAGTAATGGGGTTTTTAAATAAGAATGGAGGGGGCGGATGGAAATTTTAGAGAAGATAAAGGATTATGCCTATCGGAAGGCCATTGAGCAGATCGTTTCGCTTTTGAGGAAGGTGGATGACCAGAAGATTTTGCAGATGCTTTCCATAGCCAAGATGTTAACCGGGGATCCTGAAGTAAAAAGAGCTATAGAGGGTATAAAAAAGTTTATTCAAAGCGATCATCCGGCCAAGCAGCTTATTTATCGCATAGTTAACTATCTCTCTTATGAAAACTGCGTGAAAATCTTTTGGACCCTTTTTAACAACGGTTGGTTTATAGGGGGTAAGAAGAGGGATGCCTTTGAGAAGGAGAACGGCTTCAGGCCTCCTTTTGTTCTTATCTTGAGCCCTACTATGAGGTGCAATCTGCGTTGTAAGGGTTGTTACACGCTCGGTTATGGCCGCCAGTATGAGCTTGAGTACGAACTGGTGGATAGGATCCTTCGGGAGTGTGAGGACTTAGGCATTTACTTTGTTACGATCCTTGGAGGAGAGCCCCTTTTGTATCCGCATTTGTTCAGAATGATGGAAGAACATTCAGACATATTTTTCCAGGTTTATACCAATGGGACCTTGGTTAACAAAGAGGTTGCCAAGAGGTTTTCCGAGCTTGGAAACGTGCTTGTGGTGATAAGTGTTGAAGGTGATGAAGAAGAGACGGACAGTTGGCGAGGAAAGGGCGTTTACAAGAGGATCCTTCAGGCTTTTGATCACTTGAGGGATGAGAGGGTTCTAATCGGAACTTCTTCGACGGTGACGCGTTATAATGTGGAGAAGGTCTCCTCTTTCGAATGGGTTGATCAAATGATCGAGCTTGGGTCTTTCTTGCAGAATTATTTCCTATATATTCCCGTTAACGGGAAAGCTGATTTTAACCTTATGGTCACTCCTGAACAAAGGGATCTTTTGCGAAGAAGGGTGATTGCCATAAGGAACACGAGGCCGATTTTTATCATGGATTTCTGGAACGATGGTCCGTATGTTGGAGGGTGTATAGCTGCGGGTAGACGTTATTTTCACATTAATGCCAAAGGAGACGTTGAACCGTGTGTTTATACCCATATTGCAGTAGATAACATCTGTAACACCACTATAGCTCAGGCTTTAAACAGCAAATTGTTCCGCGCCATAAGGGCAAGACAGCCTCATAATCCCAATCATCTTAGGCCTTGTATGATCATAGATAACCCCCACATTTTGCGGGAGATCATAAAGGAAACTAGCCCTTATTTCACCCATCCAGGGGCGGAGGAGATTTATACCGAAAAGGCACAGCTTATGGATGAGTATGCGGCCCAATGGGGTAAATATGCGGATAATATATGGGCTACTGAGTATAAGGATGGTAAGCGTATAGTCGATTATCTGCCTGAAGGAGAAAACGTTCGTCCCTCTTTTTGTGCCCAAGTTGGCGCTATTCAGTGAAAGTCCTCTTAATCCATCCTCACTCAAAGGCTTTGGGGTTCGGGGATATGATAAGGGCCGAACCCCTGGGTCTTGAATCGATTGCCGGTAATTTAAGAGGGCATTTGGTAAAGATACTTGACTTAAGGATAGAAGGAAGAAGAGGGCTTGAGAAGGCGCTTTCTTCTTTTAGGCCGGAGGTGGTGGGTATAAGTTGCCTTTGGACCTGTGATCACGTGAAGGTTCAGGAGTTAGCCCTTTTTATTAAAAAGAAATTACCCAAAAGTTTCCTCCTAATAGGAGGAATCCATGCTTCTCTTTGCTACGAGCAATTTAAAGAACCAATAGATGCTGTAATCGTAGGGGAGGGGGAAGAGACCCTTAGGGAGCTTCTCGAGGCTATCGAATCGGGTAAGGACGGGCCTTTGCCCGGAGTATTTAGACCATCTGATCCAAAAAAATTCCGCTCAAGGAGATTCATAGAGAACCTCGACGGTTTACCTTTTCCCTTAAGGGTCAGATACAAAGGAGTAGGCTATCACCTTGGATTTCAACGGCCTTTAGGCCTTGTTGAAACATCAAGAGGGTGCCCATTTCGGTGTTCCTTTTGTGCAGTTTGGCCATTTTTCAATGGCACTTACAGGGAAAAAAGCCCCGAAAGGGTTGTAGAAGAGCTTTTAATCCTTAGCGATCCCTTCGTGCTCTTTGTGGATGATAATTTTTTGGCCGATCCTGAAAGGAGTATGGAGATCGCTTCTTTGATTAAAAGGAAAGGCCTTAAAAAGTATTATACCTTTCAAGCGAGAAGCGATTCTATTGTGAAGTATAAGGATCTGCTAAAACTGTGGAAGGAGATAGGACTTAAAGCGGTCTTTGTGGGATTTGAAGGCATAAGCGATGAGGAACTGTTAAGGCTTAATAAACGATTACGGGTTTCTACAAATGATCAAGCAATAAAGGTCCTCGAGGAACTTGGGATAGAACTTTGGGCCTCCTTTATAGTGGAGCCCTCTTTTAATCTTGAAGAATTTAAAAACCTTAGGACCTACGTAAAGTCTCGATCGATAAAAAACGCCTCTTTCTCGGTCCTAACCCCTCTTCCGGGCACAAGGCTTTTTGAAGAACTGAAGGATAAGATTATTTCGAATAATTACGAACTGTTTGACATTGCCCATTCCGTATTGCCCACTGCCCTTCCCCTAGAGAAGTTTTACGAGGAGTTCTGTTTCCTTTATCAAGAGGTTTATTCGGCAGGAGAGTTGATAAAAGAGGGTTTTAGGGCGTGGATCCAAGGGTTTCCCCTCAAAGGGCTTTTAAAGATGCTCCTTTCAGCGAAAAGGCTTTCATCCCCTTCTTTTTACCTTAAGGCTTACGACCTTAATACTCTTCGATCACTATCTTTTCTTTCGCCAGATCGAGCCTCTTAAAGCGCCCTTTTACGGTTCTTTGTTCGCCGAAAATATTGACCATAAAGATCTTCCCATTTTCGGGTTTTATCAAGTAAACGGATTCAAGTACCAGTTCTTCCTTTCCGTCCTTTTCAACGTAAACGTTTGCTTCACACATTTACGATCTCCTTGAGCATTTGTAATAACTCTTCCACATAATGTGGAAGAGGTTCTTTTCTCAATCCCACAAGGAATACCTTTTCTTGGGTTAATGGAAGCAACAACTTAATGGCCCCGCAGGAGGCTATAGCCTCGGCCATCCTTGGGGTCACTTCCCCTAACATGGAATTGGCAAGTACTATGCTTAAAGGGCCTATTACTATGTCGGCCTCTTTCACCGTATGAATGATCGCATTCTCTCCCGTTGCTCCCTTGTTAGCCCTGGCTTTCATCATGGCCATTGTGGCGACCGCGTTTGTACCAAGAGCCACTATCTCTATCTTTTCTTCAAAATTTTCCCTTAACTTCTTCACGATAAGACTTCCTATCCCTCCTCCCTGGCCATCGATTACGCAGATCCTTGGCCTTTCCTTCACCTCACGACCTCCTTTTTTGAATCACACCTCTCATGGGCACGAAAACCACCCCTCCAAGGTCTTCCACTTCAAACTCTTTTCCCTTCTTCTTTACCAGGATTAGGTCTTGATGATAAGGCATTTCCCCTAAGGGGAGGACCATTCTTCCTCCATCTTTCAGTTGATCGATTAATGGTTCAGGTATCCGAGGGGCAGCACAAGTTATAATTATCCGATCAAAGGGGGCCTCTTCGGGTAACCCGAAGAACCCATCCCCTATCTTTATGTGGATGTTATTGTAACCCAGTTCTTCCAACAACTTCCTAGCCCTTTCAGCCAGACTTTTTTCAAGCTCTATTGAGAAGACCTCCTTGGCCAACTCCCCTAAAATGGCCGCTTGATAGCCGGATCCAGTCCCTACCTCAAGCACCTTTTCGTCGCCTTTTAAATCCAAAGCTTGAGTCATCAAGGCGATTATATAAGGTTGAGAAATTGTCTGACCTTCTCCTATTGGGAGGGGACGATCTTCGTATGAGAACTCTCGGTATTCTAAAGGCACAAACAAATGCCTTGGTACTTTCCTCATCGCTTCAAGGACCCTCGGGTCTTTTATACCACGGGCCTCGATTTGATACCTTACCATGGCCTCTCTTTCTTCACGAAATTGGTCATTTTTAGGGTCAAACCTTAAAGGCATTCTTTCCTTCCGTTCGTTTTTGGTAATAGATACTCCAAATTCACATTTGATAAAGCATGAAAGGCGTTACCTTTAGTGGAAGGATCCTTTTTGAAGATTTGATTAAGCCACTCTTTAATTTGAGCTCTCTTCGTACGGCCTCGGGTAGGGCAAGGATCAGGGATCACGGGAAGACGGTACAATCGAGAGAAGACTTCAATTTTTTCCTCATCCACCAGGCACAAAGGCCTTATAATGGTGAGCTTTCCTTTGAATAATTCCTGCTTTGGGACCATGGTGCTTATCTCACCAGAATAAAGTACATTGAGGAAGAAAGTTACCAACAAATCGTCCTTATTATGTCCCAAGGCGATTTTGTTGCAACCCAACTCCGAAGCAGTTTCAAAAAGGACTTTTCGTCTCATCCGGGAACATAAAAAACAAGGAGTTTCGTTTGAACTGGAATTGTGGCTTTTAGGGCCGATTTGTGTCCTTTTGATAAGTAATTTTAAGCCTAAGGACTCCACGAAAGCTTTAAGTTCCTCCTCAGGAAATGGGCCGAAACCGAGGTCCACTAATAAGGTAAAGAGTTCGTATTTTATAGGCACCATCTTTTCTCTTTCGGCTAAAATTTTTAACATGGTCAAGCTGTCCTTCCCTCCGGAAACCCCTACCAAGACCCTATCTCCATCTTGAAGCAGGCCATATTCACAGATGGCTTTACCCACAAGCCTTCTCACTCTTTTCTCTATAAGGTTCTTCATCTTTCTTTAGCCCCTTTAAAGGACACACCTCACATTTAGGAATTGGTCTGCAATAATTTTTTCCTAATGCCACCAAAAGGGCATGATATTCCTTGAAAAGTTCCACGTCATGAGGCAAAGCGTCCATAAAAAGGCGCTGAAGGTTATGATAATTGGCTCTCTCTTCCACAAGTCCATGTCTCGAAAGAATTCTCCTCGTGTAAGCATCTACTACAAAGATGGCCTTATCGCAGGCGTAAAGCAAGATGCTATCGCATGTCTCAGGTCCGATCCCATTTATGGATAAGAGCTTAGGCCTCAATTCTTCGAGCGTTAACTCCTTCATCCGATCAATACTCCCTGAGAATTCCTGGATTAAAAACAGGCTTGCTTCTTTTAACCTTTTGGCCTTCTGTTTGAAGAATCCAGCAGGCTTTATGAGTTCCTGAAGCTTTTCTTCGGAAAGTGAGGCTATCACAAAAGGATGAAGCGCTCCACACTTCTTGAGGTTTTCGATGGCCTTTTCGACGTTTTTCCAAGCGGTATTTTGAGTCAAAATGGCTCCCACAAATACCTCAAAAGGACTCTCCGCAGGCCACCACCGTTGAGGGCCAAAACGTTCGAAAAGCCTCTGAAAGACCTCCTCAAGAATCACTTTAAGGTTCACGCTTTTTAAAACTACCATAAGGGAGGGTGATTTTTCTATCCGACAAAAAGGATTAAGATAAGGACCAAGGAGGAAACGAAATGGTTCATTTAAGCTTTTGTAGGCTTTGTGATGGTAGATGTGGCCTAAAGGTCGAAGTTGAAGGTGGAAAGGTCAAAGGGGTTAAGCCTGATCCTCAAGCCCCTTTTGGAAGGGGAGGGGCTTGTAAAAAGGCGAAGGCTTGGCCTTGGATCAATAATCATCCTAATAGGCTAAAAAAGCCCTTAGTTAGAAAAGGCGAAAGAGGCGAAGGTAAATGGAGTGAGGCTTCGTGGGGAGAAGCCCTTGATTTAATCGTCGAAAAACTCCTAGATCTTAAAAATCGTTTTGGTCCACAAAGTATAAGCCTTTGCGTGGGGCATCCCAAAGGGCTTGAAGGAGCTATGAGTCAAAGGTTTGCCCGAGCTTTTGGGACGCCGAATGTGGTAAGTTCAAGTCACATATGTCATTTTCCTGGGGATACGGCCTCAAGGTTGGTATTAGGAGGAATCCTCATAGTTGATCCCCAAGGGCTTCCAAAGACCATTGTGTTTTGGGGTAACAACTTTTTGGAGACAAGATATGGGTCTTTAAGTTATCCGCAACTTACTAAAGCCCTCAAAGAAGGGGCTAAACTTGTGGTCATCGATCCACGGGAAAATGGCCTTTCAAAGAGGGCAGATCTTTGGATAAGGGTCAGGCCCGGTGGCGATTGGGCTCTTGTTTTGGGGGTTCTTAAAGTAATTGTGGAAGAGAAGCTTTATGATGAAAATTTTGTTCGTTTGTGGACAAACGGCTTTGATGAACTCCGAGCCTTTCTCGAAGCGAAGACTTATGAGGAACTTTGCCAGCTGAGTTGGGTTCAAGAAGAGGAGATGAGGACCTTAGGAAGGCTCTGCGCTCAAAGCCCTACAGTCATTCAGTGGGGAAACGCTTTGGATCATACCCCTTCAAGCTTATCCCTCTTTCAGGCCCTGGTGGTCCTTAAGGTCATCTTGGGTAACATAGACCAAAAAGGTGGAGAGTTCGTAACCTGGGAGAAACCGCCCTTAAAGCCTTTTAGCGAATTTGCGCTTTTGGACTTAAAACTTCCCCCTAAGGTCGACAGTGAGTTTTACTTATTGAGAAGAAACATCGCAAGACAGTCCTTCCTTAAAGCCGTCCTTCAAGAAGATCCTTACCCTATCAAGGGGGCTCTTATATTTGGCTCAAACCCCCTTTTGACTTATCCTGATGCTAAAAGGGCGAAATTGGCTTTGGAAAAGCTCCAATTCCTGGTAGTGGCTGATTTGTTTCTGACGCCTTCGGCTGCCTTGGCGGATGTGGTTTTGCCCGTTACGGCCAATTTTGAGTTCGAAGAAATAGCCCCTTATCCCCCTTATGATGGGTACAGTTTGGCTTATCCCAAATTGGTTGAACCTCAAGGGGAGGCTTGGCCTGATTACAAAATATTGAACGAGCTTGGGAAAAGGTTAAACCCGCAGATGTTTTTTGAGAATGAGAGAGCCCTTTTAAATCACTTGCTTGAACCGAGTGGGTTGACCTTTGAAGAGTTCGTAAAAATAAGGGGATTTCAAATAAAAGTGGAAGAAAAAGGTTATGAAAAGAGAGGTTTTGCCACCGCTTCAGGCAAAGCCGAAATAAGCCCTAAAAATTGGTCCTTTTTTGAACCCTTATTTCCTTCCGAAGGTTTTCCGCTACTTATGACAAGCAAAAAAGAATTTCCTTATCTTCACTCGGAAGGAAGACAGACAAAGCCCCTGCGAGAGCTTTCCCCTTGGCCTGAAGTGGAAATCCATCCCGAGACCGCAAGAAGCCTTGATCTTAAAGAGGGCGAATGGGTTTGGGTGGAGACGCCCCAAGGACGGATAAAGCAGAAATTGCGTTTTAATAATTCCCTTGACCCTAGGGTCATTTACGTGGCTTATGGATGGTGGTTTCCCGAAAGGAGCGAGACCGAACTTTACGGTTGGGATGAGTCAAACCTCAATTGCCTTACCTCTTCGAGCCCCCCTTACGAACCCACTTTGGGGTCGCTTACTTTGAGGGGAATTCCTTGTAAGGTCTATAAGGCCTGAGGTTGACTTTTGGGGATTTAGGGTTATAGTAAAAAAAATGGCCGTTGTTGATGAAATCAAGCAACAGATGACAAAGGCCTTAAAGGAAGGCCAAAGAGAGAGGGTTTCTATTTTAAGATTTGCTCTTTCGGTCCTTTATAACAAGGAGAAGGAACTCGGAAGGCCGTTAAAGGATGAAGAGGCTTACAGTGTAATTCGGGGCTTAATAAAAAAGGGGAAAGAAGCAGCTGAGCAGTTTCGGCAAGGTAAAAGGGAGGATCTGGCTCAAAAGGAAGAGGAGGAGATCAGGATTCTGGAGGCCTTTTTGCCCAAGCCCTTAAGCGAAGAGGAGCTGGAGAGGATGATCCTTGAGGCTGTAAAGGAAGTGGGGGCAAAAGGGCCTAAGGATCACGGGAAAATCATGAAGCTTATGGTAGCTCGTGTTGCGGGGAGAATAGAAAGCGAGGTTTTAAACCATAAGGTTCGAAAGATTTTAGAAAGCCTTTCATCTTAAAGCCTTGTCCAATGGACGAAAAGACCCTTCAAGTCCTCCAATATGATGAGGTGTTAAGGATTTTGCAATCCCTGGTGACAAGTCCTCTTGGGCAGGAGGCAGTCCAAGAGCTTAAGCCCTCGGACGATCCCCGATTGATAGAAGAGCTTTTAGAAGAGACTTCCGAGATGAAGGCCTTCATTGAAGAAAAGGGAGGTCTTCCCCTGGGATTTCCCGACATCGGTTCGATCCTTCTTAAGGCCCAAAGAGGGTCGATCCTTGAGGGAAACGAACTAAGGCTTGTTTCAGAATCCATAAAGGCCTCCCGATCCCTCAAAGAGGCTTTTTCAAAGCTTGATCATAGGTTTAACAAACTCAAATTCCTTTCAGAGCGTTTGAAAGTTTCCCTTGTGGTGGAAAAAGAGATAGATAAGGCCATAAATTCAAAAGGAGAGATAAGGGATGATGCTTCAGAGGCTTTGGTTGAGATTCGTTCTAGGATCTCGAAGGCTCGGAAAAAACTTCTCGATGGCCTTAAGATCTGGGTTGAAAAGGGGATAAGGGAAGGGGTTTTGGGATCCGATATTATAACCGAGAGAAACGGACGGTATGTGGTGCTTTTGCGTTCATCCCATAGGGGAAAAGCCAAAGGTATAGTTCATGGGGTATCCGGTTCAGGAGCAAGCCTTTATTTTGAGCCTTTTGAGATTGTGGAATTTAACAACGAACTGGAGATTTTGAAGCAACAGGAAGAGGAGGAGATAGAGAGGATTTTGCGAAGGTTAAGTCTTTTAGTGGGAGAACACGCTAAAGCTTTGGAGGAGGATCTTCAGGTTCAGAAGAAGATAGATCTCCTTTACGGAAAGGCTCGGCTTTCCATTTTACTTAAAGGCATAAAGCCGGAGATAAATCCTAAAGGAGGAGTGAGGCTTCTGGGGGCAAGACATCCCCTTTTGGAGCTAAGAGGGAAGAAAGTAGTTCCAGTGGACCTTTTACTCGAGCCTACACGGAAGATTCTCATTTTGAGTGGAGCTAACGCCGGTGGTAAAACGGTGGCCTTGAAGACCCTTGGGTTATTGACCTTGATGGTCCAATCGGGGGTACTTATCCCGGTTAAGGAAGGGAGTTACATTCCAATTTTCAAAAAGGTTTTCGCTTATATAGGTGATGAACAAGACCTATCGCAGGATTTAAGCACCTTTTCCTCTTTTCTCAATTGGTTAAAGGGAGTTCTTCCCGAGACAGATGCTGAAACCCTTTTACTTATTGACGAGATGGGTTCAGGAACGGATCAAGCGGAGGGTCCATCATTTTCCATGGCCATTTTGGACGAAATAAGGCGGAAAGGAGGGTATGCCCTTGTTACGACCCATCTTGACCCTCTGAAGGCTTACGGTTTTGTGACCCCAGGGGTGAGAAACGCCTCTGTTGGTTTTGATGAAAAAAACCTTACTCCCACCTATCAGATCCTTTACGATACCGTAGGACGTAGCTTTACTTTTTCCATTGCTCGAAAGTGGGATCTGCCCACAAAGTTATTGGAAGATGCAGAATTTTACAAAAAGAATCTCGAAGGGTGGGGTAAGGGGATTTTGGAGGAGCTAAGCCGTTTAAAAGAGCAATTTTCCCTTGAGCTTCAAAAGGCAGAAGAGCTTCGGGAGGAACTGGAAAAGGAGAAGATGAATTTAAAGGAGCTGTGGGGGTTTTTGAAGGCTCAAAGAAGGGAGATTTTAAGAAGGGTGGAAGAACGGGGTAGAAGGCTTCTTTTTGAGCTTGAAGAAAAGATCAAGGAGATGAGAAAGGAGTTGGAAACAGCTGATAAGAAAAAGGTCTTTGAGCTTTCTCAGGAGTTGAAAAAACTGAAAGAGAAAACGACGCAGCTTGCTCCCAAGGAGGCTTTAAGAAAGAGGGATTTCCCCCAAGATTTAAAAGAGGGCGATTGGGCCTTGATAAAAAGCCTTGGGGCGAAAGGGCAGGTTTTAAAAATAAATGGGGAAAGTGCGGAACTCATAGTGGGGGGAATGAGGGTTAAGGCCTCTTTAGAAGATCTTTTACGAATGAAGGTGGAAGAGGAGGTTAAGCTGGAGGGGGTTTCAATTGAAGCTCAGACTTATGGAATTCCTGAGATTAACGTAAGGGGCTTGAGGGTGGAAGAAGCCTTAAAGAAAGTGGAGAAGCTTCTTGATGAGGCCCTTATAAGGGGGTGGGATCATATCGAGATAATCCATGGGATAGGAACTGGTGCCTTAAGGCGGGCCATAAGGGATTACTTCAGGGGTATGCCTTTTGTTAAGGCTATAAAGTCTGCTCCTCGGGAAAAGGGCGGAGAAGGTGTGACGATTGTGGAGTTGAGATGATAAAGCGGGAGATAATCGAAAAGGTCAGGGAAAGGGCGGATATAGTGGAGGTCATTTCCAGTTATATTCCCCTCAAACCCGCAGGTAAAAATTACCGGGCCCTCTGCCCCTTTCACAAAGAGAAGACGCCTTCCTTTATGGTCAGCCCGGAGAAAGGGCTTTTCCATTGTTTCGGTTGTGGGGCCGGAGGGAATGTCTTCACCTTTTTAATGCGATACGAAGGGATAAGTTTTTATGAGGCCGTTAAAAGCTTAGCCGAGCGGTATGGAATCCCTATAGAGGAAGTAGAAGGGGTTGAGGGAAAATTGGAACCCTATTTTGAGATTAACCGAGTGGCCAATGAGATATTCAGGATGAAATTGCTTCATCCCCGAGAGGGAAAAATTGCAAGAGATTACCTGTTGAGAAGGGGTGTTCTTCCTAACACGTGGGAACTTTACGGTCTTGGGTATGCTCCTGATCAATGGGATCTTTTAAGCAGATTTTTCGAACAAAAAGGAAAGGATCTCCTTTTAGTGGAAGAATTGGGATTGATCATAAGAGGAACCAAAACTTATTACGACCGTTTTAGAAATAGGATAATTTTCCCTATCGAAGACACAAGGAGCAGGATCCTCGGTTTTGGGGGAAGGATCCTCGGGGAAGGAGAACCCAAGTACCTTAATTCACCCGATTCTCCTATCTTCAAGAAAGGGGAGTGCCTATATGGTTTGAAACAAGCCAGAGATCACATCATCGCAAAAGGGGAGGCAGTTATAGTAGAGGGGTACTTTGACGTGATTTCCTTGGCTCAGAGCGGTCTGAGAAACGTGGTATCCCCTCTGGGAACCGCTCTCACGGAACCCCAACTTCGGATGTTAAAGCCCTTGGTGAAGAAAGTCCTTTTGCTTTTTGATGGCGATCAGGCTGGAAGAAAGGCGGCGATGAGGGGGGTTGAGCTTTTGGTCCAAGAGGGGATGGAAGGCGATATAGTGATTCTTCCCGAAAATGAGGATCCCGATACTTTCATCAAAAGCCATTCGGTGGAGGATTTGTTAAGGTTAAGAAAAGGCGGGCTTGAATTTTATTGCGAACAGGTAATAAATAATTACGAAATTAAAAAGCCAGAGGGCAAATTTAAAGCGGCTCAAGCCTTTTTGGAATTTTTAAACAAGGTTGAAGATCCATTGAAGAGAAAGATTTACGGAGAATATATTTCTTCCCTTTTGGGAATCGAACCAGATCTGCTTTTAGTGAGGTTGAAAACTAGTATGAACCGAAATTCGGAAAGAAGAAGGGGGTTCCTTTCCGCCGAAGAGGTTATTGTGGCTTTGGCCATGCAGTACGAAGAGGTCCTTAAGTGGCTTGAAGAGGAGGACATCTTGGAGGAGTTTTCATCTGAGATTTTAAGGGATATTTTAAAAGAAGCCATCGAGGCGAAAAAAAGAGGAGGAGACCCCTCAGTGGAAATACCTGTTATGCTTCAAGAAAGAGCGGTGGGAGGTGGCATTTTTTCCTTTCTCCTGAGTGAAGGGCCTGAGGATCCTCAAAAAATTTTCCGGGATTGCGTTAAGCGCATAAGGCTTAGGGCCTTGAGGAAAAGGAGAGAGCGTCTTTTGGAGGAGATAGTGGAAGCGGAAAGAAGAGGCGACGAGGAAAAGCTTAAGATGCTCCTTTTGGAGCAACAGGCCTTTCTCAAACAAGAGCGGGCCCTTCTTGAAAGTTTGAAATAAATCCATAGGAGGAGGCTGGGATAAATGGTAGACGAAGAATATACGGTGGAGAAGAAAATAGACAGCCTTGAAGATGTGCTTTCGGCACTTGAAGAGGTGGATGTGCTTGAGGAAAGGTTTATCGAGACCAAACAATCCTTAGAAGAGCCTCTCACGGGTCATTTAGAAGAAACGGAATTTGTCCATTCAAGTGACCCTCTAAGGCTTTACCTTAAAGAGATGGGCAAGGTCTCCCTTTTGACGCGGGAAGGAGAGGTGATGCTTGCCAAGCAGATTGAGGAGGGTAAAAGGGAGATCTTGCGGGTTATCTTGAATTGTCCTTTGACCGTTGATGAGGTCCTCAAACTGGGGGATGCGTTGAGAGAGAACCGGATGAGTGTAAAGGATATTTCAAACGCTCTGGATGAAGATGACTTCACTGAGGAAGAGGAGGTTTATAAGGAAAGGATCCTGAAGATCATTGATAAGATAAAGGAACTTAAGGAAGAAATAGCACACCTTCGGGCTCAAAGTGAAATTCCACAAGAGGAGCTGAAGAGAAAAGAAGAAGAAATGGTCTCACTTTTGTCACAGGTAAACCTCAAGGAATCACAGATTCAAGCAATGGTAGGCAAACTAAGGGAACTCTTGGATAAGATCGAACAGATGGAGGCCGAGATAGAAAAGATAAGCGAAAGGTTAGGCACCAATCCCCAAGAGCTTGAGGCTTTTTTTACCTTCATAAAAAAACACCCGGCTAAAAAGAAAGCCCTTTTCCTCGACCGGAACTTAAATGAGGAGGAATTTTTACAATTAGAAAAGACATATAAACTGCTTTCGGCACGTATCGAGAAGTTTTTGTCTCAACATTTCATCACCGCTGAAGAACTGAGAAAGGCCATAGAAAACATAGAAAAAGGAGAAAAGAAAGCGAAAGAAGCAAAGGATCAACTTATTAAGGCTAATTTGAGATTAGTGGTGAGTATTGCTAAGAAGTACATTAATAGGGGGCTCGGGTTTTTGGATCTGATTCAAGAAGGTAATATCGGACTTATGAAAGCAGTTGATAAATTCGAATATAGCCGCGGTTACAAGTTTTCCACCTATGCCACCTGGTGGATCCGACAGGCTATAACGAGAGCCATCGCCGATCAGGCTCGTACAATAAGGATTCCGGTTCACATGATAGAAACGATAAATAAACTGGTAAGAACCACAAGACAATTGGTTCAGGAACTTGGAAGAGAACCTACGCCAGAGGAGATAGCCTCCAAAATGGAGATTCCCGTGGAGAAGGTGATTAGGATATTAAAGATCGCGAAAGAACCCATATCGCTTGAGACCCCATTAGGAGACGATGAAGATACCCGTTTAAGAGATTTCATCGAGGATAAGAAGACCCTTGGTCCGCTTGATGCGGTTATTTACAAGAGCATGAGCGAACAGATTAGGCAAGTCCTTTCCACCTTGACCGAAAGGGAAGAGAAGGTTTTGAGGATGAGGTTTGGCATAGAGGAAAAGTACGACCATACCCTTGAAGAGGTAGGGAAGGTATTTAAGGTAACCAGGGAAAGGATAAGACAGATAGAGGCCAAAGCCTTAAAGAAACTTCGTCACCCTTCGCGGGCTAAAAAGCTTAAGAGTTTTTTGGAATAATTTCTTTAAGCTTTTCTACAGCTTCGGAGAGGGGTATCTCCTGTTGAGTTCCTTTTTTCATATCTCTAAGGATGAGCTTTCCTTGTTTAAGCTCATCCTCACCTAAGATCAACACAAATGGTATGGATAATTTATCGGCCCGCCTTAACTGAGCCTTTAAACTCTTATCTTCGTACTCCATCCAAACCGATATGTCTTCTTTTTTTAATTTCCAT
This sequence comes from uncultured Thermodesulfobacteriota bacterium, assembly GCA_964543765.1. GTDB lineage: Bacteria > Desulfobacterota > B13-G15 > B13-G15 > B13-G15 > B73-G16. Next base: position 45,800 of record CAZIZI010000005.1, read on the forward strand.
CCTAAATGAAAGGCGACTTTTCTTGGTTCCTCTCCAAGTGAAGCGACGAAAAGCTTTACTGGGGAGTCAAGCTCTTTGCGAGGGACAAGAAGAAGCAATCTCTCCATCCCTATGGCAAAACCTATTCCCGGTATGTCCGGCCCACCGAGCTCCTTTACCAAGCCGTCGTATCTTCCACCTGCTGCTACCGCATTTTGTGCTCCAAGTCCCTGGGCGATGACCTCAAATACAGTTCGGGTGTAATAATCAAGACCTCTGACCAAAAACCGATTTACCTGATAAGGGACTTTTATCTCTTCCAATAATTCCATCACCTTCTCAAAGTGAGATTTACAACTTTCGCAAAGAAAACCTTCAAGGATTGGGGCTTCCTTTAGAAGCTCTTTGCAAGTCTGAACCTTACAATCGAAAACCCTTAAAGGGTTAAGCTCCATACGCCTTTGACAATCGGGACAAAGTTTATCCTCATTTTGCCGGAGGAATTTTTGTACTTCTTCTTTAAAGGGAACCCTACACCCCGGACAACCCAAACTATTCAATTCTAACCTGAGATCTTCAAGTCCCACTCTCTTTAACAATTCCATCAATAGCCCGATTATTTCCGCATCCACCATCGGATGATCAGGGCCTAAGACTTCGGCGTCTATCTGATGGAATTGCCTAAGTCTTCCCTTTTGTGGTCTTTCATAGCGGAACATGGGGCCTATAAAATAAAGCCTTGCTTCCGGATCTTTTGCCCACAACCGATTCTCCACGTAAGCCCTTACAATGGAAGCAGTAGCTTCAGGCCTTAAAGTCACCCATTGGCCGCTTTTGTCTTGAAAGGTGTACATTTCCTTTTGAACCACATCAGTGCTTTCTCCGATGCTCCTTACAAAAAGCTCGGTCCTTTCAAGCGTGGGGATCCTTATTTCTTGAAACCCAAAACCTTCAAGCGTTCTTCTGGCTTCTTCCTCTATGAAGCGCCAAGTTGGGGTCTCTTCGGGAAGGATGTCCGAAAAACCTCTTATGGCTTTTATTTCCTTCTCCATTTTTACCTATTTTACCCATAAAGGGTTTTTTTTAAAAACTCCCAAAAGGCCTCCTCCATTTCCATGTTCAATTTTACCCTATAAACCGGAACCTCTAAGGGAGGGAACTTCACGAAATCCTTCTCGGTTGTGACTATTGCCTCTACGCCTTTCAATTCCCTTTCTATTTCCTCTTTACTCCACTTGTGATGATCTTGTCGGATCAAGGTCTTATAGACGGAGAGTCCTTCGGTCTCCAAAAAATTTAACAACCGATAAGGGTTTCCTATTCCCAAACACAAAAGAAGCCTTTTCCCTTTCAATTGAGAGAAGGGAATGAGACTTTCCCCTTCCAGAAGTCCCTCATAAAGGGGGTTGGCCAGAAAAATGGGCTTCCCAAAGGCTTTGAGCCTTTCCAAAAGTTTAAAGCCTTTCTCGGAGCCTTCCCAGTAAGTTAGAAGGAGTAAATGGGCCCTTTTTATCGAAGAAAGGCCCTCTCTAAAGGGACCAGAGGGAAGAAGCCTTATTTTAGTTATCTCCATGTCAGAAGGGATGCAAAGGATCTCCAAATCCTTTTTAAGCTTAAGGTATTGAAACCCATCATCAAGAACTACTGCTTGAAGTCCATGAAGCTCACACAAAAGCTTCCCCAATTTAAACCTGTCTATCCCTACTGCCTGTGGTATATGGGGGAGGCTTTTGGCTAATAAGTAAGGCTCATCTCCTATGAGCTCCGGTCCCAAAAGAAGGTTTTTCCCCTCTGAGACGATTGTACCCCTTTTGGCCATTTTGCCCTTATAACCCCGGCTTAAAATCCCCACCTTTACGCCTTTTTCTTTTAACCATTGGGCCATTTTCATCACCACTGGCGTTTTTCCACTTCCCCCTACCGTAAGATTACCTACCGATATGACCTTTGTCGGGAGTTCTTTCGGTTTTAAAAGATCGAGTTTATAAAGGAAGCTTCTTCCTTTTAATGCGAGAAGGTAAAGGTAAGAAAGAGGAAGAAGCACGTCACTTAAAAAAGGATATTCCCAAGGTGGTTTCATTTAATAAAAATCCCCGCTATTGCTTCTACTGTTTCCTTTAGGGCTCTTCTGCCCTCTTTAAAAAGGAGTTCCGCTCTTTTGGCCCTTTCACGTGAAGAAGCGGGATCCTTCAAAAGTGAGACTAAAACTTCCCCAAGTTCCTTCGGGTCTTTTACTTGATGAGCTGCACCGATGGCCTTAAGCCTCTCAGAAAGTTCTTTAAAATTCTGAACAAAAGGCCCATAAACGGTAGGAACCCCCCAGACTAAGGGTTCAAGCAGATTGTGACCCCCGATTTTTTTCACAAATGTACCTCCCACCACCGCCACATCCCCAAGGCCATAGAATTTCCAAAGTTCCCCTACCGTATCAAGGACCATCACTTCCCAACCGGTTTGTTGCTGGGTTCTTAAACTTGCCTGGAAGCCATAATTTTCAGCTAACTCTTTCATCTCATGGGCCCTTTCTATATGTCGAGGGGCGATGATCAATTTAAGAACCGGAAATTCCCCTTTGAGATCCTTAAAAAGACGAAAAAGCAAATCCTCCTCTCCCTTATGGGTACTTCCGGCCACGATCATCTTATGCCCTTTTAATTCAAGTTCCCTCTTGAGGTCTTCGATTATTCCTTCAAGGGGCTCAAAGGGCTTAAGAAATTTAAGATCACCTGTGACCCTTATCTTATCCTCGGAGACCCCAAGCCTTAAAAAACGCTCCCCATCCTCTTCAGACCTTACTAGTAAAAGCGTAAACGCCTCAAAGGCCTTTTTGAAGAAAAACTTAAAAGGATAAAACCTTCGGAAAGACCGTGCGGAAAGCCTTCCATTAAAAAGTATTACGGGAACCCCTCTTTTCTTTGCCTCTTTTAAAACAGACGGCCAGATCTCAGTTTCGCTAACCAGCAGTCCCCGAGGTTTTACTACGTCAAAGAACCTTTGAACCGGGGGGCCAAAGGGTATGGGGAATGGAAGGACTTGATCGACTTTACCTTCACCTATTTGTAAGCCCTGAGGGGTCATGGAGGTGAGGAGGAAAGGCAAATTTATAAGAGGCTTGAGCTCTTTTAAAAGCAATAATGTAAGCCTTACTTCTCCTACCGAAGCTCCATGGGCCCACAAAAAAGGGGCCTTTGAGAGGATATTCCCTTTTAGCCTATGATCCCATAATCCGAGTCTTTCCTTAAATCTGTAACTTAAGACTTTAAGAGGCCTTAAAATCACATTCCTTCCAAAAAGGGATGACTTTGAAGTTCATAAAGGCGCCTATATTCTTCGTTTCTTGCCATAAGCTCTTCATGGGTGCCTTCATCGATGGTCCTTCCTTCTGAAAGAAGCAGGATCCTCGAGGCGTTTCTTATAGTGGAAAGCCGATGGGAGATTATGATGACGGTTCTTGATTCCATTAACCTTTCGAGCGCTTCTTGAATCTCCTTTTCGGATTCGGCGTCAACCGAAGAGGTGGCCTCATCGAGAATGAGTATAGGCGCATTTTTAACCAAGGCCCTTGCGATGGTGATCCTCTGTCGTTGCCCTCCAGAAAGTTTCACGCCTTGTTCTCCAATCACGGTATCATAACCGTTGGGTAGTTCCATGATAAATTGATGGGCATTAGCTGCCTTTGAGGCCTCTATGATCTCCTCATCACTCACATCAGGCCTTCCATAGGCTATGTTGTTTTTGACCGTATCGTTAAACAGTATTATTTCCTGCGTCACTATGGCGATCTGATTGCGTAACGACTTAAGGGTAACTTTTCTTATGTCAATCCCATCTATATAAATTGCCCCTTCAGTTACATCGTAAAACCTCAAAAGCAAATTGACCAACGTGGTTTTTCCCGCTCCTGAAGCCCCTACTATGGCTACCTTTTCCCCCTTTTTTATCCTAAAGCTTACATTTCTCAATACCCAGTCACCATCATAGCGAAAGGACACTCTGTCAAAGACAATTTCGTTTTGGAAAGGCGGAAGATCTATTGCATCAGGGGCCTCTTTTACTTCAGGTTTTTCCTCGAAAAGTTCAAAGACCCTTTTTGCAGCAGCAAGCCCCTCTTGTATCTGAGCGTTAACCTTACTTAGCCCCCTCAAAGGGTCATAGAGCATGGCCAGAGCCGTCATAAAGGAGAAAAATTCCCCGGGAGTCATCCTGCCCTTTATGACGCTTAACCCACCCAGGAAGATAAAACCGGCTATTCCCAAATAACCGAGCGCTTCTATAAGAGGGGTGGATAGAGCCCTTACCCTCAGCCTTTTCATGATATATCGGAAGTATTGATCATTGGCCTTTTTGAAGCGCTCGATTTCGTAATCCTCCATGCAGAAGGCCTTTACGATTCTTTGTCCCACTATGGTTTCTTGAAGGAAAGCGCTTAAAAATCCCATGCTTTCCAAGGATTTCCGGCTCGTCCTTCTCATCCTTTTACTTAAATCAACGAAAATCCACCCTATGAAAGGGAAAAGCGAAAGGGCCAAAAGGCCCATCCAAAAATCCCGATATAGAACCACTCCTATAAGGCCCACCGCAGTGAAAGTATCTTTTATAAAACTTGTAACCGCATAAGAGACGGCCCCTTGCATAGTGTTAACGTCATTGGTCAAACGGGACATCAAACTACCGGTGGGATTTCGATGGAAATAAGAAATGGAGAGCATTTGAAGGTGTTGGTAGAGTTTAGCTCTGATATCGGCTACAACCCTTTGTCCCACGTAGTTCATAAGGTAACTTTGGTAATAATCCAAAAACCCTTTGATGATTCCTAAACCCAAAACAGTTGGAGGGAGTATCTTTAACATAAAAAGGTCTTTTTTGATGAATATGTCATCAAGCACATTCTTGGTGAGAAATGCCAAAAGGGCCGTGATAGCGGAAACACCTACCATGGCCAATCCAGCTACAAGGAGGCGTTTCCAATAAGGTTTAACGAAACCTAAAAGCCTTTTGTATAGGACGAAAGACGTATGTTTCATCTCATCAACTCTAAAGCTATCTGTGCAACCCTTTCAGGTGCACCCCTTGGTAAAAGCTCCCTCAAGCGTTCCGAAACAAATTCCATCTCTCCTTTTTTATTTTCGTCCAAAAGCAAATTTTTGGCTACTTCGGCTAACTGGGAAGGAGTCGCTTCTCTTTGGATCAGTTCGGGAAAGACCAACTTTCCCAAAAGGAGATTTGGCAAAGCTATAAAGGGAACCTTTACCAAGGCCTTAGCAAAAAAATAAGAAAGCGGATTTACCTTGTAAATTACCACCATTCTCTTTCCCATAAGGGCTCCTTGTAAAGTGACGGTACCAGAAGCTGCTATCACAAGATCAGATGCAGCCATAACCCGAAGAGGGTCGTTCTTTATGATCTTTATTCCCTCTTTTATTTCAAAAAAATCGTCGCTTAAACCAGGTACAAGGGCTAAAAGCGCTTTGAGGTTTGAAAATTCCCTTTTTAAAAGCTTAACCGTTTCAACCATTACCTTCAGGTGCCTCTTAACCTCTCCCTTTCTTGAGCCTGGGAAAAGCCCGATGACCTTTTCCTCGGACGTGATTCCTAAAGAGATTCTGGCTTCTTCGGCTGAAGGGGCCTTTTCGATTATTTCCCTTTGAGGATGTCCCACAAAATGAGCTTCTATGCCGTACTTTTTAAAGAATTCGTCTTCAAAAGGCAAAATCACCGCAAGACGATCCACATACCCCTTTAACTTTTTGGCTCTACTTGGCCACCAGGCCCAGATTTGGGGACTAACATAATAAAGTATGGGGATCCCCCATTTCTTTAATTTTTTGGCCAAATGGAGGTTAAAACCTGGGAAATCTATCAGAATAGAGAGGTTAACTTGAAGGGTTTTTATTTCTTTCTCTATTAACCTTAAGGCCCTCCACAATTTTGGTATTTTCGGAAAGACCTCAAATAATCCCACCACTGAAAGCTCTTCCATTCTGCATAGGCTTCTTAAACCAGCCTTCCTTAATTCGGGGCCTCCTATTCCAAAGAAATCAAATTCGGGGTGTTTTTCCTTAAGGAAGAATACCAGTTGGGCACCGTAAAGATCGCCTGAGGCTTCACCAGCCACGATCAATATGTGTTTTTTCTTCATCCAGATAAGGCAAGCTTAGAAATCTCTAAAGCCAATTGAAGGGCCTTAAGGCCTTCTTTGGCAGTAACAGGAGGTGATGATCCCTCTTGGATGCTTCTCACAAACGCCTCTATTTCCTCTTTTAATGCATCCTTTTTTTTACCCCCTTTTTTGATAAGTCCATTCTCTTTAAAAACGAAGCTATGGTTTAAAAGATCCAAAGTTAACTCACCTTGTTCCTTTATAAAATGGATGTTCCTCACTTTTTGTTGAGCTACCCTGCTTGAGGAAAGCCTTATCTCCACCCCTTCTTCCGTTTCGATGATCGCCTGGGCTTCGTCAATAAAAGGAGTTTTCACCCTTTTACCCCATGCCTTAAGTCTTTTAGGCTTTACTCCCACTAGATACTCCAAAAGATCAAGATCATGGATCATTAGGTCCAATATCACATCTATGTCGAAATTCCTCTCTGTCCAAGGCGAATGCCTTATCACCTCCACCCTTTTTATGTCCTTTAAGAAGTCCCAAATGCCTTCCAATGCCCCATTGAACCTTTCAAGATGACCTATTTGTAGTATCAAATTACGGCTTTTTGAGATCTCCTCAAGATGCAGGGCCTCTTCAAGATTTGAAGTCATGGGTTTCTCTAAAAGTACATGCGTCCCATTGAGGAGGAAATCCTTGGCTATTTTATAGTGAACGGAAGTGGGAGTGGCAATACTTACGGCCTCCACCTCCCCCAAAAGTTCTCGGTAATCAAAAAATGGCCTACTTCCTACCTTCCGAGCCACCTCTTGGGCCCTTTCGGGCAAAATATCCACAACTCCTACCAGCTCCACTTGGGGCATGGAAGCAAACTTTTGAGCATGAAGTTCTCCCCATCTTCCTACCCCAATTACCGCTATCTTTAGCTTTTCCTTCATCGAGTAATTCCCCTTTTGCTACCTTCGAGAAACTCCACCAGATCCTTAACCTCAGGATAGGTGAAAAGCTCGCTATTTTTGATTTCCTCTATACACCCTTTTAAAGGCTTTGAAGAACGGAAAAGTATCTTATAGGCTTTTCGAAGGGCCCTTATGACCTCATCGGAAAAGCCGTTCCTTTTGAGATTGGTCACGTTAATACCATATAATTTAGCCCTTATGCCTGAAGCTGTAACATAAGGAGGTATGTCCTTGGGTACTGCTGTGGCACCCCCTATGAAGGCGAATTTCCCTATTCTCACGAATTGATGTACCGCTGCCACCCCTCCTATTATAGCATGATCCCCCACCGTTACATGACCTGCAAGTTGCGCTGCGTTTGCCATTATGACGAAATCGCCAAGTTGGCAGTCATGAGCCACATGGGCATAGGCCATGATGAAGTTATTATTCCCTACTTTTGTTAAACCGCCTCCAAAACTTGTACCTCGATGAATGGTCACAAACTCCCGAATCACCGAATTGTCACCGATTATGACACTGGTCTTTTCACCTTGATAACGGATGTGTTGAGGAGGTGTACCTATGGATGCATGGTGGAAAATCTGACAATTTTTACCTATGACAGTTCCTTGATCTATTACCACATGGGATCCAATCCAAGTGTTCTCACCGATTTTAACGTCTTCTCCAATAATGGAATAGGGTCCTATCTCAACCCCTTCGGCTAATTCACAGGAGGGATGAACTATTGCGGTAGGGTGTATTTGGGGGGATTTGGATTTATTTTCTCGAATCATAGCCATTATCTCGGCCTCAGCCACAATTTGTCCATTTGCCTTGGCTTTTCCTCGGAAAACCCATATGTTCCCCCTTCTTTTCACCGTCTCCATTTCCAAAAGCAACTGATCACCGGGTAAAACCGGCCTTCTGAATTTGGCTTCCCTTAGGGCCATGAGGTAAACCCCCTTGCCCTCGGCCTCCTCTCCCATGGCCTTATACGCCAAAATCCCCGCTGTTTGAGCCATGGCTTCGATTATCAACATACCGGGCATCAATGGGTCACCCGGAAAATGGCCCGGGAAAAAGGCCTCGTTGTAAGTGATGCTTTTCAACCCCACAATTCTACGGGGAACTTCTATCTCAATCACTCGATCTACAAGCAGAAAGGGAAAGGCATGAGGTAAAATTTGCATGATCTCTTTAATGTCCATCATCTGGATTCCCCTTTTAATTTTTCTTCAATAAGGCTTATTCTTTCCTCAAGCTCTTTTAGGGATTTCCTCAACTCTGGAAGCTTAACCAATTCAGCTGCCACCCTCATCCATCTCCCATGCGGCATCTGAGGCACACCGCCCACCTTTTCGTTGGGTTCCACATCCCTGAATATCCCCGCTTTGCCCGATACCTTGACTTCATCCCCAATTTTAACGTGATCCGATATTCCCACCTGACCCCCTATAATGACACCCCTCCCAATGACCGTACTTCCTCCTATTCCAACTTGAGCCACAATGAGGCAATTCTCCCCTATGGAGACGTTATGCCCTACTTGGACGAGATTATCTATTTTGGTTCCTCTTCCTATTTTGGTCCAACCAAAGGTGGCCCTGTCTATTGTACAGTTGGCCCCAATCTCCACATTATCCTCGATCTTAACCCCCCCTATTTGAGGGATTTTAAAGACGGCATCTCCCTCTTTAAGATACCCAAACCCATCAGAACCTATGACAGTTCCCGCGTGAATTATAACCCTTTTGCCTATGATTGTTCCTTCGTAAAGGACAACGTTAGGATAAAGGATGCTCTCTTCTCCGATTTTTACCCTTGAACCCACATAAACACCCGGATAAAGGATGACTCGATTGCCAATCTCCGCTTCATCCCCTACGTAAACAAATGGACCTATATAAACGTCTTGGCCAATCTTAGCCGAAGGACTGATCCAACAATGGGGGGAGATGGAAGGGGAAGGAAGCTTTGTAGGATAAAACTTTTCCATAAGCTTCACGATTCCCAAGTAAGGATTGGGAAGGATTATCAAAGGTATAGGCGAGTCCACTTCTTTAAAAACTATAGCCGCCGAAGCCCGGGTGGAAAAAAGGAACTTCAAGTACTTTTCTGAGCCCACAAACGTCAAATCGCCTTCCTCAGCTTCCTCAATACCCTTAATGCCCCTCACCTTAATTGAAGGGTCCCCAATTAACCTCCCTCCCAAAATCTGGGCGATCTCCCCTAAGGTCAGTTCCCTCATGGCTTCTTGGCGTCAAGGGCCTTTATGACTTCATTGGTCAAATCGATCTCCGGAGGAGCATAAAGGATGAAGCTTCTTTGCTTTTCCAATATGAGGGTATAGCCCTTACTTTTGCCGATATTTGCTATTATACCCTCTATTTCCTTTAGTATTTCAGCCACTGCTTTACGTTCCATTTCTTGAAGTTCTTGTTGCGAATCGCTAACAAACTGTTCAAGTTGCCTTCTTTTTTGATCGAATTGCTTTTGTTTTTCCTTTAAAACAGTTTCACTCATCAAAGAACCTTTCTTTTCTATTTCGTCCCTTAAAACGTTTAATTCTTGTTGCATCTGTTGAAATTGCCGATCAAGTTCTTTGCCTCTCGCTTCTATTTTCGCCTTTGCTTCTTGCCCCTTTTTGGATTCACTTAACACCCGTTGTACATCCACATAACCGATTTTAAGCTGTTGAGCGAAACTCAGAGAACATAGAGATAAAACGGAGAAAGCCACTACCCATTTTACCAATCTCATTTCCATCCTCCTTTTAGGATTTGTTTTTTTCCAATTTTAGTACATTATACCCACTGCGAAATCCCATACCCCCCTCTTCTCCCCCTTTTTGGGGAAGAGATTATATCCCCAGTCTATCCTTATTGGCCCTAAAGGTGAATACCATCTTATTCCCGCTCCTACCGCGTGCTTTAAAGGTGTAATGTCCTTCCATTCGTCAAATCCCTTACCCACATCGTAAAACAAGGCGAGCTTGAGTCCAAGCTCTTTGCTTAAGGGATAAAGGAATTCGAAGTTAAACACCACCATCTTTAAAGCCCCTATAGGTTCCTTATTCTCATCCACTGGTCCTGCCATGCCGTACTCGAAGCCTCTTATAGTCCTTAAACCTCCCACGTAAAACTTTTCGCCAAGGGGTATCTTTTTTCCCCCGTACTCCTCTATGATCCCGAGTTTACTCCGGAAGTTAAAGACTAAGTCTCCTTTTATGGGTTTGAAATAACTTATTGAAAGACTCGCCCTAAGAAAATCCACATCACCCCCAAGAAACCTTCCCGCGTTGGTTAAGGTGAAATCGTTGTCCCATCCTAGGGTAGGACTGAAAGGATCATCTAATGTCCAGTAGCTAAAACTCAAGGTGGCTTTACTTGTGGTGCTTACTCCTTGGTAGGATTTAATGTACTCCGAAGCATCTTCGCTTACGTTGAAGACCTTTTGTCTTTCATAACGGTAAGAAAGGCTAACGCTTAAGCGATCCGTTAACTCCTTGCCAATTACTACGTCTCCTCCCCTTATACGATAATCATAAGTGGTATACTTATAAGTTTCATTGAAGAGGTCGAAACCTATTGAATAAGAGGAATCCAAAAACCTTGGGTCACTAAAGCCGAGGGAAAATTCGTTCATCTTCCCTCCGAGGGTGGCCTTTAAGTAGCCTCGATAGGCCCTTCCAAAGAGGTTCTTTTCGGATACTGAGATCATTCCCACCAAACCGTGGACCGAGCTATAACCGCCTCCGAATTGAAAGGCACCTGTTGGCATCTCTTCTACCTTCACATCCAAATCAAGCACATTGGGCCTTGCCCCTGGTACGGGATTAAAAGTCACTTCTTTAAATATGCCTAATCTTTTGATCCTCTTTTGGCTCTCCCTCATTTTAACGGCGCTATAGGTCTCACCTTCTGAAAGCTTTATCTCCCGCCTTATGACCTTGTCGTGGGTTTTGGTGTTTCCATGGATGTGGACGCGGCCAAGGTATACCTTTTCTCCTGGTTCTACTTGGAAAACCACTTTTACGAGGCCTTTCTCTGGTTCCCGAAAACTAAGAGGCCGAACCTCTACAAAGGCATACCCTTTATCCGCATAATAATCCACTAATTTTGAAACATCCCTTTCCACCTGGGAGATGCGATAAACCTTATTTGGTTTGGTCTCGAGCTTGACCTTCTTGAGGATTTTTTCCTTAGTCTCAATGAGTTCACCTTGAAGGTCTACAGTTCCCACCTTATAAGGGATTCCTTCCTCGATTTTTATTTCGATAAAAAGGTACTTACCATCTCGTGAGGAGTTTATTTTGGGTTCATCGATTTTGACATCAAGGTACCCATTGTCCTGATAAAAATACCTTATACGTTGAAGGTCAACTTGTAAGATCTCTTTATTAAAAGTTCCCGATTTGGTTAACCAGCTTAGCCAATCCTTCTCCTTGGTTTGCATCAATTTTTTTAGGGTTCGAGAGCTAAAACTCCTGTTTCCCACAAACCTTATCTCCCTTATAGCCCCCTTGGGCCCCTCATATATGTCTATGAAGACCCTTACTTCGTTATCGGGAAGTTCTTCCACTTCACTCTCAATGGAGGCCGTATAAAACCCCTTAGAAGCGTAAAGATTTTTCAAAGCCTCTTCGGTTTCTCGGAGCAACTCTTCTTCGAAAAACTCGCCTTTTTTTATCCTTGAAACCCCTTCGATCTCTTCCCGTTTCAACCTTTGGTAACCTGAGATGATTAAATCTTTGACCTTTGGCTTTTCTTGAACGATATAAGTTAAAATCACCCCGTCTTCTTTTTCCTCCAAATGGACCCTTATGTCGCGAAAATATCCGAGTGCGTAAAGAGCCTTTACGTCGTCAGAGACCACCTCTTTATCGAACGGTTCATTTTCTTTGCTTTTTATCGTCCTTAGGATTACTTCCTTTTCTATTTTCACATTCCCCACAATTCTTATTTCCTTTATTGGCTTTTCACAAAGGCCCAAAGTCGGAAGAAGCGTCATAAGAAGGATTAACCAGGCCATTTTATTTACCATTTTTAACCTCCTTTAGCTCCTTTCCTCCTTGATTAACAGACCATCAGCCATATAAAGCCTTCTGGGAAAGAAGAAAGCCAATTCCAAATTGTGAGTCACTACTACCACCGTTGTCCCGTAAGAGCGATTAAAGTCCTGTAAGATCGCTATTAGTTTTTTGCCCGTTTTGGAATCCAAATTTCCCGTGGGTTCATCGGCAAGAACTATCTTAGGGTTCATCACTAAGGCTCGAGCTAAAGCCACTCTTTGTTGTTCCCCTCCGGAGAGCTCTCCAGGTCGGTGTTTAAGCCTAGAGCCTAAATCCAGTCTTTCCAAAATTTCTTTAGCCCGTTTAACAGATTCTTGGTAAGAAAGACCCGCCAAAAGACAGGGGACCATCACGTTTTCTAAAGCGTTGAGGTCAGGAAGAAGGTAATGAAATTGAAAGAGAAACCCCATTTCCTTGTTTCTCAATGAAGAGAGTTCCTCCTCCCTTAAATCCTCTACAGCTCGTCCTCGGTACTTAACGGATCCAGAGGTGGGCCTTTCCAAAGTCCCGAGAATATGTAAAAGCGTGCTTTTCCCCGCCCCTGAGGCTCCCAGTATGGCTATCATCTCGCCTTCTTTTATACTCAGATCGATCCCCTTAAGGGCCCATATCTCTTCAGATCCAAGTCGGAATACCTTCGTAACGCGAGATGCTATAAGTAACTCCTCACTCATACCTTAAGACCTCTACTGGATCTAGATTTGATGCTTTCCAAGCTGGGTAAAGCGATGAGAGAAGGCTTAATGAAAGGGCCAAGATCACAATAGCTACTGTATCCGTTAAATCCAGCTTTGATGGGACTTCCGTGATGTAATAGACATCTGGAGGCAGGAATTTAAGTCCGAATAAAGTTTCAAGCATATTGGCGATTCTCGAAATATTTAAAGACAGAATAATACCACCAAGGGTTCCGATAAAGGTTCCTATGGTGCCTATCAAAAGGCCTTGATAGAGGAATATCTTCAGGATGGTCTTCTTTTGAGCTCCCATCGACCTTAGGATGGCTATTTCTCGTCTTCTCTCCATAACACTCATCATAAGGACGCCAATTATGTTGAAGGCTCCGACCGCCACAATTAGCGAGAGCAGGATAAACATCACCCTTCTTTCCATCCTTAAAGCGTAAAACAAGTTCTTGTTCATCTCCATCCAATCCCGGGTGAAAAAGAAACCTCCCAAAAGCCTTTGGATCTGTTTTGACACCCTATGGGCTTGATAAATATCCTTCACCCTTATGGCAAGATGGGTGACCTTATTATTCAAAGAGAGAAAACTTTGAACATCCTCAAGGGGAGCTAAGATTAAAGCCACATCGTAATCGTACATACCTGCTTGAAAGATGCCGCTTATTACTACGTCTTTTACTCTCGGGATCATGCCAAAAGGATGAAACCTTCCCGAAGGTGAGACTAACCTCAACCGATCCCCAACCCTTACGCCCAGAATTTTTGAAAGCTCAACTCCTACCCAAACTTCACCGCTTTTTAAGTTCCTTTCGCCATCCAAAAGTTTTTCCTGAAGATATGAAAGTTCCGGGGCCTCACGGGTTATCCCTCTTAAAACCGCACCGGAACTCGCGTAGTCCGAACTTACTATAATTTGGGTCAAAACCATGGGGCTTAAAGAACTTATTTCTTTTAAACCCTTGAGCTTTTTGCTCGCTTCCTCAGGTAAAAAGGGGCCTTGGTGATTTAATACTAACACATGGGCCGAAAGGGCCAAGATTTTCTCCTTTATTGCCTCTTGGAAGCCGTTCATAACCGATAAGACTACTATGAGGGCTATTACGCCAAGACTCACCCCTAACAGGCATATGAAGGTTGCTATTGATATGAAACGTTCCCTTTTTTTCGACTTCAGATGCCTCAGTGACAAAAAAAGCTCGAAAGAAGGCCTCAAGGTTTTTTCCTCATGTGGGGAAAGAGAATTACATCCCTTATAGAGGGAGAATCGGTAAAAAGCATGACCAAACGATCGATGCCTATTCCTTCGCCAGCTGTGGGAGGAAGCCCATATTCCAAGGCCAAAAGGAAATCCTCATCTATCAACCCCTCCCATTCCTCCAAGTTCCTCTTTTTCAACTGTTCTATAAACCTTTGCCTTTGGTCTTCGGGATCGTTCAATTCGGTAAAACCGTTGGCTATCTCCTTTCCTAAGATGAAAAGCTCAAACCTCTCTACGAACCTTGGGTCATCGGTCTTTCTCCTGGCAAGTGGGGAAACTTCAACGGGATAATCGATTATGAAGGTGGGTTGGATCAAATGAGGTTGAACCAATTCTTCGAAAAGCAGATTGATCAACTCCCCGTGGGACTCATCGCCCTCTAATTTTAGTCCTAAACCCTTACAAGTCTCCAAAGCCTTGAGAGGGTCTCTTACCTCTTCATCTAAGCCCCTTTGAATTAAGGCTTGGACCATGGGGATCTTGGGCCAGGGTGGAGTGAGGTCAATTTCGATTCCCTGATAACTTATTTTGAGGGATCCGTTTGTCTTTTGGGCTATTTCACAGAACAATTCTTCCGTAAGATGCATTAAATCTTCATAATTGCTGTAAGCCTGGTAAAACTCGATCATCGTGAACTCGGGGTTATGAAGGCTTGAAACCCCTTCGTTCCGAAAGTTTTTCCCTATCTCAAAGACCTTTTCAAACCCTCCAACTACAAGCCTTTTAAGATAAAGTTCTGGTGCGATCCTCAAATAGAGCTCCATTTCCAGGACATTATGATAGGTCTTAAAGGGTTTGGCCCGGGCTCCTCCGGGTATAGTTTGAAGGATAGGAGTTTCTACCTCGAGGAAGCCCCTTTTTATGAAAAATTCCCTTATCATTTGGATGATAAGGGTACGCTTTCGAAAGGTCTCCCTTACGTGAGGATTTACGATTAGATCAAGGTATCTTTGACGATAACGGATCTCCACATCCTTTAAAGCATGCCATTTTTCGGGTAAGGGCCTTAGTGACTTACACAGAAGTTTAAACCAATGGACCTCCAGGGTTAACTCACCTGTTCGAGTCTTAAAGGGTTTGCCTCGGACGGCTATTATGTCTCCTATATCGAGCTTTTTGAAGAACTTTAGGACCTCTTCACCAAGGGTGTTTTTCCCAAGATAGATTTGGATGCGCCCTTCTTGGTCCTGAATATGAGAAAAAACAGCTCCTCCAAAATCCCTTATGCTCATTATCCTTCCGGCAATTAGATATTCTTCCTTTAAGTCTTGAAGTTCCGATGTCGATAAATGGCCGTAGCGATCTTTAAGGTCTTTGGAACTACAATCGACTTTGAACCCTCTCGGATAAAGCTCTATACCCTCTTCTTTTAGCCTCTGCGCTTTTTCCTTCCTCTGTTTTAAAAGCTGGCTCTCCTCCATCATAGACCCTAAAACTAACCCATTTTTGTGAGGTTATCAACCTTCTTTAGTGAGTTCTTCTTCGAGCCATTTTATATAGGAGGGGTTTCCCATCAAGATAGGAAGGGCGATGATCTCGGGTACTTCGTAGGAATGTTCTTTAATCAGCAAGGCCTCAACTTCTTTATATAACTCGGAGGAGGTCTTCATTAAGCATAGCCATTCTTCTGATTCTTCCTCTTTTCCTTTCCAAAGGTAAACGCTCTTGATGGGACCTACGATTTGGATACAAGCGCAAAGCCTTTTTTGAAGGAGGAGTCTAGATATCCTTTCAGCTTCTTCCCTTTTTCCAAAGGTGCAAAGAACCACAAGATGTGTCATCTTGTTACCTCCTTTATGAAGTTTACAAGAATCTTAAGTTTCTCAATCATCCCCTCTTCAGTTTCGGGCAACTCTTTTGGGGTAATTTCGACAGTGATAAGTTCACGGTAATTTAAATGTTTTAAAAGATTGAGAAACCTCATCATGGGTAAATTCCCTTTACCTGGAAATAGATGTTGATCGGGAAATTTAAAGTCGCTCAGGTGGATGTTTTTAACGAGCCCTTCTTCGTAAAGGGAAAGGAAGAAAGGTATAAGATTGCTGTTTCTTGTTGCCATATGGGTTATATCGAGGGTTAAAGCGAGGCCTTTTTTCTTAGCGAATGCCTTTAAGCTCAAAGGATCGTTCCAGAAATAACCGGAAAATTTACTTTTTGGGTTTTCAACTGGCATTATCTCAATAGAAAGATCCACCAAGCCTCCTGTTTCTTCCTTAAAATTTTTCACCCGGAACATCCACAACCAGAACAGGAACTCGAAATTTAACCAATTGGGAGGATGAAAAGTTACAACCGAAGCCCCAAGAACCCTTGCCCACGTGATGGCTTTTTTAAAAGAGGAGACTTTTCCCCACCACCCACTAAACCTAAAAAAGGGCACATGAATTCCCTTAACGGGTAGGATTTCCCACGAAAGCCTTAATGCTTCTTCCAAATCATAAGGTTTAGATATGCGGGGACAGATGAGTATTTCCAGACCTTCAAACCCAGCTTCTTTTGCTATGTGAAAGATTTTGGCCAAGTGGAGTTTAAACAAACTGCCTGTTGAAAGACAAATTTTCATCCTTGTAATTTCGTCTTTAATTCTATAAAAATTGATCTAATAAAAAAACACCTAAAAGGAGGATTCTGGGAATGGAATATGCTGACCGCATCAAAGCCATTCCTCCTTATCTTTTTGCGGAGTTGGACAAAAGAAAGCAACAATTAAAACAAAAGGGCTTAGATCTCATCGACTTAAGTATCGGTGATCCCGATTTGGAAACCCCTCAACCTATTGTCCAAAAAATGTATGAGGAATTACAAAACCCCATAAATCATCATTACCCCGATTATGAAGGGCTTTTTGAATTCCGCGAAGCCGTGGCATTGTGGTATGAAAGACGTTTTGGAGTGAGCCTTGATCCTTCGCGGGAAGTCATGGCCCTTATTGGTTCGAAGGAAGGAATTGCTCATTTTCCCCTTGCCTTCGTCAATCCGGGGGATTATGTGCTCGTTCCCGATCCTGGATACCCCGTTTACCGAGCTTCAACCATCTTGGCGGGGGGCATTCCTTATTTTATGCCTTTAAAGGAAGAAAACTTTTTTTTACCCGATCTGAGGGACATTCCAAGTGAAATAGCCAAAAGGGCTAAACTGATGTTCCTCAATTACCCGAATAACCCCACCGGGGCAACGGCTACAAGGAAGTTCTTTCGTGAGGTCGTGGCCTTTGCCGAAGATTATGGGCTTATCGTAGCCCATGACTTGGCTTACAGTGAACTTTACTTCGATGAGCCACCGACAAGCTTTTTGGCCGTAGAGGGAGCCAAAGAGATCGGAATCGAATTCCATTCGCTTTCCAAGACCTTTCGCATGACGGGATGGAGAATCGGGTTTGCGGTAGGCAATGCTCATTTGATCCAAGGGCTTGGAAAGGTTAAGACCAATGTGGACTCGGGGGTCTTTTGTGCCATTCAAAGGACCGCCATTTGGGCCCTCCAGGGCAATGTGGATGAGGAAGTTCAAAAATGGCAGATGATCTTAAAGAGAAGAAGGGATTTGATGGTAAATGGCCTCAAAGAATTGGGATTTAGCCCCTTTGTCCCTCAAGCCACCTTTTACCTATGGCTTAAGGTTCCCGAAGGTTATACTTCGGTTTCTTTTGCTAATAAACTTTTAGAGGTTGGCATTGTAGTTACTCCTGGAAGTGGTTTCGGTCAAAACGGTGAAGGCTATATAAGAATAGCCCTCACGGTTTCAGAAGATCGCTTAAAGGAAGCCTTAAACCGGTTGAAGAACTTAAGATCTTGACCATTCAAGTTCCATCTCACCCTTAAGCCTTTCGAGAAAATCTAAGAAGTCTTTTTCAAGCTCTTCTGGCACGTAAACTTCTAAAATCCCCTCTTTGGGGTCAATTGTTCGAGAAATGCCTAACCCCTCGTAAGATTCGAGCAGGAAGTTGAAGAAAGCTATTTTCTTTTTGGGTACCTTTACCATGAAGGTTTTAGTGTTACGGAACATGAAAAAATGATATAAAACTCCTGAAAACTACAAAAGATGAGAAAGGGGAAGGTCGTCCTTATTACTGGAGGGGTAAGAAGTGGGAAAAACCGCTTTGCCCAACAATTGGCCCTCAAATGGCCTCCTCCGGTTATTTACGTGGCTACGGCTTCAGCTGAAGATGAGGAGATGGAAATAAGGATAAAAAAACATCAACAATCAAGGCCAAAGGACTGGAGAACCGTAGAGGAGAAAAGTGACCTTATAGGGGTTCTCGGTTCCCTTAAAGAGGTCTCAACGGTGATTGTAGACTGTCTGACCTTATGGATTTCGAATTTGATCTTTCTGGGCTTAAACGATGAAGAGATACTCGCAAGAGCTCAGGAGCTTAAAGAGTCTCTTTCCGTTTCGGATCATCGGGTGATTCTCATCACCAATGAGGTAGGGTGGGGGATAGTTCCGGCTTCAAAGCTCGGTAGACGCTTTCGCGATCTTCAGGGGATGGTGAACCAGATAATGGCCGAGGGTGCCGATGAGGTCTATCTTATGGTCTCTGGCCTCCCTTTAAGGATAAAACCATGAAAGCCCTCTTTACAGCTTTAAGCTTCCTCACGATCTTTCCATTTCCGCCCTTAGGGGATTTTAAAAAGGCTCCCGGCTTCTTCCCTTTGGTGGGCCTTTTTTTAGGAGCTGTATTGTGGGGTATTTCGATCCTCGTAGGGAAATTGCCCTCTTATCTTGTGGCTTTTCTCATAGTTCTCTCCTTGATCATTTTGACAAGGGGGCTTCATCTTGATGGCCTTTCCGATGCGTGTGACGCCTTAATGGGAGGGTTTACCCGAGAGGAGGTTTTAAGGATAATGCGGGATCCGCATACCGGTGCCTTTGGGGTAATGTCCATTCAGACCGTAATAGCGGGAAAGGTCCTTTTTTTAATACCCCTTCTTCCTCAGAAAGGGGTTCTTTTTTTGTTTCCCATGTGGGGAAGAACGGGGGTGCTTTTACCCATGCTTTTTCTTCCTTATTTGAGAGAACAAGGAAAGGTAAGCCCCTTTTATCCTCCAAAAAGGGGGATGACGGTTTTTGGGTTAGTTTTAAGCGGTTCGGTGAGTTTTTTCCTTTTAGGAATTCGGGGGCTCCTTGGGTTCGGAATTTCTCTCCTATATGGCTTTATGGTTTCCTTTTATTACCGAAGAAGACTCGGAGGTTATACGGGGGATCTTCTGGGGGCTTTAATCGAAACCACGGAGTTGGTGGGGCTTTTATGTCTGAACTTTTTTTGAAAGGCCATGGTGGGAAAGTCTTTTTGGCCTCGGAATTAACGGGACGGCCTCCTTGGGATCTTCTCGATTTTTCTTCCAATATAAATTGCTTCTTTGACCTCAAAAGGGTAAAGGAGATCCTTATGGAAAATATCGACCTTCTCGCCTTTTACCCGGATCTTAACAGGGCTAAGCGAAGTCTCTCCAATTTTTTAAACCTTCCCAAAGAGAACCTATTTTTGGGAAACGGCTCAGCGGAGCTGATTTTCCTGACCTTGCGGGTCTTAAAGCCTAAAAAGGTTCTTCTTCCAGTTCCTACATTTTCGGAATACGAAAGGGCAGCGATCGGTGTAGGGGCTCAAATTAAGTTCTTGGTTCTTGAAGAACAAAATGGTTTCCATATCCCAGAAGAGAGACTTATTAACTCCTTTAAGGAGGCGGATCTCTTAATTCTTTGTAATCCCAATAACCCCACTGGAAATCTTCTTAATGAGGAAATCCTCAAAGAATGTGCTCGTATTTCAAAAGGATGGCTTTTAATCGATGAAGCCTTTTTGGAGTTCGTACCGTTCGAAAAAAAACCAGACCTAACGGAAGAGATTTTCAAAAATAAGGTGATTCTCCTTCGTTCCCTTACCAAAGTCTTTTCAATACCGGGAATAAGGGTAGGGTATTTGATCGGACCAAGCTTTTTTATAGAAAAGCTCAAAGAATTAGCCCCTCCTTGGGGCATAAATGTGATGGCTCAGATAGTGTTTGAGCATCTTGAAACCTTATATTCCCTTTTTCTTAAGGGTTTTGAAGAGTTTTTAAAAGAAAAGGAAATTTTTCAAAAAGAGCTTTCTCAATTTTTTAAAGTTTTTCCCTCTCAAGCCAATTTCTTCATGTTTAAAGCTCCTAAAGAAGACCTTTTTCAAAGACTCCTTGAGAAAGGTTTTATAATAAGGGATCTTCAGGAACTTAGAGGGCTTGGGCCCGGCTTTTATAGGGTTTGTGTGAGGCGATCGGAAGAAAATAAGAAACTTATTCAAACCTTAAAGGAGGTTTTGGGATGAACCTTAGGGAGATACTCTCGGGAATTTCGCCTTTTGACCAAGAGGCCCACGAAAAAGCAAAAAGACGAACCGAAGACCTCCTGATGCCTTATCTTGCCTTGGGAAGGCTTCATGAGATCTCCTGGCAAGTTGCGGGGATAACGGGGAGATTTCCCGAAGGTCTTCCTCACAAGGCCATTATGGTCGGTGCGGGTGATCATGGGGTAGTGGAAGAAGGGGTAAGTCTCTTTCCGCAGGAGGTGACAAGGCAGATGATCTTTTCCTTTCTCAAAGGATGGGCAGCTATTAACGTATTGGCCGATCACGTGGGAGCGAGAGTCATAGTGGTTGACTTCGGTATAAAAGGACCGCTTGATCCCGTATGGCTTGAGGCGAAAGACCGCTTTTACCCCATGAAAGTAAGAGAAGGGACAAACAACATCACCAAAGGCCCTGCAATGAGTCCAGATGAGGCCGAGAAGACCATCCTAAGGGGTTTTGAGGTCTTCCAAAAAGAGTTCGAAAAAGGACTTGATATGATTGGTACAGGTGATATGGGGATAGGTAATACCACTGCAAGTGCCTGTGTCATATGTGCCATAACCGGGTTTGATCCAGAGGAGATCGTGGGAAGAGGGACCGGCTTAAGTGATGAGGCCTTAAAAAGAAAAATTCAAGTGGTTCAAAGGGCCCTTGAAATAAACAAACCCGATCCCGAGGACCCGATCGATGTGCTCCATAAGGTCGGAGGACTCGAGATAGGGGGCCTTACGGGTTGGATTCTCGGCGGGGCCAGGGCAAGGATTCCGGTCGTAATTGACGGTTTCATATCCACGGCTTCGGCACTTTTGGCAGCAAAAATGGAACCTAAGGTAAAAGATTACCTTATAGCTGGACACCTTTCGGCCGAAAGGGGGCATAAAAAAGCCCTTGAATACCTCGGTTTAAAACCACTTCTGGACCTTCAAATGAGACTCGGAGAAGGCACTGGAGCCTGTTTGGCTTTTGAAATTGTTGAGGCGGCGGTCAAGATACTTTCAAAGATGCCAAGCTTTGAGGAGGCAGGGGTAAGTAGGGCAAAATAGAAGCAGGAATAAGATTCCTATTGCTAAAAACAAAAGGCTTGTCCCATAACATAGCCTTACGGCTTTAGGGATATCCTCAAGGGTGGGGCTTCTGCCTTCTCCGATAAGGGGGAGATTTTGAAGTTGACCCATATACCTGGTTGGACCTCCTAATTTTAGGTTCAAGGCTCCAGCAAAAGCCGATTCGGGATAACCCGAGTTAGGGCTTTTTGTTTTACCATGGTCCCTTATCATGGTAAAAAGGGCATTTTTTGCGTCCATCTTCAACAAAAGGGCTGCCAGAGGGGCTAAAAGGCCGGTGATTCTCGCCGGGATGAAGTTAAAGAGGTCATCCATTAAGGCAGAAAAACGACCAAAAAGTATATATTGACTCGATTTGTAACCTACCATGGAATCAAGGGTGTTTACAGCTTTGAAGGCCATCGCTAAAGGAGTTCCTCCCAAAAAGGTATAAAACAAAGGAGAGATAACCCCATCGGTTGTATTCTCCGCCACCGATTCTATAACCCCTCGGGCTATATCTTCCTCAGAAAGATCTTGGGTATCCCTGGAAACCATAAAGGAAAGTCTTTTTCTTGATCCTTCAAGATCCCCACTTTTTAGAGCCAAAAACACCCTTAGAGCATGATCTTTCAAGTCCTTAAGTGAAATGGTGGTCCACAAAAGAAAAACCTCAACCACTCTCCCAACCCAAACCGAAAGACCATAAGCCAACTCCAGAACCAAAATGCTTATTCCAAAACTCAACCCCACCACTATAAACCATAAAACCACCCCTCCCCAAAAAGGAGGAAATATATTTCTCAAAATTCCTTCCAAACTCCTTATCAACCACCCCATCCCCTTTACCGGATGAGGAACCCCCCTGGGATCTCCTAAAACCAGATCCAATCCTACTGCAAAAAGGACCAACAAGGCTCCTTCCATTTTTATTACCCTAAGTTTGACAAACGTGATTTTTTTGATAAATTCTAAACATGATGCGCCTTGGGATAAAATTAAATAATATCCTTTTATCCTCAGCATTAAAAGAGTTTATCAAGTCCTTTCTACCCTCCGAGGTTTCAATCGTTGAATTTTCTCAAGAAACTCCTTTGGAGGAGGTTGATCTTTTAATTTTGGATTACAAAACTCTTTTATCAATTGCTCGGTTTCCCGAGACGAAGGTTTTGCTTTTGGACACGGGTTTAAGCACTTCGGAAAAAAGGACGGCTTTTTTGCTCTATAATGTCAATGGGATCCTTCAATTGGATGCTTCTCCTGAGTTGTTATTAAAAGCCATTGAGAAACTCACAAGCGGTGAGCTATGGATGGATCAAGGAACCCTTAGGGAGATCGTGAATTACTCAAAGAACGGACGTGCGGTTTCTGTTTCCTTAACTCCTAGGGAAAAGGAGGTTTTAAGCTTGATATGTAAGGGGTATTCCAATAAAGAAATAGCCAAGAAGCTTTCCATAAGCCTTTCTACTGTTAAGAACATCCTTCGGAGTCTTTATCGCAAGTTGAACGTCTCAACTCGTTCAAGCTTACAGGCCCTTTTTATAGAAGGGGAGCCTTAAGACTCCTCTTTAAACTCATCCTTTCGTTCCCTAAGTTTCTTTAAGGCTTCTTCCTTTTCCCTTTCGTACTTTTCTATTATCCCTTTGAAAGCCTCAGGATCAGCGGGTTTCCACATCCCGATTTTAACCCCTTCGATTATTAGATCGTACACGGCCTTTTCTATCGCTTCCTGAAGGGCCATCTCCACGGGTTCATTTGCCGCAAACCCCGCTTCTGCTTCGAGCAGATGATTTAACCTTACGAACCGGAAGAACCCAGCCGAAAGCTGTTGAGATAAAACGACCTTGGTGGCCTGCACAGTTTTTAAAACGGCCCCGTTTTTAACCGAGACGGCTCTTACGTAAACGGTGATCCTATCGACCCGGTATTGAGCAGAACCGCCAGCTACAAAGTACCTGGCCCCTATACCTCCTGATACTATGTTTGTGTCATATCCTATAACACCACCTTCTAATAAGACCCCAGCGTAAATCAGGGGCTGAAGGATCTGGCTTATGGCGCTTTTCAAATTTTCATCGGCATACTGACTCCCCATTTGTTGGATGATTTTCCGTTCCTGAAGCAGATTGCTTAAGCTCTCCCTTTCCACCGGGATGAACCAACCGCTGTCCTCAAGGGCTTTAATAAGGATAGAAGTAGCCCCTTGAGTCACCGCTGTGGAGAAGTTGGTGGAGGTGGTGGGGGGTTTGTACTGGCCCGTTTGATCCCGGAACTTATAAACCGCTACTGGTACCCTCTTTTCGGGTCTTGGCAATGAGACAAGATCCTTATGGATGCTCGTTATGTATTCGGGGCCGCTTATGGCCTTCTCATAAAAGGGGTAGTGTAAAGGACCAGCGCATCCTAAAATAAGAAGTATCCCTCCTAAAAAGACGTATTTTTCTTTAATTCCCTTCATGGTCTCCCCTCTCAAAGGTATTTTGGCATTTCAAGGCGTGTGCTTTCGCCTGTGGAAAGATCATATATCTCAAAAATGTAATTATCCCCTGTTGGATCAAAAGTTATCCGAAAGTTCCCAATGGTATAAGTGGCTGGTTCCTCTGGCAATTGATTATTCTCCCCGAAGATTTGATCGAGCATGATGTCGGCCATTCGGTATATGAGTTGGTTGGTGAAACTTTCGGAGAATCTCTCAAGTAATGATTTGGGTTTGTAAAATGAGGTCGATTTTTCTTTGAAGGTATTTTGTAGCTGGGCTTCTTGTAAAAGAAAACTTCCATAAAGGGGATCACCGCCAAAAGAAGGATTAAGGAACTTAAAGGTAAGTTCCGATGAAAAGCTCCGAAAACTCAAAATAAGGGAGACCAAAAACAAAAAAACAATCAATTTTACATATTTCATTTTAACTTCCTCCTTTCATAAAAATGTGTGGCCCAAAGCTTTTTCTTCCTCTTGTTTAAGGAGTAAGTACCTTAGGACCCTTTCAATGGCCTCTTCAGCTTTCTCCCCTAATTCTTCACCTCTTGGCCTTAGTAAGGTGCCATACACCAGGGTGTCATCCACGTAAATGTAAATTTGAGTCCCTGTTCTTGGATCTGTTAGCTCCGAAACTGTTATGTTAAATTCAGACCCCGGTGGAAATTCCCAAAGGGAAGAGAAGGTCTCGTAAAACTCCCTTCCAAGCCTTGTTTTGGTCTGATCTAATAACAATCTCGAAAGTTCTTGGGGTAAACAATTAAGCGAAACGAAAATTCCCAAAAAAACCTAAAAGCTTCAAATCACTCCCTCCGAAGAGAACTTCCTCTCCAAAATGACCTTTCCTTCCTCATCAAATGCCTTCAAATTTATCAAGAGGCGATCCCCCGAATAAACCTTTAGACGGGTGAGAAAGGGAGAGGCCGTTTCGTTCGGTAAAAGTTTTATTATCTTCCTCTGAACGATTTTGCTTTGGCCACTTATCCCTTCTTTTATAACCTCAAGCTCCAAAAGGGCAAAAAGCTCCGTTTGGGTTTCGTTTTTGCAAAGGGCATATATTTCCAGATCATTTCCCGAACGTTTAAAATTCAGTTCCACCTCTAAAGGGGACTTTCCTTGAGCTTTTAAGGATAAAAAAAAGCACAAAGGCAAAACGAAAGAAAAACCTTTAATTATCTCAAAAAACTTCATCACTTCCCCCTTAATGCTGATAAACTACGGCTCTCTGTCCAATTCCCTCTTGGATTATCAAGCTTCTCCAGTTGCCGGTTCCTCCTTGGTATTGAGAAGCGTAATTGGAAGACCCGATCTGTATAATTATGGCACTATTTCCGTTTGATACCTGTTCCTGAAGGGCTTGATTTCCATCTCCCCTTTGAGCTATTAAGGCCAAATTATCATTACCTTGTTGAAGTTGAGACGCAAAGTTATTTAAGCCCTCCTGATAGATAATAGCTATGTTCCTTATACCGATCTGCTCTATTTCGGCCTGATTGAAGCTACCTGTTTGATAAAGTAAGGCCATATTACCCATCAGATCTACCTGAATCTCTTCTGAAACCAAGGGGATATCCTCACATAAATTTTGAATTTGAAGCCCTAAATCATTAATCTGGGGGATATTATCAACCCTTACGTCAATAACAAGGGAAAACATCAGGGAAGTAAAAGCACTCAACATTAACCCCATTTTCTTTAAATTTCTCATCATCTCCCCCTAAATTTTTAGAGGGGGCTCTAAAAGCCCCCTCCCTTTAATAACCGGCCAGGATGAAATATTTAGTTTTTATTAATATTGAGAAATGATCCCATAATTACCACAACCATCCTGATAAACAAGAGCTGAGGCAGCGGTATTTTGAGTCACATCCGCAAAGTTCCAATTTCCTTTTTGGAATACAAGGGCCATGGCCCCACTTTCTGCATATTGTTCAATGTTTGCGTAATCCCAGTTGCCAGTCTGATAAATAAGCGCAAAGTTTGCTCCACTCTGAGTGATTTCGCCGTAGTTCATGTGTCCTGTTTGAACGATTATAGCTTGCTCACATCCTTTATAACTGCACAAATCTTCGGGCAATTCCAGACATACATCAAAATCGAGCTTTAAATCTACCCCGATTGTGGCTTGAATTGGATTAGGTACCATACAATCATCTCCTTGACAGCTGGGTTGCCCTCCTGGATGCCCATCATATACATTTTTTGCATAACTTGAACCTGCCATAAAAAACAACCCCATTAACCCTGCAACACCCACTAAAGCTAACTTCTTTAACATCTTACACCTCCTTTATTTTTGTTTAATATCATCAACCTGACCGGTTGTTGCCATTTATTTCGTCCCATAGAATTACTTTTCTCCTTTTTACAGTATTGCCTTTCTTACTTTGTTTTTTTCATGATAAGGAGAACGCAACTTTTATGCCGCCTTTAAATTGTCACAAAATTCAGGAGGATTTTTAGGTTTAAATTAAAGGAGTGTAAAGAATTTTTACACCAAAATTAAGCTTTTCCTGGTTTTTAAGGTGGTTCAATTGTAAAATTCCTTTACAATTTGTGAGAAGTTGACAGTGGGTTAAGGCCAAATCTTTTGATGAGGCTGTAAACGGTGGGCCGGCTTATGCCAAGGAGTTTTGCCGTTCGGCTTATGTTGTATCCTGAAGTCTCAAGGGCCAAAAGAAGGGCTTCTTTTTCTACTTTTAGTTTTTCTTCTTTTAAACCTTTTTTAAGGGGCTTTGGCGAATGGAAATTAAGGGAGAGGTCTTCGGGTGTGATTAAATCTGACTCGCTCACCAAGAGGGCTTTTCGGATCTTGTTTATCATCTCCCTCACGTTTCCTGGCCAGTGGTATTCCATTATGGCTTGAATGGCTTCGGGGCTTAAGCGTTTTTTGGAACCAATGTTTTCCCTTTGTAATTTTTTGAGGATATACTGAGCCAAAAGTACTTTATCCTTACCCCTTTCCCTTAAAGGAGGAAGGTTTATGGTTATAACGCTTAGTCTATAATAAAGGTCTTCTCTAAAACGCCCTTCCTTTATCTCTTTCTCTAAGTCACGATTTGTGGCCGCTATGATCCTACAATCTACTGCCTTCGGGTTCCTTGAACCGATCCTTTCCACCACTTTATCTTCGATGAATCGCAAAAGTTTCGCCTGAAGCGTTAAGGGCATTTCCCCTATCTCGTCAAGAAAAAGGGTCCCGCCATGTGCTTCCTCTATCTTTCCCTTTCTCGATGAATAGGCTCCGGTGAAAGCCCCCCGTTCGTAACCGAAAAGCTCGGCTTCCAACAAAGATTCTGGGATAGCCGCACAGTTTATCACCACGAAATTCTTTTTAGACCTAGGGCTTCTTTGATGTATGGCCCTTGCTACCAGCTCCTTTCCCGTTCCCGTTTCGCCCTGAATGAGAACAGGTACATCCACTGGAGCTACCTTTCTTATAAGGGAAAAGACTTCGAGCATTTTTTCCGAACTTCCGATTAACTCTTCAAAGGGTTCATCATCCTTTAAGGGTTTGAAGAACACCTTTTCTACCTGAGACAAAATGTCCACACAAAGTTCCTCTTCTTTTTCCTCGATCGCATCCAAATAAATCCTCAATCTTTCGGGCAATGTTTCCTTTAAATGGAGGCCTAGATAGGACCTATCCTCGAAGGAGAGAAGAAGTTTACACCGAGGGCATCTTCCCAAAAGTAAGCTTTCCACCTCCTTTCCACAGTAAGGACAAGTCGAAAATGTTCCTTCCTTTAATTCCTCCCTTATAAAGGACCAGAGTTTCCTAATATCCGAACCATTCTGAAACAAAAAAATGACCCCTATTCCCTCTTCGCCCTTTCGGATGGTTTTGACTTTAAACTTGTATTCTCTTTCTCCCTTCTTCCATCTTAAAATAAAAAACTCTTCTGTTTTGGAAAATTCGCCCCTGAGGAAGGCCCCGCCCAAACTTATATTGGACAAGATCCCTCTGTAAACTTGATGAGCGCTTTCAATTTCCACGTTCCAAAAGCCATTTATTCTTATGTCTATTCGTGACATAGTTATAAACCATATTAAGCCTTAAAGGGAAAACACTCAAGGGTAAAAAGGTACTAAAGAAAATGTCCTTTTGGGCAAGGGGTTTGAAGGAAAGGTTGAAAATTATGGGTTTGGCGTTATACTTCTTGACGATGAGAATTCTTCTTGTAGAAGATGAGAGGAAACTTTCTAGGATCATAAAACGTTACTTAGAGGAAGAGGGGTATGAGGTAGAGGAGGCCTTCAACGGGGAAGATGCCCTTTTTCTCTTGAGGGAAAAGCAATATGACCTGGTGATACTGGACTTAATGCTTCCCAAAATGGATGGGCTTGAGGTCCTAAAGAGGTTTCGGCAGGAGCGAGGAGGGCTTACTCCTGTTTTGATCCTTACGGCTAAGGATACGGTGGAGGATGTGGTCAAAGGGCTTGATGCAGGGGCTGACGATTATCTGACCAAGCCCTTTGCCTTTGAGGAGCTTTTGGCAAGAGTTAGGGCTCTTCTTAGGAGAAAAAAAGAAGAATTGGAGCTTCGAGTCGATGATCTTGTCCTTGATCTTCTGGGAAGGAGGGTTTTTCGGGGGAGTAAGGAGATAGAACTCACCTCTAAGGAATTTGCGGTCCTTGAGTGTTTGATGAGGAGAGTGGGAGAGATCCTTACCCGCGAGGAGATAGGGAGTTACGTCTGGGGAGAAGAATATGATTCTACCACCAACATAGTGGACGTCTACATTAACCACTTGAGAAGAAAAATCGATCAGGATTTTCCCAAGAAGTTGATTCATACCGTTCGGGGTATGGGTTATATGCTTAAAGGGTAATGTTTTCCTTAAGCATCAGGGCAAAGCTTACTTTGTGGTACTTAGTAATATGGGGGGGCCTTCTTTCTTTCTTCAGTTTATTTATTTACCTCAGTATGGAGAAAAAGCTAAAAGAGAGTTTTGATCATAAACTCCGCTCAACGGCTTACGTGATCCGTTCTTCGGTGATGGAGCCGTTTCCCACGGGTCCCTCGCTGGCAGATGTGGAGAGGATAATGAGGGAACATTTCGGCTTTAAGCCGATAGGGCGCTTCATTCAACTTTTCGATGAGACGGGGAAAAGGGCTTCCAACATAAAGGACGTGGAGATCCCCTTAAGCTTAAAGACCCTTGAGAGCCTCTCAAAAGGGGAAGAGGTCTTCGAAAACGTCACCTTAAAGGACGGAACAGTCCTTAGAGTGTTGAGTGTTCCTATCATAGTAAACGGAAGGATGTTAGGGGTAGTACAAGTGGGAAGCCCATTCGATCAGATAAGGGAGACTTTAAAGGAATTGCTATTGGTTCTCCTGATCCTTGTGCCTTTGGCTCTTATTGGGGCAAGCTTAGGGGGGTTATTCCTTGCAGAAAAGGCCTTAAGGCCAATCGCTGAGATCACCCAGACGGCCCACATGATCGCTTCTGGCGATCTATCTCAACGGATACCCTCCGATGGCCTTCCTCACGATGAGATTGGGAATTTAGTCAACACTTTTAATCACATGATCTCCAAGCTTCAGAAGTCTTTCGATCAGATGAAACGTTTTACGGCTGATGCTTCCCATGAGCTTAAGACGCCTCTTTCGGTCTTACAAAGCGAGATCGAATTCGGGCTCAAACGCCCAAGGAGCCCTGAGGAATATCAGCAGATCTTGAGAAGCTGCTTGGAGGAAATCGAGAGGATGTCAAAGATCTTGAATGGGCTACTTACGCTGGCAAGAGCCGACGCGGGAGCTATAAAGTTAAAAGATGAAGTGGTCGATGTAGAGGAAGTGGCTCGGTCTGTATGGAAGAACTTCTTCAAGGTGGCCAAGGAGAATGGGCTTGACTTTTACTTTGAGGGAGAAAGTGTTAAAGTTCGGGGGGACAAGGATTATTTAAAACAATTGATAGTTAACCTTGTGGATAATGCCCTTAAGTACACCCCTTCTGGTGGATACGTAAGGCTTTCCACTTTCGCTCAAAATGGAGTAGCCTTAATCGAAATAGAGGATACCGGAGAAGGAATACCCGAGGAGGATCAAGGGAAAATTTTCGACCGGTTTTTCCGGGTGGATAAAGCCCGTTCCCGCGAGAAAGGAGGGGCAGGGTTAGGTCTCTCCATATGTAAGTGGATCGTTCAGGCTCACGGAGGAGAGATTTCCTTAAAAAGCGTTCCGGGAGAGGGAACCACTTTCACCGTGAGACTTCCTCTTTTTCAAGGTACCTCTTGATTGATTTTGAAACTCGTATTATTATCATGAAGGTAAAGGAGAGTTGGTGTAGCTCAATGGGTAGAGCGGCTGATTTGTAATCAGCAGGTTGCGGGTTCAAGTCCCGCCACCAGCTCCATGAAAAAGGAGGGGTACCCAAGCGGCCAAAGGGGGCGGACTGTAAATCCGCTGGCTCAGCCTTCGGAGGTTCAAATCCTCCCCCCTCCACCATGACAGTGGGAAAGGAAGCGGGAATAGCTCAGCCTGGTAGAGCATCAGCCTTCCAAGCTGAGGGTCGCGGGTTCGAATCCCGTTTCCCGCTCCATAAGTTTATGGGCCCACGTAGCTCAGGGGTAGAGCGCTTCCTTGGTAAGGAAGAGGTCATCGGTTCAATCCCGATCGTGGGCTCCAGGATTTTGTGTTAATATAAGATAAAAGAACAGGAGGTCTTATTATGGCTAAGCCGAAGTTTGAGCGGAAGAAGCCCCATG
>CAZIZI010000006.1:0-71113 GCA_964543765.1 uncultured Thermodesulfobacteriota bacterium
CTGTCATACAGGGGCTCATAAGATAAACAACACGCTTGGCCAATGTCTTTTGACCAAGAAAATGGGGAAAAGGAGGGTCATTGCTGAGACAGGGGCAGGTCAACATGGAGTGGCAACTGCTTGTGCCTCAGCCCTTTTGGGGCTTGAATGTACCATTTATATGGGGGAGGAGGATACGAAAAGGCAGGAGCTCAATGTGTTCCGTATGCAGCTTCTTGGGGCAAGGGTGGTTCCAGTGAGTTCGGGCAGTAAGACCCTTAAAGATGCTATAAACAAGGCCTTAAGGGATTGGGCAGCAAATGTGGATGATACCCATTATGTGATCGGTTCGGTCGTTGGACCTCATCCTTTCCCCGAGATCGTAAGGGAATTTCAATCGGTAATAGGAAAGGAAGCCAAAGAGCAGATCCTTAAGCTTGAGGGAAGGCTTCCCACTCATCTTGTTGCCTGTGTGGGAGGAGGATCCAACGCTTTGGGCCTTTTTTATCCCTTCGAGAATGACCAAGTTAAATTTATCGGCATTGAAGCCGAAGGAGCAGCAACCCTTTCTCTAAACGGTGAGAAAGGAGTCCTTCACGGGTTTTTATCCTACTTCATCCAAGACGAATGGGGACAGATCCTCGAGACAGACGCCATAGCTGCAGGCTTGGATTATCCCGGAGTCGGCCCTGATCATGCTCGGTATAAAGAAGAAGGAAGGGCAGAATACTATCCCTTAAAAAAGGAAGATGCCATAGAGGGCTTTTTAAGCCTATCACGCCTTGAAGGCATCATCCCAGCCCTTGAAAGCGCCCACGCCATAGGATGGCTGTTAAAAAATAAGTACAGCTTTAAAAAGGATGATCTTGTGATCGTTTGTCTTTCGGGGAGGGGGGATAAGGATATTGAGCTTGTAAGAAATTTCCTTGGGAGGGGAAATGGGGGAGCTTAAGGAGGCTCTTTTAAAGCTTAAAGCATGTGGGCAGAAGGCGATAATCCCTTATATTGTGGCGGGTTTTCCGGATCTTGAGACCTCATTGGACCTTGTGCTTGAGCTTCAGAAAAGAGGGGCATCGGCCGTTGAGATAGGGATTCCCTTTTCGGATCCCATGGTCGATGGCCCTGTGATACAAACCGCTCATGCTGAGGCCTTAAAAAATGGAGTGACGCCTCTCTCCATTTTGGAGGCAATAAAAGAAAGGGAATCAGAATGGGGGATACCTCTTATTGTCATGACTTACTTTAACCCTGTCTTTAGAATGGGTGAAAGGCGCTTTGCTCAGCTGTTAAAAGAAGCGGGCATTTCTGGAGCCATAATCCCAGACCTTCCGCCAGAAGAGGCAGGAGAATGGCTTAAGGCCTCAAACGAATATGAGATAGATGTGGTCTTTCTGGTGGCTCCAAATACGCCTGAAAAGAGGATCCAAAAGATCGCCTCCCTTACAACGGGCTTCCTTTACTACCTATCCCTCAAGGGGGTTACGGGTTCGAAGATTAAGGACCTTCAAAACGTGAAGGAAAGGGTAAAAATAATAAAACGCATGACCTCACTCCCAGTCTGCGTGGGATTCGGTATAAAGGAGAGATGGGAAGCAGAGGTCTTACTTGAAGAGGCAGATGGCACAATCGTCGGATCCTCCCTCTTAAAAGCCCTAATTGAAGGAGGCCCTTCTCAAATGTTGGAACTATTTATGGAACTCAAAGGGAATGCTTAACGCTTCGCAAGGCCCTTTGTCTTAATAAGTGATCTACAAGGACAAGCCTTACCATCGCTTCACAGACGGGGATGATCCTTGGAATAGCACATACGTCATGGCGCCCCTTGATTGATATTTGGCGGGAGTTTCCCTTAAGGTCAACTGTCATCTGGGGTTGGGAGACAGAAGGGATTGGTTTTATCGCCACCCTTAATATAATCTCTTGACCCGTTGAAATTCCTCCTAAAATACCTCCTGCATTATTGCTCAAAAACCCTTGAGGGGTAATGGGATCGTTATGTTGTGAGCCAAGCATTCTAGCCGAGGAAAAACCGCTTCCAACCTCAACCCCTTTTACCGCTCCAATGCTCATAAGGGCCTTGGCCAAATCCGCATCAAGCTTATCAAACACCGGCTCACCAAGACCCGGTGGACACCCTAAAACCCTTATTTCTACAATCCCCCCCACCGAATCCCCTTCTTCCTGAACTTCTTTAAGCCTTTTTTCCATCTCGGAAAAAGCCTTTCGGTCAGGGCAGTAAAGCCAGTTATTTTTGGCAAACTCAAGGTCAATCTCTTCGCTTCTTATCCCTCCAAGTTCAAGCGTAAAGGCAAAGACCTCTATCCTTTCTTGATCCAAAATCTTTTTGGCCACTGACCCCGCAGCAACCCTTCCAACCGTTTCTCGAGCTGAACTCCTTCCACCTCCCCGGGGGTCCCTTATTCCATATTTATGAAAATAAGACCAATCGGCATGTCCAGGTCTAAAAACCTCCTCAAGCTCCTCATAAGGCGTTGGATCCACATCCTTGTTCCAAACGATAAGGGATATGGGAGCCCCCGTGGTTAAACCATTGTATACTCCAGAAAAGATCTGAACTTTATCTGGTTCATTCCTCCGAGAAGTCCCCGGCCGACCCGGTCTTCTTCTCTCTAATTCCCTTTCTATATCAGTTTCGCTTAAGGGAATTCCCGGAGGACACCCGTCTATTACAACTCCTATCCCAGGACCGTGAGACTCCCCCCATGTGGTGATACGAAAAAGCTTACCGAAGCTGTTCATCCCTTAACCCCATCACCTTTAAAATCTCTTCAACAACTTCCATCGGTTCCTTAGAGGCATCCAGTACGAAATGAGCCGAAGAAAAATAAAGCGATTTACGCTCCTCGATCACTTCCCTTATTTCACCTAAAAGATCTTCCTTCAAGGGAGGCCTTTTTTCAAACTGAGGATCTTTTCTTAAGCGTTCAACAATCTTTTCAGGTTCAAGCCAAAGTAAGAACACTATTCCGTTCTCCTTAAGAAGCTTCACATTCTCCTTATCAAGTACAACCCCTCCCCCTGTAG
Organism: uncultured Thermodesulfobacteriota bacterium; assembly: GCA_964543765.1. Lineage (GTDB taxonomy): Bacteria > Desulfobacterota > B13-G15 > B13-G15 > B13-G15 > B73-G16. The sequence goes on from CAZIZI010000006.1 coordinate 3,025, forward strand.
CTATAACTTGAGACTCCTGTCCCATTGCCTCCCTTATCACTTCTTTTTCCTCTTTTCGAAATCTCTCCCATCCATAAACTTGGACTATTTGAGCGATCTTCAAACCCGTCCTTTTTTCCACCTCTTCGTCGGTGTCAACAAACTCAAAACCTAACCTTTGAGCAAGAAGTTTCCCAAGTGTAGTCTTCCCTGAAGCCCTTGGCCCTATAAGGATGATGTTACTTCCTTTAAGGCTTCCCACATTACCTCCTCGGGAGCCTTCATGTCCAACCAAATCTCAAATTGTTTCACACCTTGAAACAAAAGCATCCTCAAACCACTTACCACTTTGGCCCCTTTTTTCCTTCCTTTTTCAAGAAATGGCGTAATAGGAGGATTGTAAACCATATCCATTAAGACCATCCCTTCTTTTATTGACTCCTTTGGAAAAGGCATCTCGTTTAAAAGGGGGGTGGCGTTAATCACTACTTCACAATCCCATTTATGCCTTTTTTCCCATTCGATGGCTTCCCCATCAAAAGAAAAGGCAAGTTTCTGGGTTTTCTCAAAGGTCCTAGAACTTATCCCTATTATGGCTCCCTCCTTTTTAAAAGCATAACAGGCTGCTCTTGCTCCTCCCCCTGCCCCAAGAACAAGAACCCTTTTCCCTTCCAAAGGGGTAACCTCCTTTAAAGCCCTGACCACCCCGATCCAATCGGTGTTAAACCCATAAAGCCTTCCCTCATGGTTTAAGATCGTATTTACTGCCCCTATTTTTTGAGCCACCTCATCAATTTCGTCCAAAAACTCCATGACCGATTCCTTATAAGGCATCGTCACCGAAACCCCTAAAAGAGGAGTCTCCTTGATGAGCTTTATGGCCTCCCTTACATCCTTAACACGAAAGGTCTCATAAAGGGCGTCAATGCCCAAATGGGAAAAGGCGCGATTATGCATCTTTGGGGAAAGCGTAAAAGAAAGGGGATACCCTATTATCCCGTACCTTTTTGTCATTCAAGATACCCCCTCAGCAAAATTAGTGTTTGCTTGAATTCCTCAAGGCTCATCTGACCCGAAGCTGCCTCTTTACCAGGTCTCGAAGAAACGTAAACGAAGGCCCCTCCCATAAAAGGACTTAAAAGCCTTGAAAGCCTGCCCTTTTGCCCCATCGCATGGGCCACAACTTTAAAACCACTTTTTGTAAGTTCACGCAGAAAGAGAAGAACTCGTAAGGAATCTTCAAGGGAATTGGCCATGGTAACGATTTTGTAAATTGTGGCTCTGTCTTTTCTCATTTCCTCAAACCGTTCAAGTAAAGACTCCAAAGAAGGAGTTCCGGAAAAGTCATGATAAGAAAGGATAACTTTAAGGCCTTCTTGGCCGAGGAAACTCTCTTTCAAAGCCGTAGGCATCTTCCACTCTATATCAACGTATTTTCCGTTAAAGCGCCTAAGCGCTTCTTTCAGAAAAAAAACCCTTTTCTCTTCTTCACCTTCAAAAAGGCCTCCTTCTTCCTTTCTTCTACAAGTGAAAATGTATTGAACCCCTTCAGGGAGGCTTTGGGGAAGTTCCCTGAGGGCATCAAGCCTAAGTTCCACAAAATGAACCTTCCCTTTTATCTCCTCAATAAGGCTTCTTGCCTCTTCGGGATCTTTTTCAAAGATGGTGGCACATGTCTTAACTTCTTTGTCTAATCCTAAATACTCCTTCTGTCTCAAAAGGGAGAGGGAAAATATGATCTTCCAAAAAGCCAAAACTTCACTTCGAGTGAGATGACTTAATGGAAGGGATAAAACCTTTTTAAGAAGCTCTTCTTCTCGCTCGTAATCTCTTAAGGGAAAACCGTTTTTCTTTTTTAAATGAGCGAGTTTCTCCACCAAACTCATCCTTTTATCCAAAAGTTTCGCTATTTCAAGATCAAGCTCTTCTATCTTTTTGCGTAACCCCAAAAGTTCTTCCATTGTCCTTACCTCAAAAGCGGGTATTTCCCCAAAAGCTTAACCAAAACCGCTTTTTCCTTTAGTTCCTCCAAAGCCTCTTCAAACCCACTTCCAAGCTCCACATCAGTGAAAAAACTATATTCCCAACTTGATCCCTTAAGAGGCCGTGATACGATCCTACAAAGGTTTAAACCCCTTTCGGCAAAAGGAGAAAGAGCCCTATGAAGGGCACCAGGAACATGAGGAAGGAGAAAACTTATGGTGGCCTTTTTTGGTTGAAGAGAAGGAAGAAACGGCTCCTTTCCCAATATGAAAAACCTCGTGTTATTTAAAGCTGTATCTTCGACTTTTTCCTTTAACACCTTTAAGTTATAGAGCTCAGCAGTTTCCCTAGCCACAAGAGCACAAGCGTGAGGGTCCTTTAAGGCCATTAAGGCTGCCTGTGCGGTACTGGAACAGTAAATTAGTTCAGCCCAAGGTAAATGCTCCTTAAGCCACTTTCTGCATTGTCCTAAAGCCTGAGGATGAGAAAAGACCTTCTTTATTTCCGAAAGGGAATCTGTAAGGCTTGCCACTACATAGGAAACCTCCAGTTCAAACTCCCCTTGAATTCTCAAAGGGGTCTCAAGGAGCAAATCATGGGTTTCGTTAATCATACCTTCAATGGGGTTTTCTACGGGAACAAGAGCGTAGTCCGTTTCTCCCTTTTCGGTAGCTCGAAAAACTTCTTCAATGGAAGAAAACCCTTGAAGGTCAAATTCCATACCGCTTATCTTAGAAGCCGCAAGATGACTAAAGGTGCCTTCTGGACCAAGATAAGCAATTTTTTTCCGACCCCCAAAAGACAAAAATTCCCTACTTAAACTTAAAAAGCCCTCTTTAAAGGCTTTTTCTTCAAGGAGATTTTTGAATTGTAGAAGGAAAGCCCTTTTTGCTTCTTCAAAAAAGGGGTTTTTGTTCATCATGCTCCAGTAAAGATCTGGATCCTCTTCCAGAATGGGAAGTAAGGTAGAAAGCCTTTTTTTAAAACCGGGGGTTAAAAGCTCCTGAGAAGCTTCCCACTTTTTAAGGAGTAAGGCTAAGGTTAAGTTCGAAAGGTGATGAAGGGCTTGTATTAACGCCATATTACGGTCATGTTCGTCTGGGGAAGTGATAATCACCTTTAATCCGCCTCTTTCAAAAATCTCCTTTATGGGTGAGAGCCACTTTCTCGCTCTTCCTAGGCATAAGCATATGGACAATTTTTCATAAAGTTCAGCCTTTGGGCCAAAAAGTGGATGAGCTCCAATGACCTCCGCTTCGGTAGAGTCGAGCATCCATTTGAGGGGTAAACTTTTTATAGAAGCAAAGTCCATAAGCAGGTTCTCTTTTTTTAAAAAAGGCCCCACTCTTTTCGTTAAACCTTCCAACTCTGAAATAGGCACTGAAAGGATCAAAACATCCACCTTTTGGGCCAACTCCTCAGCAGGAGGCCCTTCCTTATCTCCGATTAAGACCTTAAGGCCCTGCTTTTCGAAAAACTTCGTGAACCAACTTCCCATCCGTCCTTTGCCGCCAATTATGCCTATTTTCATCCCAGGGCCTCCCTAAGCTTTTTGAAAAGGTCCCAAAAAGTTGTAAATGACTTTCTAACGCATTCCTTATCTTTTATCCTCAGATCCTTCACCTTAAGTGAGGCGATCGCAAAGGCCATAGCTATTCTATGATCGTTTTGGGGATCAATTAGAGCTCCTTTGGGGCTTCCTCCTTTTATCCTCAGGTTGTTACCTTCGATTTTGGCTTCTATTCCCATTAAGCGGAGGTTTTCGCTTATCACCTTTAAACGGTTTGATTCCTTAAAGGCCAAATGCCCCACATTTTTTATAAGGGTTTCTCCTCGGGCAAAAGCAGCGCCTATCGCTAAAGAAGGAACCGCATCAGGCATATTTTTCATATCAACCTCAATTCCCCTTAAATCCTCTCCCCATACAATTACTCCATCTTTTTCAAGTTCCACTTGAGCACCCATTTCCTTAAGGAGGTATACGAACTTACTGTCAGGATGCTTTCCCTCAGGACTAAGGTCCTTTACCTTAACGGGCTTTCCCGTTATAGCCCCAGCCAAGAGAAAATAGGTGGCTGAAGAAGGATCAGGAGGTATAACGTAATGCCTTCCCTGATAAAGGCCTTTTGGAAGGTAAAAGTTATCGCCTTTTCTTTGTGGCTTCAAAGAAAATGCCTCCATTACCTCACAAGTAACCTCTATATAAGGCTCTGATACCAGGTCCCTTTTGACCTTTACAATTCCTCCTCTTTCGGTATAAGGTCCGATCAACAGAAGAGCCGAAACAAATTGGCTTGAAAGGCTTCCATCAACTTGGGTCAAACCTCCTTGGACCTTTCCTCCCCTAAGGCTTACTGGAGGAAATCCTCCGTTTGAAGAAACCTCAACCCCCCATTCCCTTAAGGCTTTAACCAAAGGCCCTATAGGCCGTTCTTTGAGCCTCGGAGATCCGGTTAATACATGCTCTCCAGGCACGAGAGCACAAAAGGCAGTAAGAAGTCTCATCGAAGTCCCGGAGTTTCCTAAATAAAGTTCTCCATTTGTTTCAAGAAAATTTCCTCCAACTCCTTCGATCCAAATAAAGCTTTTCTCTTCCCAAACCTTTACGCCAAGCTTTTTCAGTGCCCAAAGGGTGAAAAAAGTATCCTCTGCGAAAAGAGCGTTTTCCAAAAGGCTTTTGCCTTCGGCTAAAGAAGCGCAGATTAAGGCCCTATGGGTATGGCTTTTTGAACCTGGAAGTTCTATCGTAAAGGGTTTCATCGTTCTATAATGCTCTCGGAGATTTTGTGCCCAAAATGCCTTGCCCCTTCTTCCAGGTATAAGAGGATCTTATCTCCCCTTCTTAGTTCCACAATGGATCTACCCTTCCCTTCGGGAGTCGTCAGACGGATCGTTTCCGCGTTTTGAAGAATTGTGGAAAAGACTTGACCATCATACTTTGCCTTTACCAAAACCAAAGGTCTTTTTTCTATTTTAACCCTCCCAACAATCGCCCTTTTCGTCTTCCCTTTGTGATCGGCGATAAGGACTTCGTCGCCCGCTTTAAGTTCGCTTAAATAACGCGTTTTTCCCTCGGGGGTCTTAATGTAAGCATGTACACACCCCGCATTGACCCTAAAGGGACGTGGCTCAACATAGGGATTTTCCACCACCTCAGCATGTACGAGGAAAAGGGCCGTGGAAGTGTTACCAACAAGCATACCCTCTCCTTCCTTTAAATTCGAACAGGTATCAACACAGACCCTATCACCAAGACCCAAAGGCCTTATCTCTTCGATCTCCGCTTCTTGGAGCGTGAGAAGTTCTTCCTCCGCCTTGAGGAAATTAAGGATCGCTCTGAGTTCTTTTGCATCAAGTACGTGTATCAAAAGGTTATTTACGCCCCTTTCCAAAATGCCTCTGATAAGTTGTGCTTCCTCCAAGGAATGAACCTCAGCCATTATGTTCTGAGTCCTTGCAACCAGGTTTTCGAAAGGTATAACTGTCCAATCCGTGGTTTTCACGATCACAAGATGGGTCCTTGAACGCTTGACGATCTCCTCCTCATCTTCACGTCCTTTTATCTCTATTTCCAGGAAATCCTCCCCTGGCTTAATGTCACCCTGAGGGGCAATAACGGGTACTACCCCCAATTTTTTTACCTCTTGCTCGTACCCGGGAGGAACCATTAAGGCATCGGCTCCTCCCTCAAGAGCACTTATAACCAGGCTTTTATCCCAAGGATCGACCTTGACCCATACCCTCCTTCCCATCTTTAACCTCCTAAAATATCTAGAGCCTCTTTTAAACTTGCCCCTTGGTGTACTATTGCCCTTAGAGCTTCCAGGACCCGAGGAGGATCTGGATGTTGGAAGACATTTCTCCCAATCGAAACTCCACTTGCCCCTGCTTCCATCGCCCCTTTGACCATTTGCAAAAACTCCTCAAGGCTTTCCGTTTTAGGTCCTCCTGCTATTACCACTGGAACAAAACAGCCTCGAACGACCTTCTCAAAGCTCTCGGGACTTCCGGTGTAGGGAACTTTCACCACATCCGCTCCTAACTCAGCCCCAAGCCTTGCCCCGTGGGCTATAAGGTCAGGATCAAGGGGGTCCCGCACGGTTTTTCCTCGTGGATAGATCATGGCAAGAAGTGGTAAGTTCCAACGATTCGCCTCTTTCGCCACAAGTCCAAAGTCTCTTAACATCTCCCTATCCATTTCATCCCCCAAATTAATGTGAATAGAAACCCCATCGGCCCCAAGCTTTAAGGCTTCCTCAACGCTTCCCACAAGGACTTTGGAATTGGGCAAAGGAGAAAAGGAATGAGTTCCCGAAAGATGTACTATTAGGGCCGAGTTGCCATTGAAAACCTCACCTAAACTCTTCACCACCCCTTTATGAACCACAATGGCATCTGCTTTGTCTTGGACTTGTCGGATGGCCTTTCCCATATCCGTAAGGCCTTCTATTGGGCCGGAAGTAACCCCATGATCCATTGGAACAATCACCGTCTTCGATGGATCACCTTTGAAGATCCTCTTCCATCTCAAGGACTTCATAGCCCACCTCCCTCTCCAAAAATTAAAAAGGGCCGTAAGGCTTATTGCCCTACGGCCCTCCTAAAATAAGAAGGGCCGTGGGCGTTTACTCCGCCCACGGCCCTTCTTTCCCTTATGACACTTCAGCCGTGGGCGGAAACCCCCGCCCAATAAGGAAAGTAATAGAAGTAATATCGGCTCTTGAGAATCATCATCTCAATCCTTTTTTAAAATTCTTTACTATAGTCTCCAACCTTTGTCAAGCCCCCTTGATCCTTCTTTTTATCCTTTCCCAGCTTTTTGTGGTGAGGAAACTTTGGTCCATGTTTTGGACCATTTTCTTAAATCTCTCAAAAGGAAGGGAGAAACTTAACATGTTTTTATTTATATGGAGCCTTGCTGAAATGTCAAATGAACCGAGAATGCATTTTGGATTTGGGGAATATCTCTCTAAATAGGGATAAAGCACTAGTGTAGAACATCCTGCACTAAAAGGACTTCCTACGTTGTCTTCGATTACATAAAAATTAGCAAGAGTAAAAAGCCCCGAAATGACATCAGGAGCGTCGAAGAAAATAACCATCTCAGGCCTCTCTTCTTCGTTCTACAAATCAATCCTTTTAAACACAATATAGCCGGCTGGAGCTTCAAAGGTGGGCATTCTTTTCATTATCTCTTTTCCAGTCTCAGGGCTTTTCTTGTAACGTTCACCCTCAAGGCCTTCCTTTCCGTAGGAAAGGAAGTACTCAAAATCGGGCATTATCTCCTTAGAAAACCCTAAATACCTTTTACCACCCATACACCCTATCGAGTCTTTATCAAGGGCGATCGGCTTTCCTTTTAGCACTTTTATTATGTCCATAAAAACGCACCTATGACTTTTTGGAGGTTTTGGCTTTATATGCTCCATATCTTTATCGGTATAATAAAAAAACAATAGGTAAATTGACCTGACCAAAATATTTTTCCCATTTGCTCAAGAATTGCTCCTTTACTTCCCTATCCATATCGCTCTTCTCTTGGGCCTTCACTTACTCTCATCACATTCACCAAAAGGCCCCTTCCCATTCATGTTTTTGCTACCTCAATTTTGTGAAATCCTCATCATCTTTAAATTGCTAAAGAACTCTGCTATTTTTCATCGGAATATCATTTTCATAAGCTTGATTTTTTACTTTCTTACTGTCCAAAAAGGGGCACAGAACAGCAAATTCCGCAATATCTTGAAACATCAAAATCTAACCCACAGTCTATTTGCAAAATATTGGAAAAGAACTCTTTTTATTTTGCATGCAAAATGTCTTTTTTTCAAAAGCTAACAGAACAATATCTGTTTTTTCTTCGTTCTCTTTTCTATTTTAAATATTATACATCGCAAGTCTCATTCTCCTAAGAATACACCTTGAAATTTTAATCTTTCTTTAACTTTTGAATGATCAACATTTTGCACGTTTACTCCCTCTTTAACAGCAATCGCCGCCGTTACCCCTGCCGCTTGTCCCATAGCTATACAATGAGGTATAAGGTTAAATAAATCATTAGCAAACTTATCCGATGAAAAACATCTACCAGCCACAATTAGATTCTCTATTCGTTTTGGCAATAGGCATCTTAAAGGCAAATAAACCAACGGATGCTCTTTAGAGGTGTTGTTCGTAATTGATGGAAATACAGCTATAGTATCTGGGGGTTTTCCCCCAGAAAAAAACATCTTCCTTTGAAAACACATACTTACCAATTAATCTCCGACTCCCTCTAATTCCTAATTGAGAGGCAGAATCAATCACATAGGCTTTTTGAAAACCAGGCAACTTTTTTTAAGAAAATCGAGTATTTTTAACATTGAATCCCGCAATAGCAATTCAGCTTTTGTTAAATCTCTTACTACAAGAGGATTAATACCTGGCAACCAATTGTTAACCCATACAACATCTTCTCTCCTGCTTAACATCGGCAACACGCGAAAACCTAGGTTTTTTCTAATTCTTGCATTAATGAGGTATAGGTATCTCTATTTGATTGCACAAATTCTTTAAATTTTTCAGTATTAACATTACCGAGACGAAAAACTAATGCCACAGTGCTACTTCTCACTGTTTGATCGTAAGGATCAAAGGTAACATAATCTTCACCCACTGAAACCAAAATATCTCCATCTCCTGTAGTATCAATTATCACTTTCCCTGTAATTCCTTTTCTACCTTCTTTGCTTTCGAAAATTAATCCTTCTATTTTATTGTCTTTAGTAACCACTCCGCATACGAATGAATGTAAGTATAATTTTACTCCGGCATCTGCAATCAATTTACTTAGTATACATTTTAATTTCTCAGGATCAACATATACGGACATTCTTATTTTCCCTTCCACAACCACAGAAAAATATGGTAACCATTTTTTGATTAAATTTGGATCATCGCTCCCAATTTCATCCCAATTGGGATGTAAAGCACCATCCACTTCATCTAACTTCTTAATTACCTCTTCACAAAAACCACGAATTTGTAGTTGCTGACTACCGTCACTTAAATGGGGGATTAAAATGACTAAACCCCCAGTCGCTAAACCTCCTAAATATCCATACCTTTCCAGCAATATTACAGAAACCCCTTCTCTAGCAGCACTTATAGCTGCTGCTACTCCTGCAGGTCCTCCCCCTGCTACAATTACATCAGCAGAATCGACTATTTCAATCTTTTTTTTCTGGTTCTATCAAATAATTTTTGCCCATGTGCTCCTCCTTTTTAATAAGCTTTACTAGGGAGCCATAACACTAATTGTGGGAAAAAGACCAAAATATCGTAAAAATCAAGCAAGTAATCCAATAAGGAATGGTCCCCTTAACTATTAAGGAGAGATCCTCCCCTGTAACCGCTTGCGTCATGTACAAATTAGCCCCCACAGGCGGCGTAAGCACTCCAATTTCACAACATATAGTCTGTACTATGCCAAACCAAATGGGATCATATCCTAAACTGATAACAAAGGGTAAAAAAAGCGGAACAGTAAGAATTGTCATAGCGGGAGGGTCCATAAATAGTCCCAGAATAAAATATATACCAATAATCTGAAGCATTTTACACCACGATGGTCCTGGTAAAGAATTTAAATAATCGTTTAGAAGCGAAGCTAAGCCAAAATTGGTAAAAACATAACTAAAAGCCATTGCTCCTCCTATTAACAGTCCCATTATCCCTGTTACGTTTACAGTTTGCAAAAAACTTTTCCATATTAACTCCCATGAGAACTTTCTTTTTAAAATACTTATGAAAATTGTTCCTACTACACCTATTGCCGCAGATTCTGTAGCTGTACAGATTCCTGTGTATATACTTCCCAAAACTACTAATGCTAATAACGCAAATGGCCATAAACTAAATACATCTTTCATGAACAACCAAAGATTAGAAGTAATTTCTTGTTCTTTAACACCTGTACTTTCAGAAATTATAGTTGTTGGATCTAACTTTATCCAAATCCATACGGTTAAGATCAAAAAAATTGTTAATAAAATACCTGGAATAATTGTTGCTATAAATAATTTCGATATAGATTGTTCCGCAATTATTCCGTAAAATATTAAACCAGAACTGGGTGGAATCATTACTGCCAAAATTCCCGCTGTAGTTAAGGTTCCAAGTGAGACCCCCTTTTTATAACCTTTTCGATTAAGTTCAGGTACAATACTAGGTCCTAAAGCTCCTATCGCAGCTATACTCGAGCCACTTATAGCTCCAAAAAAGGCATTGCCTATTATCAACACATAGAGCAAACCTCCTTTAAGCTTAATGCGTCTAAAAGCTGAGTATAACTTGTCGAAAATTTCTGTTCCAATACCAGATAACAAAAATATTTCTCCCATCAATATAAAAAGCGGCATGGCTAAAAAATGAAAATTAACAATTTTGCCGAAATAAATCATCGGAACCATAACTTCTTTACCACCGAGCGCCAAAAAGCATAGCGTAGCTATACTACCCAATGTAAAAGCTATCCATTGTCCAGTAAAAAGTAATATTAACAGCAATAAAATAACAAACAGCAAAAATTCTCATTTCCCACCATTTTTCACTTTCTCCTTATCACTTTATCCTTTGTTAAATATCCTATTTCATCTCTTTTTTGAAAAAGAAAGTAAACATCACAATTGCAAGCAATATTAACGATATCAATCCAATAAACTGCAAAGGCCAATAGGGAATTTTTATACTAAGGAAGTAATCCTTCACTTTCCAACTCCACATCATCATTTTGATCCATGAAACAACTAGATAAGAGACAAAAGTTAATGCAAATGCAAGATGTATAAATTCAAGCTTAGGTTTTATACAATGGGGTAATCTTTCGATGAAAACCCGCACTCGCAAAAACCTTCCCTCTAAAAATGCGTAGGGAGTGCCCGCTAAGGCCACAACATACATACAAATACCCCCTATGTCATCAATGGGAAAAATGGACTTATAGATTCTTCTAATAATGACCTCTAATACTAAAACCGCAATTGCGAACAACAATGAGATTACCCCTATATAACGCAGATTACTGACTATATTCGGAATTAAACTCTTCAAACGCATTGTAAGTATTTTTAATATTTTTATTTGGATTTTTTAATGGTCATCAACCAATTATAAACCGCACTCTCTCTTGATGGGTACTTGTTCTTTGCTTGAAAAACTTGTTCGGCGAAATACTTCCCTTGCTCCCCTGTCTTCTGAGCTAAATCCTTTATTCCTTCTTCAGCGCTCTTTTGAATCCTTTCAAAAACATCTGAAGGTAAGAAAGCAATTTCCATTCCCTTTGCCTGAGCTTCGTTTAAGGCATCTATTTCGCTTGACATTCCGTATTTTTTAGGATTGAAATACGCGTCATTCCAAAATATTTCTTCTACCCTTTTTCCTGCTTCCAATATTTTCCCCTGCATTTCTTTAGGTAACTGAGCCAAAGCTTTTGAACTACAAACAATACAGCTTGGCGTAAATCCACTCACATAAGAATCTAAATACACATAACGACAAACCTCGTGTAATCCCAATGCAAGTAATCTTTGAGTCCCTGACTTTGCGGCATCACATAAACCACGGCTCATTGCCATATATACTTCGGAAATCGGAATTTCGAGAACATTAACGTTAAGCGGTTTCCATATGTATTCCTCTAAAATTTTCCCAGGTGCTCTTAAACGCATACCTTTAAGATCTTGCAATCCTCTTATGGGCTTTTTAGAAAAAATCGGCGTAACAGCATCAATAGTCAAATTAGCATTTATAAGTGCTAACAATGTTATGCCTTTTGCGCTTAATGATTCCTCATCCGTTTTGCGCATTTTGTCCTTTAACATTATTATCGACTTTGGACTCGAAAAAACATAGGAGGTAAGAGAAGAAATATGAACCCATTCTCCTAATTGTGTAGGATACATTATAGAAAGCAAATCTCCGCATTCTATCAGGTTTTGAGAATAAGCTGTTATGTACTGCGGCACGAAATTCCCGAAGCTCCTCCTGTAAGCATCTGGATTTTTAGTTCGTTATTAGTAGCGTTCTCCACCTCTTTGATAAAAAGTTCAAAAAGTTTAATCGCATCATCTTTTGGGTTCAAAGGAGTTTGGAATCTCCAGGTCAAAGCGCCCATCCTTGTGGTCCAAAAAACAAAAAGAATAAAAGTATCGAGAATAAAAACCATCTTCCTCTTTTCATGATTCACCTCTTTATGATTTATATTTTACAAACTCTTTTTGTCATTTAACACTTTCCACTTATCGCGTCAAGTTTCTAAAGGAGGAATAGCAGGAAACTACTAGATTCTTGTTTTTATAACCATGATCTCTCCGCCTTCCTTTAAGTTTTACCTCTCGACCTTTTCCCCTCCATCAGCTGCCGTTAAACCAAGTTCAATTGGAAGTTCCCCAAGGGCCAAGGCCTTGATTGCGGTGAACCAACCTTCCACCGTTTTAATAAGATGGTAAACCAATGTAAGTCCCACAAAACCTCCAACTAAAACTCCCACTGTAATTCCCAATGCTATCTTCAATCCTAACATCTTCCTCACCTCCTTTCTTTAATGTCCACCCTATTAAGTGCAACCATCGTGCCAAACGTTGAAAACGAACTTCATACTATGAGAATCTTCAAACTCTTAAAAGGGATGTGGAAGGTAAACTTGCTTATTGTCAGGATTTTTGTTGAACATTTCTACAGTTAAGCGGATTTTTTTCGACAATTTAGTTTATGGCTTTTCAGAAAGGGGGAAGAATAGTAAAATGTTTCCCATGGAGAGGCTTCCGGGTTATGGAAGATGTTTTATGTGTGGAAGAGTTAACCCCCGAGGGTTGAGGCTTGAACTTTTCATTGATGGGGATGTGGTGGTGACGGAGTTTAAACTTGAGGACTTTCTCATCGGCTATGAAGGTATCATCCATGGAGGGGTACAGGCGGGAATTTTGGATGAGGTAATGTGGTGGGCTTCTTCTTGGGGAAGTCAAAGGGCCACTTACACCGCCGATATGAGTATCCGTTATAAAAGACCTGCCCCAATTAATCACCGTTTTAGGGCCGTAGGGAAGCTCATCGGAATGGACAATCGGTTTGTTTATACGGAGGGAGAAATTGTGGACCTTGAGGACCAAAGGGTCTGTACCACAGCTTCAGGCCGTTATTATATCCTCTCTGAGGAAAAGAGTCGGGAACTCTTTGGGCTTTTGGACTACAGTAATTGCAGCGAAGAGGTTAAAAAGCGGTATTTGAAATCCGAAAAACCCTATTAACCTATCCCTATTCCTTGAAGAATGGAAAGCATAATTGAAGCAGCCACAACCGAACCCACTTGGCCTCCCGCATTGGCTCCCATGGCATACATGATAAGGTAATTTTTTGGATTATATTTTTGCCCCTCCCTCTGAACGACCCTTGCGGCCATTGGAAAAGCGGAAATGCCAGCTGCTCCTATGAGGGGATTCACCTTCCCTCCACTTAAAATATAAAGCAGTCTTCCCAAAAGAAGCCCGCACACAGTGTCCAAACATATTGCCAAAAAACCCAGACCGAAAACCAAAAGCGTTTGAGGCTTAACGAAAACGGGCCCAATCATGGTAGCTCCTATGGTTAGGCCTAAAAGGAGCGTAACCACATTAGCTATTTCGTTTTGGGCGCTTTTTGAAAGCCTTTCTACAACTCCGCATTCTCTTAAGAAATTACCCAACATCAAAGAACCAACAAGGGGTAATCCCTTAGGAGCAATAAAACCCACAAGAATGGTGATTACTACTGGAAAAAGTAGCTTCGCGGTTTCCGAAACACTTCTTTTATAAACTCCCATCATCGTGATTTTTTCCTTTTGAGTCGTTAAGGCTTTCATTATGGGGGGCTGAATAATGGGGACAAGGGACATATAAGAATAGGCTGCCACCGCCACCGCTCCAAGAAGATGAGGAGCATATTTGGAGGTCACATAAATGGCCGTCGGACCATCACAAGCTCCAATGATCCCTATTGAGACCGCCTCCTTAAGGTCAAACCCTAAAGCTAAAGCCAAAAGTAGGGTAAGAAAGATCCCAAACTGACCAGCGGCACCAAGCAGAAACATATAAGGCCTTTCCAATAAAAGGCCAAAATCAGTCATCGCACCGATGCCCACAAATATCAAAAGAGGAAAAAGCTCAGTCTGAATCCCTGCATCATAAAAGATCCGTAAAAACCCTCCTTCCTCCATAATCTCCGAAAGGGGAATATTGACCAAAATACAACCAAAGCCTATGGGTATAAGTAAAACAGGTTCTACGTCCTTTTTTATGCCGAGATAAAAAAACAAAAGCCCCACGCCTATCATTAAAAGGTTCGACCAATGAAGGGCATAAAAGCCCGCTCCAAGGGCTTTAAATCCTTGAAGGATGGCTTCCAAAAGGGTCATTTCTCCTCCTTGTAAGGGAAAATCCTCTTTAAAAGCTCCATCACTAAACTACAAATCCCAAGCACCAAAAGGGTTCCCCCAACCCCTACCAAAAGTAAACTCAACCCAATTTCCCACTTCCCCATGTTTTATCCACCCATAAGGTAGTTGGGCAAAAAGGTCGCGATCTGAGGGAACAAAAAGAGGAGAAGTGCTGCTACAAAAAGACTAATTAGAAACGGTATAACACCCTTATAGATCTCACCAAAAGGTATACCCCTTATATTTCTAACCACAAAGACGCACACAGCCACCGGAGGAATTATAACGCCAACCATTAATGTCACACAAATCATTATCCCAAACCATATGGGATCATACCCCAGATGAATAACAACGGGATAAAATATGGGAGTCGCAAGGATCATAAAAGCGAGGTCATCCATAAATGACCCGCCAAGCAGATAAATCACCATTATGAGGACCATAATCAAGGCGCGAGGCAAGTGCAATGAACCAACCCATTCGGAGATACGAAGCGGTATCTCAGTTAACGGCAAGAAATGACCATAAACCGAAGAACCGGCAATCAAAAGAAGTACCATACAGGAAGTCCTTATCGATTCGTCAAAGGCTTTGAACATATTTTGGAAGGTAATTTCCTTATGAATTAACGCAAGCACAAAAACACCCACTGTCCCTATCACACCTGCTTCAGTAGGACTAAAAATACCTAACATTAAACCCACAATCACACAAATATATATAACGGCACCCTCTATAAATTCAGGGATTGCCTTTAATCTCTCAACCCAAGAGGCCTTTTGACCCACAGGCGCATCCTGCGGCCTTATCTTGGCCCATCCGTAAACGGCTGCCATAAACAAGCCTGCAATCATTATTCCTGGCAAAAAGCCAGCCAAAAACAACCTACCGATGGATTGCTCAACTACAAACCCATAAATTATGAGCACGATGCTTGGGGGAATAAGAACCCCTAAAGTACCCACCGAGGCTACAACGCCACTTGCGAGCCTTCGGTTGTAACCGTATCTTTCCATCTCAGGAATGGCGATGCCCGAAAAAGTAGCCGCAGTCGCCAAGGTGGATCCCGAAATGGCCTTAAATAATGTGGCCCCCACCACAGTCGTCATGGCAAGACCACCGGGGATATGCCCGATGAACTTCTGAGCAGCATCATAAAGTCTTTTGGCTATATTTGTATTGGAAGCTATCTGTCCCATTAACACAAAAAGCGGTATCACCGTAAACCCATAAGAGGTAAAAGTATCCAAGAAATCTTGCACCAAAACATTACAGGCGGCTTTGAAAGAAACCACATAGGCATATCCCACAAACCCCAAAATGGCCATCCCAAAAGCCAGTTCGATTCCACTGAGAAACAACAGGATCAACACAAAAAGAGAAAGAACACCGATTAGGGATTCGCTCATCCTTCACCTTTCGCCAAACGGTAAAATTGGGAGACTAAAATTAAAGCTTCGATAAAAAAGGCAAAGGCCAGGGCAAAAGATAAAGGATAAAGGGGAATCCGAAAACTGGGACTAACTTCCCCTGACCTTAAGGTACTAAAACCATAGTTGATAAAATTAGCCCCAATAAATATAAAAAGCAAAATCCCTAAAATCCTAGTAGCCATAATCAAAACGGCCTTTGCCCGTCCCTTTAACTTATCTATCAATATATCTACATAGACGTGACCCCCCTTCTCAGTGGTATAAGGAAGAGAAAAGGCTATCACCAGCGCTCCCAAAAAGGTCACTATCTCCAAAGAGCCAACAATAGGCCTCTTAAAGGTGCGTAAAGTAATATCGCTCATTGTCACCAAAGTGATGAGAAGGAGGGCCACACAGGCTAAATAATGCATAAAACGACTTAATCTACCAAGAGAGCTCAACATCCTTTACTTCCTTTCTTTCAAAAAGCTCATGGCAAATTCAATCACTTTATCGCCGGGTAACCCTTTTTGAGTGGTAGTTTTGACGTATTCATCAATAATAGGCTTCATTAATGCGGCTACCTTAGCATGTTCTTCTGAAGTCGCACGAACAACCTTTATGTTCTTTTCCTTCATATAGGCCAATGCCTCTTCGTCTAATTCATTACATTGTTTGCCGAACTTTTCTATCCATTCCTCTGAGGTTTGTGTAATAACCTTCTTGATATCTTCGGGAAGTGCATTCCACTTCTCCTTGTTCATTACAACGTACATGGCTGTGGTGTATGAAACTGTATAATTAAGGATCACCGTCCTTAAATGATCACCCAACTTCCATCCCTTAACCGGTTCTATGGGAAGTAACACACCATCAATTATGCCCCGTTGCAAAGCTTCATAGGTCTCGGTGATAGGTAAGGTCACAGGAGCTCCCCCGAGTTTTTTCACTATGTCAGCGTTTTCGGCATTGGCCTTAATCCTCAAGCCCTTTATCTCATCAAGCGAATTTATATCCTTCTTCACTTGAAAAACTCCTGGACCCGAGGCATGGAAAAATAAGACGTGAGTCTCATTGAACTCAGCAGGTTTAAACTTCTTGTAATACTCATTCACAAGCTTGTTAGCCTGATAACCACTGCTAAACCCAAGAGGAAGGCTTAAGAACTCACTAAGAGGAAACCTCCCCGGAGAATAAGCCAGAAGGGTAGTACCTATATCCACCGTCCCTGTTACAACTGCTTCATAAGTCTTGGTGATCGGAACAAGAGCATTAGCGGGATAATGAACCACCTCCACCCGACCATTGGTCCTCTTTTGAATCTCCTGACAAAATTGGTCCATAAGCTGATAATGTTTATGAGAAGGCGGATATTGGTCGCTTAACCTCAGTTTTATCTTTTCTTGCGAAAAACCAACGCCACTAAATAAACACACCAAAAACAAACAAAAAACCATCCCCCTTACAACCCGTCTCATCTTTCCCTCCTTATTGTAATTTATTGTGATTTTTGGAACAAAATACCAGGTTTTTTTGAATGTCAATACTTTATGAAGGTTTTTCTCCAGGTTTCTTTGAGTGAAGAAAGGGACCTGTTTATTATCTCTTTCCCCCTCAATCCGATTACTTTAAAGGTCTCCTCTTCGATCACTTTACCGATTAAACCGAAGGGAAGTCCCTTCATTAGATCCTCAAAAGCCCTTTGTCTGTCGGGAGGAACTGTCACCACAAACCTCCCTTGGGATTCGGAGAACAAAAGATAATCGTCCCTTTCTATGTTCTCCATCACCACGGCCCGAAGGTCCACCAGAAGGCCAAACCCTCCTGAAAAGGCCTTCTCGGCCAATGCAACCCCTAATCCTCCATCGGAACAATCGTGACATGAAGCGATAAGCCCTTCTTTTATCGCCTGATGAAGCCTCAAGAAAAGTTCCCTCGAGACTTGGGGTCTAACCTTTGGAACTTCATTGCCGATAAACCCCATTAACCTAAAATACTCGGACCCTCCGAGTTCGGGATAGGTCACCCCCAAGACATAAAGAAGATCACCAGGCCTTTTCACGTCCATGGTCATGGAAATCCTCACGTCGTCTATCTTGCTTATAACCGTAAAAAGCACCGTTGGAGGCACCGAGATCCTTATGCCTTTCCCTACATAGTCATTTTTCATGCTGTCCTTTCCGGAGATGCAGGGCACCAGAAAGGCCTTGGTGAAATCATAAAGGGCCTTATTGGCCCTAACAAGCTGAGCCAATTTAAAGTGAGCATCGGGGTTATCTTCGGAGGGAAGCGGATCAGGCCAACAGAAGTTATCCAAAGCCGCCATCCTCTCGGGGTCACCCCCTGCACAGACGTTGTTTCTTATGGCTTCTTCCAGAGCACAGGCGGTCATCCAATAAGTATCGATGTCTCCATATTTGGGACATATACCATGTGAAACAACTATCCCTTCCATGGAATCGAGAAGAGGCCTTATTACGGCTGCATCCTGAGGCCCATCGTCCATCTTACCCACAAGGGGTTTACAAACACTTCCCCCTTGTACTTCGTGATCATAACGCCTCACAACCCATTCTTTACTGGCCACATTAAGCCGTGAGAGCATCCTTCCGAGAATTTCCCCATAATCTTCAGGAGGAGGAAAATCGGGCTCGGGATAAATGGGCCTTTTCCATCGGGCTACAAGTTTCATCCGAGGAAGGCCTTCATGGAAAAAGTCCATATCCAGATAAGCGACCGTTTCTCCTTTCCAAAGGCAATGGAACTTTCCGGAAGAGGTAAAACGGCCTACAACTGTGGCCTCAACCTCCATGCTCTTTGCAAGTTCAAGCAGTTCCTCCACCTTCTCCGGAGGAACCGCCAAGGTCATCCTTTCCTGCGATTCCGAAAGAAGGACCTCCCATGGATCAAGCCCCGCATACTTCAAGGGCACCTTATCAAGCCAGATCTCGCATCCTCCGGCCTCACGGGCCATTTCCCCTACCGAAGAAGAGAGACCACCGGCACCGTTGTCGGTTATGGAAGTGTAAAGCCCCCGGTCACGGGCTTTTAGGAGACAATCAAACATCCTCTTTTGAACGATGGGATCACCTATCTGAACCGCGCTTGTGGGGGAGGATTCGCTTAAACCTTCAGAAGAAAAGGTGGCCCCATGAATGCCATCCTTTCCGACCCTTCCTCCAACCATAACTACAAAATCCCCGGGTCTTGCCTTTTTTTCGTGAGCGGGCTCACCCCGAATAAAACGAGGCATTATGCCGCAACTGCCACAATATACCAAAGGCTTTCCAAGGTATCGTTCATCAAACACGATGGAACCATTTATTGTGGGAATACCCATCTTGTTGCCCCCGTCTTCGACACCCTTTACCACCCCTTCCATTATCCTTCGGGGATGTAACACCCGAGGAGGAAGTGGACCTTGGAGATCGGGTGGGGCGAAGCAGAAAACATCGGTGTTGAATATCAGCTTGGCCCCTTTTCCAGCTCCAAAGGCATCCCTTTGAACCCCCAAAATGCCCGTTAAAGCACCTCCATAAGGGTCAAGGGCCGAGGGCGTATTGTGGGTCTCCACCTTTATGGTTATAAGCCAATCCTCATTGAAAGCCCAAATACCCGCATTGTCCTCAAAGACCTTTACGCATCTGTCCTTGGGACCAAGGAT
Organism: uncultured Thermodesulfobacteriota bacterium; assembly: GCA_964543765.1. Lineage (GTDB taxonomy): Bacteria > Desulfobacterota > B13-G15 > B13-G15 > B13-G15 > B73-G16. Next base: position 22,514 of record CAZIZI010000006.1, read on the forward strand.
TTTTCTTATCTCTTCCGTAGAACGCTTTATAAAGGTATCAAAAAGGCTTTCTATTATCTCCTCTTTCCCCAGTTCCTCATCTATGTAATGGATACGAGCATTAAAGATCTTGTGCTTACAGTGCTCAGACCAGGTCTGAGCTATTGCTTCAAGTTCCACATCCGTTATCTCCTCACCAAGCCCTAACCTCTCCCTTTCTCTAAGAACCTCTTCTCGTTTGAGGTAATCCCTTATGGCCTTCATCTCCTCACAGCTCAAGGCCAAAAGTCTTCGTTTGCTCAACTCCAAAAGCTTCTCATCCGATAAAAGGGAGAGGTTGAATTTTTCCACCCTTCCCCCACCAAGACCCCTTATTCGCGGTACCTCAATGGGGAACTTGTGGGGATCCCATTCGGAACGGCGAAGGACTGTAAACCGGTTGATCAAAGGATTTCCCAAGTAATCCCTGGCTATCCTCCAAGCCTCTTCTTCGTTCAAATTTCCCTTAATGAGGTACTTTATGGCAGTGTAAACTCCTTCCTCTTCTCCTAAAGGACGTGAGAGCATTACCTCCAAGGCCTCACGGGCAGTTCTTCCCACATTGTCGGTCACCCCCGGAAGAAAACCCACTTCAATAAGCCAATCGAAATCCAAGAAGATTGGTTCATCAACTGAGAAAAATTGGGTTACGGGGTCACTTAGGGCATTTTGGGCGAACTCGAGAACTTCTTCCTTACTAAGGTCCGCATCAAGGATATAAACCTCGATCCTTTTTACACTCTCAACCTCAAGCCCTAAATGTTCCTTCAGACCTCTCTTTATGTCCTCGGAAAGGGCATCAAAAAAACCGTCCTTTAAGGCCACCTCAATCCTATGGGGCATTCGCTCCTCCGACTTTCATAACTTAAAACGGAGGCCTTATGATCTTCAAGCCATATAACAAGAAGATTATGCCCGTATAAAATAGAGAGACAAGAAGGGATTTCCGAAGGGTTCCTTTTTTCTTTTGCATCATCCCTTCAACGCCCTTATGCATCAATAAAAACCCCACGAAATTGGTGAGCCAATAACCAATGACCATACCCGGGAAAAATAACCTTTTTGAAAGAAGGAAAAGCCCACTTCCAAAAAGATAAGCCAAGGGCAAGTTTATGAAGGCATCGTTCCACCACGATAAAGGGGAAAGGAGGTATCCTATGCCGAAGATGAGGAGGTTTTTAAAGGTTCGTGCTTTCGGTGTCCTCATTCTTAGAAGAAACTTTCCCCACGATGACCTTGGCTGGGCGGAGAACCCTGTCGTTTAAAAGGTATCCCTTTTGCACCTCTTGTACGATCTCAAGAGGCCCAATCCCCTCAAGTTCTATCTCACCCACTGCCTCATGCAGTTCCGGATCGAACCTTTCGCCAAGTGTCTTTATTTCTTCTACTCCAAAACGCCTTAAGACCGATCGGAACTGTTCGAGGATCAATTGAAGGCCTTGAAGGATTGGCTCTGTCTTTTCGTCCCTTTGAGCGTGCTCTAAGGCTCTTTCTAAATTATCAAGCACCGGCAAAATCTCCTTTAAAAGCTCCTCGTTCCCATAACGGACCAATTCGGCTTTTTCTCTCGCCACCCGTTTACGATAATTATCGAATTCCGCATAAAGACGAATGAACTTGTCGTAATTTTCCTGGGCTTGAGCTTTAGCCTCCTCAAGTTCTTTCTTGACTTCACCAAGCTCTTTCTTTAAAGCTTCCACCTCCTCTATCTGCATCCCAAGCTCCTGTCCCTCTTTCGCTTCCATGATTTCCCCCTCCAAGAAGGGTCTCTTTGAAAGTTAAACACTATGAAGCTTCCCCTCAAGGAAGGCCCATTTCACGGAGAAGCAAAAGAAAACCACAACTCAAAAGGCCCGAAGCCACATCGTCCATCATAACCCCAAACCCACCTTTTAAGGCTTCCAATTTCTTCAAAGGGAAGGGTTTTAAGATATCAAAAAACCGGAAAAGAAAAAAACCAAGTACAAATTCAAGAAGCGTCCGAGCGAAAAACAAAGCGAAAAGACTCCCCACCACTTCGTCTATAACTATCATGGGGTGATCTTTCTTCTTAAGGAGAACTTCAGCCCTTTCGGTGAAGAGAATCCCGAGAAAAAAAAGAAAAAGTATCAAAAAAAGATGCCAAAAATGAGAAAGCGAGGAAAGCATAAAGGCAATGGGCAACGTGGCTAAAGAGGCCATACTTCCCGGGGCAAAGGGGATCTTCCCTACCCCCAAAAAGCTTACGAAAAGAAGCACCCCTTTATCCTTCACCGAACCTCCTTATGGCCTCCTTTAAGTCGATCTTACCCTCGTAAAGGGCTTTTCCTATTATCACGCCCACAAGGTAGGGTATTTTTGAAGAGCGTTCTATATCCTCAAGGGAAGATATACCTCCTGAGAGGATAAATGGGACTTGAAGTGAGCTTAACCTTTCAGCCCCTTCGAAGTTAGGACCCGAGATAGTACCATCCTTCAATATATCGGTATAAATGAACAATCGGACTCCCAAATCCCTTGCCCTCTTGGCAAAATCCATGACCTTAAGACCGCTCGGCTTCCTCCATCCATCGATCATGAGTTCCCCTTCCCTCACATCTAAGGCCAAAAGAATCCTCTCGGGGGCAAGGTTTAAGGCTTCTTTCAAAAACTCCTCATCAAGAATCGCTCGCGTGGAAAGTATTAACCTGGAGATGCCAAGAGAAAGCCATCTTCCCACATCCTCAACACTCCTTATACCTCCTCCCAGTTGGATTTGGAGATTAGTGTTTCTTACAATCTGAAGGATAACCCCCTGGTTTTTCTTCGAATCTCCTTGGGCCCCATTTAAATCTATAAGATGAAGCCATCTGGCTCCGCATTCTTCCCACCTTTTCGCCACTTCCAAGGGATCATGAGAATAAAGTACCTCCCTCTCGAAAATACCTTGATAAAGCCTCACACATCGCCCATCCTTTATATCTATCGCCGGGATTATCAGCATTAAAGAAGACCCTTCGTCGAAGGAATCTCAGTTTTTCTTGGATCCAGTTGGACTGCCTCTTTAAGGGCAAGGGCAAATCCTTTAAAAAAGGCTTCACTTATATGATGTAGGTTCCTCCCTTCAAGTAGCCTCATATGAAGGGTCAAAAGCGCGTGGTTCACAAAGCCCCTGAAGAAAACCTCCAAAAGCTCAAAATCGAACTCCCCTACCTTTCCCTTCACCTCGGCCCTTAAGTCCAAAAAAGGCCTCCCCGAAATGTCAACTCCCACAAGTACAAGCGTTTCATCCATGGGTAAAATGGCATAACCAAACCTCCTGATCCCTTTCTTGTCACCAAGCGCCTTTAAAAAGGCCTCCCCAAGGCATATGCCCACATCCTCAACCAAATGGTGATAATCCACCTTCACATCCCCTTCTGCCCGAACCTTAAGGTCAAATGAGGCATGCTCGGCCAGTTGCTCTAGCATATGTTTGAAAAAACCAACCGGAGTCTCTATCTCCTTACCCCCCTTACCATCGAGGTTTATAAAGACCTCAACTTCCGTCTCCTTTGTCTTCCTGAAAACTTCGGCCTTCCTATCCATCCTTAAGCCTCCCCAAAAGGGCATCCCTGTGCCCCAAAAGCCCTTCCTCTTCAGAGAGTCTCATCCCTACAAAGGCCAATTCCTTAAGCTTCTCCCCGGTTATGGAAAGGAATTGTATCCTCTTAAGGAAGTTCTCAACCCCCAAAGGAGAACTGAAGCGCGCTGCTCCAGTGGTAGGCAGAATATGATTGGGTCCTCCACAGTAATCCCCAAAAGCCACCGAGGTTTCTTCACCGATGAAAACGGAACCCGCATTTTTCACTTCCCCAAACCATTGCCAAGCATCTTTAAGGTGAAGTTCCAGGTGTTCGGGGGCAAATTGGTTAACTAAGTCCATACCTTCTTTTAAGTCTCTAACAATTATAATGAATCCATTTTCTTTTAAACACCTTCGGGCCATCTCCTTCCGAACGAAACCATAAAGAAGCTCATGCACCTCTTCAAGCACCCTCTGAGCGTAGGATCTATCCGGAGTGATCAAGATAACCCAAGCATCCTCATCGTGTTCGGCTTGACTCAAAAGGTCAAGGGCAGCTTTATGAGGAGAAGTACTTCCATCGGAAAAAATTAAAAGTTCCGAAGGCCCTGCTAACATGTCGATTCCCACTTCGCCGTAAAGGAGTTTTTTGGCAGCCTGAACATAAAGGTTCCCGGGCCCAACGATGAGATCAACCTGCGGGATGCTCTCAGTGCCATAAGCCAAAGCCCCTATTGCTTGAGCCCCTCCGATTTGGAAAAACCTTGAGGCACCGCTTATTAAAGCCGCATAAAGAAGAACAGGCCTTGGAGGAGGAGGGCTCACCACGATGACCTCCTTCACCCCAGCTACAACTGCTGGGACAACGCCCATCAAAACCGAAGAAGGATAAGAGGCCTTGCCCCCAGGGACATAAAGGCCCACCTTCTCAACGGGTCTAAAGACCTCACCCCTTATGATGCCCTCTTTCACCTCCATCCAATCCTGAGGAAGGGAGGAAAGGCAGAAACTTTCGATCTCCTTTTTAGCTCGAAAAAGGGCTTCCTTTAAAGAAGGGTCTATTTCTTTCTCCGCCTCAACCCACTTTTCCTTTTTTATCTCAAGTTGATGAGGCTCAAGCCTTATTCCATCAAGCTTTTGGGTTAGCTCACATAAAGCCTCGTCCCCTCCCCTTTTTACCTTCTCCAGGATCTCCTTCACCCTTTCGGAGACTTCCTCAAAGGCGCTTTTTCTTCTTTGGAGGGTCTCCTTCCAAAAAGAGGGAAAATCGCCGTGTGAGCTATCAATGATTTTCATCGATCTCCACCTCTTCAATATGAGCCCCAAGCTCTTGAAGCTTCTTCTTAAAGTTCTCATAACCCCTTTCCAAGTGCTCGATTCCCCCCACAAGGGTCTCACCTTCGGCCACAAGCCCAGCCAACACCAAGGCGGCACTTGCCCTAAGGTCCGTTGACATAACCGGGGCTCCCGTAAGATTAGGCACTCCCTCCACGATGGCATTTTGTCCTTGTACCTTTATCTTGGCCCCAAGGCGATTGAGCTCGTTAACGTGCAAGAACCTGTTCTCGAAGATCGTCTCAGTGATGACCGAAAGTCCCTGGGCCACTGACATTAAGACCATGAATTGAGGTTGAAGATCCGTCGGAAAACCGGGGTAAGGCGCAGTTCTCACATCTACCGCCCTTGGTCTTGAATGGGAGGAGACCCTTAAACCTTCGTTTTCCCGTTGGAAGAGAACGCCACTTTCAGTAAGTTTACTGATCAACGCCTCCAAATGTCCGATCTCTAACCCTTCCACCACCACATTGCCCTTGGTCAAAGCCGAGGCTATGAGGAAGGTCCCACCTTCGATTCTGTCCGGAATCACCCGATGGGTAATCGGCCGAAGTTCTTTCACACCGCGCACCCTTATGGTGGGAGTCCCCTCGCCTTCTATTTCAGCTCCCATTTCCTTTAAGGCCTTCGCCAGATCGACCACCTCTGGTTCCAGAGCCGCGTTTTCTATCGCCGTCTCCCCTTCCGCAAAAACAGAAGCCATAAGGAGGTTCTCGGTGCCAGTTACCGTAGGGACATCCAGATAAATCCTCGTACCCTTTAGCTTTTTGGCCTTGGCGTAAATATAACCTCTTTCGACCTTTATCTCCGCTCCTAAAAGCTCCAACCCCTTAAGGTGTTGATCCACAGGTCTGGCTCCTATGGCACATCCTCCGGGAAAGGAGACCTGGGCCTCACCCATCCTTCCGACAAGGGGGCCAAGGACCAAAATCCCCGCCCTCATGGCCCTTACAAGTTCGTGAGGGGCTTTGACCTCTCGGAGACTACTTGCATCAATTTTCAAAGTAGAAGGAGAAATCCACTCGCACTTAACCCCCATCCCTCCCAAAAGGAGCGAAAAGGTCTCCACGTCCTTAACATGAGGGACATTCTCCAGAACCACAGGTCCTTTCACCAAAAGTGAAGAGGCCATTAAGGGCAAAGCGGCGTTTTTTGCCCCACTGACCTTTACCCTGCCTTTAAGCCTCCAGCCCCCTTCTACCTTGTAAGCCCTTCCCATCTCCCCTTGACCACCCTTTTGATCCCAGCATAATCCCTCACGGACCCTACTTCCTGAAACCCCGCTTTTTTGAAAAGCTCCTCCACCTTCTCGGCCTGTCCATACCCAACCTCAAGCAAAAGCCAACCCTCCTTTTTCAAGTACCTTCCAGCCCCCTCCACTATCCGCCTTATTACCAAAAGGCCGTCAGGACCACCATCCAAGGCCTCAAGCGGTTCATAATCCCTTACTTCGGGAGGAAGGTTAAAGATTTCCTGGGTCGGGATATAAGGCGGGTTTGAAACTATAAAGGAAAAATCACCTTCTTCCGGGAAAAGATCGGCCTCGACCAAAAAGACCCTATCCCCTACTTGATGAAGGGCCACATTTTCTTGGGCCACTTTAAGGGCCTCGCGGGATCTTTCACTGGCCCATATTCGGGCAGAGGGCAACTCCTTGGCTAAAGCAATTGCTATGGCCCCACAACCAGTTCCTATATCGAGGACCTTTAGGGGGCCGTTCGAGGACCACGAAAGCTTCAATGCTTCTTCTACGAGCAATTCCGTCTCGGGTCGAGGAATGAGACAAGCAGGGCTTACCTTGAACCTCAATGACCAAAACTCCTTCTCCCCTATAATGTAAGCCACTGGCTCTCCCTGAAGCCTCCTCTTCACCATATCGCTTAAGGCCAAAAGTTCCTCCTCTTTTAGCTTCCTTTTCGATGTGTATAGTTGGGCCCTGCTTTTTCCCAGTAGATAACTTAAGAAAACCTCCGCTTCAAGTCGAGCAGAGGAAATACCAGCCTCTTCGAGGATTTTGGTTAGGATCGTTAAGGCTTCAAGGACTTCTCGGGAGGTCTTTCTTTTTGTCAATCCCTTAAGCCTCCTCCATCTTCTTCAAGGCCTCCGCTTCCGTGTAAGCTATCAAGGCATCGATTAGCTCGTCCAAGTCCCCGTCAAGCACTTCCTCAAGCCGATAAAGGGTAAGACCAATTCGGTGATCAGTGACCCTATTCTGAGGGAAGTTATAGGTCCTTATCTTCTCACTTCTTTCACCCGTACCGATCTGACTTTTCCTCTCCTTAGCTATCTGGATCTCCTGTTCCTTTCTCTTTAACTCCAATAAACGAGCCATCAAAATCTTCATGGCCTTGGCTCTATTCTGATGCTGCGACCTCTCGTCCTGGCATTGAACCACTATACCGGTGGGGATATGGGTTATCCTGACAGCGGTTTCGGTCTTATTGACGTGTTGGCCTCCGGGGCCTGAGGCCCGGAAGACTTCTATTTTTAAATCCTTCGGATCAATCTGAAGTTCCACCTCTTCGGCCTCGGGCAAAACCGCCACGGTGGCCGTCGAGGTATGGACGCGTCCCTGAGCCTCGGTTATGGGAATCCTCTGCACCCGATGGACCCCGCTTTCGTGTTTTAACCGACTATAGGCCCCCTTACCCTGAATCAGGACAATTACCTCCTTAAATCCACCGAGCCCCGTGGGGTGAGCATCCAAAAGTTCCACCTTCCAGCCTGAGCGTTCGGCATAACGGCTGTACATGCGGAAGAGATCACGGGCAAAAAGCGCCGCCTCCTCTCCCCCGGTGCCAGCCCTTATCTCCAAAATCACGTTGCGCTCATCCCTCGGATCTTTCGGCAAAAGAGCAAGTTTTAATTCCCTCTCCAACTTCTCGAGCTTCTCCTCAAGCTGTTCCTTCTCCTCCTGGGCGATACGCCTCAACTCTTCATCCTGCTCTTCCAATAGTTCCTCAACTTCCCTTAGCTTCTCGCGAAGAGCCTTGTATTGCCGGAAAGGCTCAACGATTCTCTTAAGCTCGGCGTGCTCCTTCGCGTATTTTTGATAGAGCTCGGGATCGCTTATGACCTCTTCCCGTAAAAGAGAGGCCTCTATTTCTTCAAGCCTTTTCTCTATCTCTTCCAGCCTTTTAACAACTTTTTCAAGCAGCACGTTAACTTAAGCGGATTGTCCTTCCCCTTGTTGTTCGAAGAACTTCCGGTATTTTTTCTGGAATTTTTCAAGCTTCCCAGTGGTGTCTACCAATTTTTGTTGCCCAGTAAAGAAGGGATGGCACTTGGAACAGATGTCCACTTTGTAATCCTTCCTGGTAGAAAGGGTCCTGAAAGTAGCACCGCAAGCGCAAGTTATGGTGATCTCATAAAGAGGGGGGTGAATATTATCCTTCATCTCCTATCCTCCTTTTCTTAAATGGATAACACTTCTTTTTATTAAAGACAATGCCTATTGGTTCATGTTTTCCAAGAATTCTCTATTGGACTTCGTTCCCCTCATTTTGTCAAGGAGGAATTCCATGGCCTCAATGGGGGTCATGTTTAGCAATACCCTTCTCAAAAGCCAGACCCGATAAAGGGTCCATTCGTCAAGAAGGAGCTCCTCCTTTCGGGTACCAGATCGGGTTATGTCAATCGCGGGAAAGATCCGTCGATCGGCGAGCCTTCGATCAAGCACGAGCTCCATATTCCCCGTTCCCTTGAATTCCTCAAAAATCACCTCATCCATACGGCTTCCCGTTTCGATCAACGCCGTACCTATAATGGTCAGACTCCCCCCTTCCTCTATGTTTCGGGCCGCCCCAAAGAAGCGTTTTGGCTTCTGCAAGGCGCTTGCCTCAATACCTCCTGAAAGCACCTTACCCGAAGAGGGGACTACCGCGTTGTAAGCCCGAGCAAGACGGGTTATGCTGTCAAGCAATATCACCACATCCCTTTTGTATTCCACAAGCCTTTTGGCCTTCTCGATTACCATCTCGGCCACTTGAACGTGTCTTTGAGGCGGCTCGTCAAAGGTGGAACTTATAACCTCACCCTTAACGGTCCTCTCCATATCGGTCACCTCTTCAGGCCTTTCATCAATTAAAAGTACTATGAGATAAACTTCAGGATGATTCTTCATAAGGGCATGGGCTATTGACTGAAGAAGTATGGTCTTTCCGGCTCTTGGTGGGGAGACGATAAGCCCCCTTTGTCCCTTTCCAACCGGAGTCAAAAGGTCCATGATCCTGGTGGAATAATCATCCTCCTCATACTCCAACTTGAACTTCTCCATAGGATAAAGGGGCGTAAGGTTGTCAAAAAGCACCCTTTCTTTTGCCTTTTCCGGGTCCTCGAAGTTTATCTTCTCCACCTTAAGAAGGGCAAAGTACCTCTCCCCCTCTTTTGGAGGTCTCACCTGTCCACTGACGGTATCACCCGTCAAGAGGTTGAAACGCCTTATCTGGGAGGGAGAAACGTAAATGTCATCGGGCCCGGGAAGATAACTGTTCTCGGGGGATCTTAAAAATCCAAATCCATCCGGTAATACCTCTAAAACTCCCTCCCCATAAATTACCCCTTCCCTTTGGGCATGAGCGTTAAGAATGGCATAAATGAGATCCTCTTTACGCATACCTGAAGGGTTCTCGATGCCGAACTCGTATGCCAGTTTGAGGATCTCGTTCATCTTCATTCGTTTAAGTTCAGTAAGGTTCAGGGCATTCATGCTACCTCCTTAGGGCGTGTTTTAAAATCTCAAGGCCTGTTTTTAAAACTTGATTTCTCAAGTAAGAAAAGTCTTTAGAGTTGTTTATCACATAGTGGGCCATCGGGAATTTGGCTTCCAAAGGAAGCTGAGCCTTAATCTTACTTTCTGCTGCCTTAGGGTCTAATTTATCCCGTCGAATAAGCCTTTTTATCTGAAGTTCAGGAGGACAATAAACCAATACCACAAAATCCATTAACTTCCAAGTGCCCTTTTCGATGAGAAGAGGTGCTTCTATCACCAAGTTTCTTCCGGACTCTTCTATTAGTTTCATCATCCTTTCTTCAACTAAAGGATGCACTATCCTCTCCAGTAAAAACCTTTTTTCAGGATCTTCAAACACTATTCGAGCAAGCGCTTTTCTATCTATAGAACCATCAGGACTGAGGATCTTCTCCCCGAAAGCCTCGATGACCTTTAGGTACCCAACTTCCCCTTTTCCGAGGACCTCATGGGCTATCTGGTCCAAGTTCACAAGGTCAAGCCCAAGGAGAGCGGATAAAATCCGAGCCACAGTGCTTTTCCCCGTGCATATTCCTCCTGTTACCCCTATTAGCAACTTTTGAACCCTTAAGAAAAACTTAAATATCTATGTTCTCAACGCTTAAAGCGTTTTCTTCTATAAACCTTCTTCGTTCTTCCACCTGCTCGCCCATCAGGATGCTAAATATCTCATTGGCCTGAACCGCATCTTCGATCCGGACTTGCAAAAGCGATCTGCTCTCCGGAGACATGGTGGTCTCCCACAGCTGTTCGGGATTCATTTCCCCAAGTCCTTTATACCTTTGAATGTAAAGCCCCTTTCTGCCCGCTTCCAAGACCTTACAAGTAAGTTCAAAAAGGTCATTTACCCTTTCCTCTCTGCCCTCGTTCAAGATCATAAGTGGAAAAGAGGAAAATAGGCCCTTTAGGTCATTATAAAGCAGGAAAAGCCTCCTATACTCATTGGATTGGAGAAAATCCCAGCTTATCTTCCTTCCCCTCCCTTCGAGATCGGTAAAATATAGTTCGTAAAGCCCATCCTCCGTCTCGATAAGCCTCACTTGCACTTGATTTCCCAGTTCATCGATCAGGTTCTGTAAAACCTCCTTGGAAAGGAATTCCTCCCTCTGCTTAAATTGAAACTTCAACATCCCCAAAACCAATAACCGACTTATACCCCTCCTCTCCAAAAGGGAAAGGATCCTTTCAAATTCAAAGGCCTTTTTCATAAGGCTCGAAAGTTCCTTTTCCTCAAGCTCTTTTCGGGAGATCCTGAGCTTTATCTTCTTGACCGCCCTTTGAATAACAAAGTCATCAAGGTCGGAATCGCTCCTTAGGTAAACTGTTTCTTCCCCCACCTTCACCCTATAAAGAGGGGGTTGAGCTATGTAAAGGTAGCCCTTTTCTATTAGAGAAGCCATCTGACGGAAGAAAAAGGTCAAAAGAAGCGTCCTTATATGAGAGCCATCTACATCGGCATCGGTCATTATTATCACCTTATGGTACTTAACGTCGTCGGAAGAATTTTCCTTTAAAGGAGCCATCCCAAGGGCTGCAAAAATGGTGCGAATCTCCTCATTGGAAAGCACCTTGTCAATCCTGGCCTTCTCCACATTTATTATCTTACCCTTTATGGGCAAAATGGCCTGATAACGTCTATCCCTGGCCTGCTTGGCCGAACCGCCAGCGCTTTCCCCCTCCACTATAAAGAGTTCTCTTTTTTCAGGATCCTTTTCCTGACAATCGCTGAGCTTACCGGCTAAAAGCGTACTTTCAATTGAACCTTTCTTTCTAACCAGTTCCTTAGCCTTTCGTGCCGCTATCCTAGCTCTGGCGGCCTCTATTATCTTCGACAATATCTTTTTCGCCTCCTGAGGATTACGCTCAAGATAATCTGAAAGTCCATCGTTTACTATGGATTCCACTATGCCTTTCACTTCGCTATTGCCGAGTTTTGTCTTCGTTTGACCCTCAAATTGAGGTCTTGAAAGTTTAACGCTTATCACCGCCGTAAGCCCTTCTCTTACGTCATCACCACTTAGACCATCTTTGAGTTCTTTTTGCCCTCCCCTTTGGTTAAACAAGTTATTGAGCGTTCTCGTTAAAGCGGATTTAAAACCAATTACATGAGTACCTCCTTCGGTGGTCTTTATACAATTGGCAAATGAAAGTATGTTCTCGTTGAAAGTATCGTTATACTGAAGAGCTACTTCCACAAAACATCCGTTTCTCTCTCCCACAATATAAATGGGCTCCTCGTGGATCACGGTCTTGTTCTTGTTCAATTGTCTTACCATTTCCTTTATGCCACCTTCATAACAATAAGAGACCTTCTTTCCGATTCTTTCATCTTGAATTGTCAAGCATATTCCCTTATTTAAAAAGGCCAACTCCCTTAATCTATGACTCAGATGCTCATAGTCAAAATCCAGATCCCCGAAGATCTCGGGATCGGGTTTGAACCTTATGGAGGTGCCACTTCCTTGAGCATATCCTTTGACTTTAAGAGGGGTAACCGGTTTTCCTCTTTCGTATCTTTGCCACCATATCTTTCCATCCCTTATGACTTCGACCTCCAGATACTCCGAAAGGGCATTCACCACCGATAACCCGACCCCATGAAGACCACCAGAGGTCTTATACACACCTTCCTCAAACTTACCCCCTGCATGTAACTTGGTTAGAACCACCTCAAGAGCAGGCCTCCCCTCTTCGGGGTGTATATCGATGGGTATTCCTCTTCCGTTATCCTTAACGGTCACACTTGAATCCATGTGGATTATGACCTCTATTTCGGTACAAAAACCCGCTTGGGCTTCATCGATGCTATTATCAACGAGTTCCTCCACAAGATGATGTAGTCCTTCAAACCCCGTATTCCCTATATACATGCCCGGGGTCTTTCTAACCGCTTCAAGCCCTTCTAAAACCTTTATCGACTCGGCAGTATAACTGGTCCGCAAATTTAACCTCCTCATTCCAGCATCCGCATAGGCATCACTACATAAAGATAAGCATCACTTTTCTCTTCCCTTAAAAGGGCAGCGCTCTCTTGATCCCTTAACTCAAATCTAACCCTTTCCTCCTCCATCACATTTAAGGCCTCAATGAGGTAATGGGCGTTGAACATGATCCGCAGGGGAAATCCTTCATATTGAATGTTTAAACCCTCCCTATACTCTCCACTTGGCCCTTCCACTTGGAGCTCAAACCTTCCATCTGGAGAAAAACTCATCTTTACTCCTTCTCCTTTTTCACCGGAGAAAACACTAGCCCTTCTCAAAGCTCGAAGGAAAACCTCCCGATCGATAATGGCTTTATTCTCAAGACCTGACGGAAGCACATACTTATATTCGGGGAAACCTCCCTCAAGAAGCCTTATGGAAAGCAGACTTTTCTCCCCTTCAAAATGAAGAAGATTCTCCTTGCTTTTGATGCTCAATTTTCCCTCCTCACCGAATACCCTTCTTATCTCTATAACGCCCTTTTTCGGTAATACCCATTGCGCCGGCTTCAAAACTCCCTCTACCTCACTTTGAAAAAGGGCTAATCGGTGACCATCGGTGGCGACAAGTCGTAAAAAACCTTTCTCAACTTCAAATAATACCCCATGTAGGTTCATGGAGGACTGTTGGGATGAGGTACAAAAAGAAACCCTTTTTATCATTTTCCTCAGAAGAGACCCATTTACGGAGAAAACCTCTTCCTTCACCTCTGAAAAACGAGGGAAATCCTTTGGATCAAGCCCAGCTAATCGGAATGAGATGTTACCACTTGATATCCTCACCCAAAAGTTATCCTCAGTCTCAAAATAAAGATCTTCCTTGGGCATTTCTTTCACTATCTCATAGACCTTTCTTGCCTCCACACATATTTCTCCTTCTTCCTCTATCCTGCCAGAAACCTTTTCCCTCAAACCTATCTCAAGATCCGTAGCCTCTAAGAATATTTCATCCTTAGCTTGAACAAGCACATGAGAGAGAATCGGATAAATGGTCCTCTTTTCCACAATTCCCTGTAGTTTTGCTAAGGTCTTTTGAAGGTTTTCTTTTCCTATCTTTATTTTCATCTTTCCTCCTCACTATGTGGAAAATGTGGAAAACTGCATTAAGTCTCTAAAAACTAAGAAAATGCTTGTAAAAAAGATCGTTTAAGTTACTAACTTAATCAACTTTTCAACATTTTCTCAAGCTCCTCCAGCATCTCGCGAAAAACCCGATCGTTCTTCAACCTCCCTTCAATCTTCCTTATTGCATGAATGACCGTAGAATGATCCCTACCACCAAAGGATCTTCCTATCTCTACCAAAGGGGCATCCGTGTATTTTTTAGCCAAATACATGGCTATTTGCCGAGGGACAACTACTTTCTGCATTCTTCTTTGAGAGATTAACTCTTTAGGTTTTATCCTAAAATAACCGCAAATTTTATTAATGATTTTTTCCATCGTGATGGGCTGGTCTTCTTTTATTATGTTTTTCAAAGCTTCTTTTGTAAGTTCAATGTCAATTCTTTTCCTTGTCAATGAAGCATATGCGCCGAGCCTAATTAAACAACCTTCAAGCACTCTTATATTAGACGAGTCGATCTTTGAAGCAATAAAAAAAGCAACATCATCAGGCAAATCGATATTTTCAATCTCTGCCTTTTTCTTCAGGATTGCAACTTTAGTTTCCACATCAGGTGGTTGAATATCCACTATAAGTCCCCATTCGAAACGTGATCTTAATCTTTCTTCAATATTTGAAATATCCTTTGGAAATCGATCACTCGTTATCACTATTTGTTTTTTGTTTTGATAAAGAGTATTAAACGTATGGAAGAACTCCACCTGGGTTCTTTCTTTGCCAGCCAGAAATTGAATATCGTCTATGAGAAGAACATCCATTGTGCGGTATTTATTTCTGAAGGCGTCCATTTTTTCGTAGCGGATGGAGTTAATAAGCTCATTGGTGAACTCTTCGGAAGAGACGTAGCAGACCTTGAGTGGATCTGAGACTCGACGTTCCTTTATTATTTGTTGACCTATGGCGTTAAGAAGATGCGTTTTTCCTAACCCCACTCCTCCGTAAATAAAAAGGGGATTATACCTTAAACCGGGTTTTTCGGCTACCGCTAAAGCAGCGGCGTGAGCCAATTGATTACCACTTCCCACCACAAAGTTGTCGAAGGTATATCTCGGATGGAAGGCCTGCAGGGCCTGCTGGATTCTTTCTTGATCGTGTAGATCCAATGTGGATTGTTCTTCAAATTTTTCCACAACAAGTTCCACATTGTAGCAATCCCTCTGGGTCTTCCTTAGGGCTTCTTGGATTTGATCAAGGTAATGTTCCTTTACCCATTCGCGGAAGAACTTATTAGGAGTAGCGATTACCAGGGTTTGGCCCTCAACGCGAGCGCGAAGGGGTTTTATCCAGGTCTCATAAGCGTTAAAAGAAAGGTTCTCCCTTAAATGATCAAGAACCTCATTCCAAAGCTCACTCATCAGGTGACTCAGCTTTTTCCTCCAGGAAGGTGGTGCCGAGGGACGGAGTTGAACCGCCGACACGCGGATTTTCAGTCCGCTGCTCTACCGCCTGAGCTACCTCGGCACCAAAATAAGGATAACGAAAGGGGCTGGACGATGTCAAGGTCCCCGGGGTGGCTCAAAAATTATGAAAGTTCATCCTAAAAATAACTCGAATTTTTATCGACTAAACTTAATTAAAGAACGAATATCACCACAGCCCTCTTCGAAACCGAATCCTTACTTAAAATTGGAACCTCGAAGCCCCGTTTGATTTGATTGTCACTTGTACTAGCTAGTATTATACTTTCTTTTTATAATAAAAGGGCGAAATTAAAAGCACATAAAAGGAGAGAAGAGTCATGAAAACAGCAAAGCTGATAGTGTTACTAATTTTGGCAATTCTTTTAGGGATAGTTTTGTTCAAAACCTTGAGCGAGTAAAAATACATTTTCTTTTCATTACAATAGAGATGCCACAAATTATTTTGTTGTTATTTGCTGTGGGAGCAGGTTTTGTGCTCGGTTTACTAGTTGTAATATCAAAAAGACTGAAAAATGGCAAACAGGATCAATAATAAGAATAACAATAAATGGCATGCTTTAGATCTTCAAGAAGTGCTTAAGCGCCTTGGTGCATCTGAAAACGGGCTTTCAAGTGATGAAGCTTTGCGTCGTTTGGAGAAGATAGGTCCTAATTCATTGGTGGTAGAAGAAGGTATAAATCCCTTCCGGCTTCTGATAAGGCAGGTTAACAATCCATTGATATATCTTTTAATTTTTGCTGCAATTCTTTCAATTTTTATAGGACATACTATTGATGTTATAGTGATTGCCGGTGTAATCATTCTAAACATCCTGTTTGGTTTCTTTCAGGAATGGCGTGCAGAGAAAACATTGTCTGCTCTTCGCCGTATGGCTTCTCCTCATGCAAAGGTTTTGAGAGATGGCAATCCAAAGTTAATAGATGCCTCTGAGGTTGTTCCTGGAGACATTCTTTTTTCTTGAAACTGGTGATAAGGTCGCGGCAGATGCGAGGTTGATATGGGTTAACGAACTGCAGGTGGATGAATCAGCCCTTACGGGAGAATCCTTACCAGTGGCAAAAATTGTGGAAGTTTTTAAAACCTGATACCCCGTTAGCAGATCGGAAAAACATGGTCTTTACGTCTACCAATGTAACAGGCGGTAGAGGTTTAGCAATGGTTGTTGCTACCGGTATGAATACCGAGATTGGAAAAATCGCTGCTCAAGTCAGTGCTACAAAAAGGGAAGGAACACCTCTTCAAAAAAGAATGCATAAACTTAGCATTTTCATTGGAGTTGGAGCTATCGTTTTATCCTCTCTTGTTTTTGGTCTTGGACTGTTAAGCGGTTACAAGATCGTGGAGATGTTAATGTTTTCTGTAGCCGTTGCGGTTTCTGCTATTCCTGAGGGGCTTCCTGCAGTTATTAGTGTGACCTTAGCACTGGGGGTTCAACGCATGGCATCCCGGAATGCTCTTATTAGACGCCTTCCAGCAGTTGAGACCCTTGGTTCTGTGACCGTAATTTGCTCAGATAAAACAGGCACTATAACTAAGAATCAAATGACGGTAAAGAAAATTTGGGCTGGAGGTCAAATTTATGAGGTTACGGGTGATGGCTATGTGCCTGAAGGGGAAATTAGGAAGGAAGGGGGAGAGAAGCTTGAAAAACTCCCAGAGGATCTGAAGAAGTTTCTCGAAATTGGGCTTTACTGCAACAATGCGGTTCTAAGAAAAAAAGAGGGACATTGGATTGTAGAGGGGAATCCAAGTGAAGGGGCATTAATAGTAGTTGCTATGAAAGCGGGTCTGGAGGAACACCAAGAAAAAAGAAGAGACTCTCAGAGATTCCGTTTTCGAGCGAGGCTAAGTACATGGCGACCCTTCATCCTGGTGAAAAAAAGTGATAAATCCATCGTTTATATCAAGGGAGCTCCGGATAGGATCATAGGATTTTGTTCTCACATCTTGGTAAACGGAGAGCCTGTAGGACTAGATGAGACTCTCCGTAAAGAGATAGAGAAAATAAGCGAAAGCTTTGCGTCCGAAGCACTTCGAGTAATGGCTGGAGCCTACAAAGAGTTTGAAAATAAGAATGAGCTTCAACGAAGTGATGTAGAAAGAGGACTAATCTTCGCTGGACTTTGGGGAATGATCGATCCACCGCGTGAAGAAAGCGCTGAAGCGGTCAGACAAGCCAAAGAAGCAGGGGTTAAAGTTGTAATGATTACGGGTGATCATGCTGTAACTGCCCTTGCCATCGCTAAGAAAGTGGGAATTGTTGAGAATGGAAAAGTTATTACGGGAAAAGAAATTGATGAGATGGAAAAGCCAGCACTTGCTAAAGCTGCATTGGAATATGGCGTTTTTGCTCGAGTCACCCCTGCTCATAAATTAAAGATCCTTAGATCCCTCAAAGATCACGGGCACATTGTGGCCATGACCGGTGACGGTGTTAACGATGCTCCTGCCCTTAAGGGTGCTGAGATTGGAATTGCCATGGGTATTGCAGGTACGGAGGTGGCAAAAGAGGCTTCCGACATGATCTTATTGGACGACAATTTTGCTACCATTGTTAAAGCTATAGAAGAAGGCCGAAGAATCTACGATAACCTGCGTCGAGTGGTTTTCTATCTTATTTCTACTAACCTTGGAGAGATCCTAACCTTTATGGCTGCCTTAGCATTTGGGTTAGGTTTGCCTTTAACTGCGGTAATGGTGCTCTGGGTTAATCTGGTCACTGATGGTGCTTGTACTATCCCGCTTGGAGTTGAACCTGCGCATAAGGATATTCTAAAAAGACCTCCTCGAGATCCCAAGGAGTTCATACTTAATCGTGTCGTCCTTGTGAGAATGGCTCTTTTAACACCTATCATGGCTGCGGGAACTTTAGGGCTTTTTTGGTTTACTAAACAAAATGGAAGCCTTGAATAAGCTCAAACTGTAGCCTTCACAACCCTTGCAGCTTTTCAGTGGTTTCAGGCTATTAACGCTCGGTCCACTTTTAACTCCATTTTTGTTGGGCTTTTCACCAACCGTTGGCTTCTTCTGGGGATAGGTTTGGCGATAATCCTGCAAATAAGTGTTGTCCACTTTCCTCTTGGGCAGATGCTTTTCAAAACTACTGGCTTGGGGTTTAGCGACTGGATGTTGATCGTTTTGGTGTCGAGCTCTATTTGGGTTGCTGATGAACTTTATAAGCTTATAGGCATTTACAGAAGACTCACAAAGAAGAAAATAACGCTATCTTCAGAACCTTCCCGAAACCCCCCTTAAGGTTAGCCATTTATAATTTTCGGTTGAGATGAGAACTCTATGTAACTCCGGTCGGAGAGGTTATAATTAAAGAAATCGCCATAAAGATGGGTCAGGTTCTGTGTATCATAGGGTGGTCAAATAGCGGAAAAACCACTTTAATTGAGGCCTTATTGAAGGCCTTAAAGGAGGAAGGGAAGAGGGTAGTAGTAATAAAACACCATCACCATCCTCAGGCCCTTCCAGAGGAGAAGGATACTACAAGGTTTATTTTGGCCGGGGCGAAAAGGGCGATTCTGCTTGGAAGTGGAGGGTATCAGGTTTTTTCGGAAGAAGAGGATGAAAGTCTTCTTGAGGAGGTGATAAAGGCTCAAGAAGGGGTGGATATCATTTTGGTTGAGGGCTTTAAGAGTTCGAAGTATCCAAAGATTGAGGTTTACAATGGCTCACCTGAGGGTCCCCTTTATGAGAAGGTTAAGGGGGTTGTGGCGGTTGTAAGTGATGTTTTAGAGGATCCACGGATTGCCTGTTTTAAGACAGGTGAGTTTGAAGCCCTTTTGAGGTTTATAAGGGAGAAGTTTTTAAGTCCGCAGGAGGAGCTTGAGCTTTGGGTTAATGGGATTAAGCTTCATCTTAACCGCTTTGTCAAAGAGCTTTATCATCGCCTCATAAGGGATCTTGTTGTGTCCTTAAAAGGAGGAGAGGAGGGGAGGGAGGCCTTAATAAAATGGAGGAGAAAGTAGAAAAACTTTTGATTCCCGAACCCCAGGGGGAGCTTTGGTATAGTTGTATAGAGTGTGAATTTTCCACACCGCTTGATCGTTTCCTTTACGCCTGTCCTCAATGTGGGGGGCTTTTGAGGATTGAGGATAAAAATTTTGACCGTCTTTTAGAAATACCGCCTCAGGTCTGGAAGGAGGTTTTTGATCGGAGGCGCCTTTTGAGAATTGACGCCTTAAAGGGTGCTTTCACCTTTTATGAGCTTGTCCTCCCGGTAATACCCCTTGAGGACATCATATACCTTGGAGAAGGGCATACGCCTATAGTTCGAGCCAATGAGGAGTTAAGCCTTCTTGTAGGAGCACCATTCTTTTTAAAGTATGAAGGTTTGAATCCCTCCTTGAGCTTTAAGGATCGGGGTATGGTAGCGGCGGTAAGTTTTATCAATCACCTTTTAAAAAGGGATCCTCAAAGAAAGGTCCTTGGGATCTGTGCCTCAACGGGGGACACCTCAGCAGCAGCCGCCCTTTACCTTTCTTATCTTCCAAAAGATAGGGTCATATCGGCGGTGCTTTTGCCCGAGGGAAAGGTAACCGAAGGTCAGCTTGGGCAGGTGTTAGGGGCAGGGGCAGTGGTCATAGAGATACCCGGGGTTTTTGACGATTGTATGAGGATAGTGGAGGAGCTCTCAGCGAAGTACGAAGTATGTCTTTTGAACTCGAAAAATCCCTTGCGGATCCAAGGTCAGAAGACCTATGCCTTTGAAGTGGCCCAACAGCTCGGATGGGATACCCGAGGCTTGATGGTGGTCGTCCCAATAGGTAATGCGGGAAATGTAACAGCCATAATGGAAGGTTTTTTGGACTTAAAGAAACTCTCCTTAATAGAGGAGCTTCCCATCATATTGGGAATTCAGAGCGAACACGCCAATCCTATTGTCAAATGGAGAAAAACGGGCGTGTATGAGCCCGTCAAGGTCAAGCCGAGTGTGGCTCAAGCTGCCATGATAGGTAAACCCGTCTCCTTCCCCAAGGTGAAGAGGCTTGTTGAGGAGCATTACGGCGATAAGTTCAAGGTAGTAGAGGTCTCCGAAGAGGAGATCATGGAAGGGATGCTCCTTGCAAATAGGTACGGTCATGTGGTCTGTACCCAAGGAGGAGAGGCAATAGCGGGGTTAAGAAGGGCCATAAGGGAAGGGATCATCGATCCGGAGGGGAAGGTCTTTGTGGTCAACTCCACCTCTCATCAGTTGAAGTTTTTGAACTTTCAACAGATGTACTTTCAAGATGCCTTTCCTCCCGAGTATGGCATAAGGCCAAAAGAGAGCTTGAAGAATCGACCGATAAAACTTCCCCCCGACAGCTCTCGGATAGCCGAGTTTTTGGGGCTTAAAAGAAAAGATGAAGCTTAAGGAACTTGGTGAACTGGGTTTAATCCAAAGGCTTTACGCCTTTCAGGGGAAGGGCCTTAAGGCCGGTATAGGCGAAGACTGTGCGATTTTTTCCATGGGAGAATGGGACCTCTTAGTCACTACGGATCTTATGGTGGAAGGGGTCCATTTTTTAAAAGAACTCACCCCACCTGAGGCGCTTGGGTATAAGCTTTTGGCGGTGAACCTAAGCGATCTTGCCTCTTGTGGGGCTTTGCCCCTTTTTTATGTAATAGGACTTGTCGCAACTACGGAAGAAGATTGGGAATATGTAGAAGGGGTATATCAAGGGCTCTATAAATTGTCGAATCTTTATGGTGTGGGCCTTGCAGGAGGGGACCTATCACGGGGCGAGAGGATGATGCTTTCCCTTACCATAATTGGGAAAGCCGAGAAAGACACCTGGATTCCCAGATCAGGGGCTAAGGTGGGACAAAGGGTATTTGTATCCGGGACTTTGGGGGGGTCAGCCCTTGGGCTTATGGAGTTAAAAAATGGCTTGAAGGAAAGCCCATTTGTAAAAAGACACCTTTATCCCCCCATAAGGCTTGAACTTGGACAGTTTTTGGCCAAAAGAAAACTGGCTTCAGCCATGATCGATTTGAGCGACGGTTTTTTGCAGGACCTTGAGCGATTAGTCACTGCCTCAGGCGTTGGAGCGGAGATAGAGCTTCAAGCTCTTCCCTTAGAAGAAGGGTTTACAAAAAGGTGTGAACAGATGGGGCTTGATCCCTTTAAGGTAGCCCTTTCTGGAGGGGAGGATTATGAGCTTCTTTTCACCGTAGAGGAAGAAAAAAAAGAGGAGGTTTTTTGGCTAGGCGAAGAGCTCAAGATAAAGCTCAGTGAAGTTGGTAGGATAATACCTCAAGGGTTAAGGCTTTTACAAAACGGAAGGCCTTTGGAGATTCCTCAAAAGTTGGGGTATGATCATTTTCGATGGGAAAGTCCCTTTACGTAATTGACATAAGAGGAAGGGACATGATAGAAACCTCCTTTCTTGTAACCGAGAAAATATTCTCCCAGTCTAAAAACGGTCAAACCTATCTAAAGCTCAAGCTGAGGGATCGCACAGGTGAGATCGAAGGCAGAATATGGGAGGGTGTGGAACAGAAAGGTGCGATTTTCGATGTCGGTGATTTAGTGACCGTTAAGGCGGAGGTAGTTCTTTATCAGGGCCAGTTACAACTCAATATCCTTGAGCTTAGGCCCTGTTGCGATGAAGAGATGACCCTTGAGGATTTCTTCCCTCCCCCTCGAAGGGATCCCCAAGAGATACTCGAGGAGTTGAAAGAACTCGCTAATCAGATTGAAGATCCCTATTTGAGAAGGCTTGTCTTAAGTTTTTTACGGGATGAGGCTTTTTTAGAGGTTTTTGTAAAGGTTCCAGCCTCGAAAAAACTCCACCACGCAAGGCTTGGAGGGCTTTTGGAGCACACCCTTTCGGTAGCCAAGTTGGTGAATCGTTTGAGGGGGCATTATGAGGGGATAGATTGGGATCTGCTTTTGGCTGGAGCTATCCTTCACGACGTAGGAAAGACCAAAGAGTTACAGATTAAGTCACCCTTTGAGTACACCACAAGTGGGAAACTCCTTGGCCACATCATAATAGGCCTTGAGATGGTCTCCAAAAAGATCGAGGCCATCGAGGGCTTCCCTCCCGAGAAGGCCCTTTTGATAAAACACCTCCTAATAAGCCATCACGGCCGTGGGGAGTGGGGTTCTCCTGAAAGACCCAAAACCGTAGAAGCCGAACTTTTGCACCGGCTCGATGATCTGGACGCCAAGATCGAGGGGATCATGGATTTCATAAAGGGAAGCCAGGGGACTTGGACAGAATTCCACAAGGCCTTCGAAAGATCCTTTTTCCGGGGGGAAAATCGGGATAATTTTGAGGGTTGACATCCTTTTTAAGATAAGTATATTGTTTGAGGTAGCAATTGCCCGAAGGGGTAGTTGCGCTTTATTTTTAACCCCCGACTGTTTTCTGAAAAGGAAAGGCGGGGGTTTGCTTTATATTGAGCAAAGAGGGGAGGTTGAGATCCTTGGGGATTTAAATTAAAAAGGGGAGGGTAAAATTGAGGGCGTTAGGGAGGCATTTGATAGTGGAGCTTTATGGTTGTAACACGGATATATTAAATGATAAGGAAAAAATAGAGCGGATAATGATAGAAGCGGCGAAGCGAGCGGGAGCTACGATCGTGCAAAAGGTTTTTCACCTCTTTAATCCCCATGGGATAAGTGGAGTAGTGGTTATTGCGGAATCTCATCTGGCCATTCATACGTGGCCTGAATATGGGTATGCAGCAGTTGACGTTTTTACCTGTGGCAGTAAGGTTGATCCGTGGAAGGCTTACGAGTATATAAAGAGGGAGCTTGAAGCAGAACATTCAAGTATAATGGAGATGTACCGAGGGGAAGTCCCCGATATCAAAAGAGAAACTCTTTTCGCTCAAGGGAGGTTGTGAGGTGTTGTTCACAAGACCGGTACGGTTTTTCCTAACTTGTGGTCGAGGAGAGGCCTCCACGCCTCTTGGTGCCTTTGACGCAGCCTTATGGGACGCGGGGGTTGGGGATCTCAATTTGGTAAAGGTCTCAAGCATATTGCCTCCGGGATGTCGGGAGGATACAAGTCCCATTCCTGCGGGTAGTATTGTGCCCTGTGCTTATGCCTACATCATAAGTGAGGTTCCGGGGGAGATCATTTCGGCGGCGGTAGCAGTTGGGATTCCCGAGGAGGCCCAAGAGGCGGGTCTTATAATGGAGTTTTCGACCCGAGGTCCAAAAGAAGAGGCCGAGAGGATCGTGCGTCGGATGGTGGAAGAGGGTATGGCCTTAAGAAGGCGCACGATTAAGGAGATAAGGAGTTGCGCGGCTGAATGTAAAGTCTCGCGGATCGGTGCCGCTTTTGCAGCCGTTATTTTCGGGCCTTAAAAGTTGCAACCCCAATTACTTCGATTTCTGAGCAGTAAGGCTGAGCTTGAGAAAAGTAAAGTGGTCTTATGGGGGTGCCCCCTTGATTTTGGTTCCAGTTGGAAAGGGGGAGCCCGATTTGCGCCTACTGCTATAAGGGAGGCCTCCTGGAACCTTGAGAGTTTTAGCCCTTATTTGGGTAAAGACTTAGAGGAGATAGCCCTTTCTGATATAGGTGACCTCACGGTTTCGGGCGATCCAAAAAAGGCCTTGGAGGAGATCGCTTCCTTTGTGGAAGATCTTTTAAAGAAAGGGAAAAAGACGCTTATAATCGGAGGCGAGCATCTTCTTAGTTTAGGCGTAATAAAGGGCCTGAAGAAGGTTTATCCGGATATCCGAGTCCTTCAGATCGATGCTCATGCGGATTTAAGGGATGAATACTTAGAAAATGCTTTCTCTCATGCCACCGTTATAAAGAAGATCACCCAGGAGCTTGGTCCTTCTCGTGTCTTTCAAGTGGGAATAAGGTCGTGGGAGGGAGAAGAAAGGAAAAATCGGGAGACGGTCTTTCTCGGAGAGAACCCCTTTTTCTCGCTTCATCCGGGTTTCTTCCAAGGTCCTCTGTACGTGACTTTAGATATGGATGTTCTTGATCCTTCGGTTTGTCCGGGGGTCACCACGCCTGAGCCCGGAGGGTGGTCCTTTAAGGATCTTCTGTACTTCCTTTATTCCTTACCCTGGGAAAACGTGTTGGGGATGGATGTGGTTGAGTTAAGCCCTCAGAGCGATCCCTCGGGAACTTCCGCCATGGTGGGGGCTAAGGTCATAAGAGAATCCCTTCTGCTGCTTGGAGGAGGAAATGGTCGATCTTTTTGATCCTCTTACGATCGGGACATTAAGACTTTCAAATCGGTTGGTGCGATCGGCCACAAACATGAGACTTGCCGGCCCCCAAGGGGAAGTGAGCGAGGAGTTACTTGAGGTTTATAGAAAGCTTGCCCAAGGCGGAGTTGGGCTTTGCATAACGGGTCATGCCTATGTTTCTCCCGAAGGGAAGGTTAGCGACGGGCAACTGGGGATATGGGATGACCGTTTGATCGATGGTTTAAAGAGGCTTGTGGAGACTTTTAAAGCAGAGGGAGGCTCTATATGGGTTCAACTCTCTCATGGAGGGGCCTTGGCTTTTAAAGCCCCCGGGGAGAGGCTTTCTCCAAGCCCCTTCAAGGGCGCAAGGGGCATGACTCTCGGTGAGATTAAAGATTTAAAAAGGGCCTTTATTGAGGCTGCGAAGAGGGCAAAAAAGGCGGGTTTTGATGGTATTCAGCTTCATGCAGCCCACGGGTATTTACTTTCGAGCTTCCTTTCCTCCAAAGTAAATCGGCGAAAGGATCAATATGGGGGGAGAGAGGGAGGGACGAGGCTTATAGGGGAGATCATTTTAAGGATAAAAGAAGAGACAGGGCTTCCAGTTATAATTAAACTTGGGCCCGATAATGGGGGAGGAAATACGATAGAGGACATTATTGAAAGCTTAAAAGAGCTGAGAAAATATGGGCTTTACGGAGTTGAAATAAGTCGGGGGCTTGTTTCTCAAGAAGAAATAATGAAAGAAAAAATAAAACCCTATGAGAATGAGGCTTATAATTTGCCTTATGCCCTTAAGGTAAAAGAAAGCCTTCCCGATCTACTCGTGATCCTTGTAGGGGGTCTGAGAAGCTATGAGACCTGTAAGGAGATACTCGCTAAGGGGATTGACGCTTTGGCCTTTTCAAGGCCCTTAATAAAGGAGCCCGATCTTCCGTTGAGGTGGAAGCAAGGGGATAGGAGGCCAGCTGGTTGTCAGTCGTGTAATCTTTGTTTTAACGTCCGAGAACCCATAAGATGCAGAGCTTAAAGCTCCTTCACATAGCAGACGTTCACTTTGGCAAAAAAGGGCGAGAAGAGCACATTCTGAAGCAATTGGAAAAGGTGGTGGAGATAGGGATTGAGGAGAAGGTGGATCTTCTCCTAATAGGAGGGGATCTTTTTGACAATAATGAAGTCTCCAAAAAGGAGAAAGAACTTTTAAAAGAAGTCTTATCACCCCTTAAGAACCAAGTGGTTGCCATTTGTGGGAACCACGATTTCCAAGTGGAACTGGAAGGCCTACCCTTTTATAAGAGATCCAGTGATTTGAGGATAGGGGATGATCTTTTGATTTATCTTTTTCCCTTTCATCCCGAAGGTTCTTGGCAGAAAGAGGTATTGAACGGCCTTCCCTTGGAGAGGCGGGCTTCGTGTCAAGTGGTTTTGTGTCATGCCTCTTATATGGAAAACTCCAGGGTAGTTAAGGAATTGACAGAAGATAAAGCCCTTTACTGGCCCTTTTCCCGCAAGGACCTTCAGGGGCTTCCCATTGATTATTTGGCCTTGGGGCATTATCACAATTACCTCTTATGGGAGGAAAAGGGCATTTTATGCGGTTATCCTGGGAGCATCGAACCCCTTTCTTTTAAAGAAGAAGGCCCGCGTAAGGCCCTTTTACTCATTTGGGAAGGAAAAATCAGGGTTGAAGAGATAGACCTTGGCTTTCAGGTTCCTCATACTACTTATCGATGGACCCTGGGGTTTGACCTGGAGGAAGAAGAGCTTTTTCGAAAACTTAGCGCTTTAAGGGCTCAAAAGGGACGGTTTCAGGTGATCTTAAGTGGTTTTGTGAAGGACAGGGAGGTGTTCCTTGCGAAGCTTAAGGATTTTGAGGAGCCTGAAAAATTTAAAATTGTTCCAAAGGTAATGGATTACGGAAAAGTCAAAGAAGACCTTTTGCTGCAGAATATGGTTAAACTTGTGGAAGAACACGTAAGGACTAAAGTCATGAGCGAAAGTGAACGGAAAGAACGATTTGAGAGACTTCTTTCTTTAAGCTTTCATCTTTTAGGTGAAGATGTGGATTAAGGCCTTAAGGACCAAGGGCTTTGGTATTTTAGGAACTAGGGAATTTCAGTTTTCCAAAGGGTTAAATCTCATTTATGGCCCAAATGAGACCGGTAAAACCACCCTTTTTGATGCATTAACCAAAGCCCTCCTTTTAAACCCTGCTCTTCCTAGGGCTTATGGAGGTGAGTGTGAAGTGCTTATAGTGGATCAAGGAGGGGAGAAATGGTTTAAAAGAGGGGTTCTTAAGCTCACGACCAAGCACTTTGAAAACCTCTATTTAGTTAGAACCGGGGAATTGCAAATGGAAAATTCTCGAGCATTTTTGAAGGAATTTAAGGCCAAGCTTCTAAATATAGATAGGCTTTACAAGGCGCGCGAGGAGATTGAAAAGCAACTTGGCGATTGGCTTCCCTCCAAAAGGGTCAAAGGCGAATTAATAAGAAAAAAAGAGGAATTAGAAAGGGAGCTCCAAATCCTTAAAGAGAAGAGAGACCTTTTGAAAGAAAATCCGCGCGATCTTTTACGGCTTAAAGAACTTGAGAAAGAAGAAAAGGCGTTGACTGAAAAGCTTAAGGAGATAGAGGAGAAGGAGAAAAGGTTTAAAAAGGCTTGGGAAAAGAAAACCATAAGGCAGAGATTGGAATTTCTTTTAACCGAAAAGTCCAAAAGGGAAAAGCTCGAAAAGCTTTTGGAAGAAGTGAAGAAACTGGAAGGTTTTACCCGGCAGAGGCTTTTGGACTTAAAAGAATTGGAAAACCAAAGGGAGAACCTACTTAAAAATTACCACGCTGAAAAAGAAGCTCTTAAGGGGCATGAAGAGAAGCTTAAGGAAAAAGAAAGGCGTTTAAAGGAAAAGGAAGATTTGTTGAACGAGCTCTTCCGGCAAAGCGAAAATCTCATCGCTCAACGGGAGAGGATTGAAAAAGGCCTTAAAAAGCTCGGTTTTCAAAAACATTTGGGAAACCTGCTTTTGTTCGTTTCACTTTTGGCGCTTGGGGCTTTCCTTTTTACCTTTAAACCTTTGATAATACCCGCGGTTGGTTTTCCTTTTGTTTTATGGCTTTTTCTAAGGGTGAAATTCACTCAAAAAGAGAAAAAGCTCCGCGAAGAGGAAGAATCTCTTAAGGACCAAAGGATTAGAAATGACGAAAGGCTGAAGAACTATCAAAAAGAGATTGAAGCTTTACAAGGGGAGATTCGTGACCTTGAAAGGGAGGTTTTGCAAAAGGAATCTCTTTTGAAGAACCTTGAAAAGAGACAAAGGGAAAGGGAGGAGGAGTTAAGGAATATGTTATCGATGTTTGGTATCTCTTCCCTTTTCGAATTTGAAGAAAAGGTGAGGATAAGGGAAGAATTAGAGTTGGAGATAAGCCTTTTGAAAAAAGAGGGACTTAGGCCACAAGAGGAGATCGATCGAGAAGAAAGGGAACTTGTTTTGAGGTTAAAGGAATTGGAGGATGTGCCCATTGAGGTAGAGGAGGGAAGGGAAATAGAAACTCAGAAGAGATGTTTAAAAGAAGAGCTTGAGAAGTGTCTCCGGGAAATAAGTGAGATAAAAGGGCGAATCTCGGAAAGGGGAAAAATAATGGGAATAAGGGAAGAGGTTTTATATATGAGAATTGAGGAATTGAAAGAAGAATTTGAGGAGTTAAAAAGAAAGATAGAGGACCATATGGAGGTTTATAGGCTCTTCGAAGAACTTGAGAGGAGGCTTGACAAGGAACTTATAGAAATCCTACAGGGTAGAACCAAGGAGTGGTTCTCTCAGGTAGTTGGAGAGCGAGTCAATAAGCTCGCGTTTAAAGGAGGGGATTTGGAAGTGATACTTGATGGGATGCTCTTAAAGGAAAAACAGTTAAGTGCAAGTACAAGGGATTCCCTTTACCTTTCGGCCCGTCTGGCCTTAATAGAAAAGTCTCCTTATCCTTTAAGGACCGTACTGCTTGATGATCCCTTTGTAACATGTGACCCCGAGAGAACCGCCAAACTTTTCGAGGTGATAGATAAATTTTCGGAAAACTTTCAGGTAATAATCGCTACAAAGGACCCCTTCCTTAAGGAAGAAGCCCTTAAAAGAGGCGCCCACATAATAGAGTTAGAGAAAGCGAACCTTTAAAGATTCGATCCCCTTCCAATCCCATAAGGGTTCGATTGCGACTAAGGGTAAAATAATGACAAGACTTTTTCACCTCTTTTGGCTGCCGACCTACAATAGAGGTAAAAGGGGTAGGGGGTCGATGGCAGATTAATATAAAATGGTATTTTTGTCAAGGCGATAAAAGGGATAAGGTAAGGAGAAGTTGACGTCTTTTATCCTTTGTCTTACCATCAAAAAGGGGAAGTGTCTGGGCTCTGGTGGGCCTCCTGGACTTCAAATCCAGTGGCGGGCTGATAAGGGCCCGTGGCGGGTTCGATTCCCGTACACTTCCGCCAAAACTTTAAGGAGCAAGCGGATGATTGGCGGAATTGGAATGACAGAGCTTTTGGTAATCTTATTCATAGCGCTTTTGATCTTCGGGGCAAAAAGGCTTCCTGAGATCGGTTCGGGGATAGGTAGAGCCATAAGGGATTTTAAACGGTCATTAAAGGAACCCCCCGAGATAGATGTGACCCCCCGTGAGGAAAAGCCCTTAGAAGAAAAAAGAGAGCCCGTGGGAGAGAAAAAAGAAAAAGAAGCGTGAAAGAGGCCTTTATCGGCTTTGGCTCCAATATCGGAGATAGGGTCCTTTATTGCCAAAGGGCGCTTTCCCTTTTAAAAGAAGCAGGAGAAATCCTCAAAGTTTCCTCCCTTTGGGTTACTGAACCTTGGGGTTACAAAGAACAACCCTTTTTTATTAACGGGGTTTTAAAATTAAAAACCCATCTTTCTGCAAGAGAATTACTTGAGTTTTTAAAAAAAACCGAAAAGGAGATCGGGCGTCGGGATCGATTCCGCTGGGGTCCAAGGGAGATAGATCTTGATCTTCTCCTTTATGAGGAAGAGGTTATAGATGAGGAGGACTTAAAAGTTCCTCATCCCTTTCTTCACGAAAGGGCATTCGTCCTTATACCACTTGTGGAAATAGAGCCTGAGGTTTATCATCCCGTGTTAAAGAAAACCGCCAAAGAACTGCTTAATCTTTTAAAGACCCGGGAAAAGGTCATTTATTACGGGAGAATTGAAGATGCCTATTGAATTTATGAAAGTTCGAGTAGGAAGAAAGACCATTTATGGGATCATACATTGGCCCAAGCAGGTGCCCGCTGCTTTGGTAATAGGTTCACATGGGCTTTATTCAAGTAAAGAAAGCGGTAAATTTGTGCTTTTGGGTGAAAAATTCTCTGAAGAAGGAATAGCCTTTTTAAGATACGATCATCAGGGATGCGGGGAAAGTGAAGGGGAACTTGTGGGAGATCCTCTTTTAAGACTTAAAGACCTTGAAAGCATTTTCGAATTCGCCATAGCTCATCCTTTGGTAAAAAAAGAAAGCATTGGGCTTTTTGGAAGTAGCCTCGGAGGTTTTATATCGGTTTTAAAGGGAGCAAAAGACCCAAGGGTGAAAGCCTTGGTGCTTCTTGCAACACCTTTGAGTTTAAAGGGGTTGAAAGGGGTAAGGAAGGTTGACTTAAAAGAGAAAATAGGAAAGCTCAAAAACACCCTTATTATTCATGGAACCCAAGACGAAGTAGTCCCTTTTCACGAAGCTCAAAGGCTTTTTGAACTTGCTCAAGAACCCAAAAAATTCGTTCCCCTTCCCGGAGCCGATCACCGCATAAGTGACCCAGAAGACAGGCTCAAGGTCGTAAAGTTGAGTTTGGAGTGGTTCAAAAACTTCCTATAAGGCTTTCCATCGATCGTTATAAATGGATAGGCCCTTTTTAAGGGGATACGCATTCCTTTTAGGCTTTCCCAATTGAGGTTTCCTTCTAAACGAAGTTTAATGATCTTGGATACCGAACGAGGGCCAAAACCCGGAACGCGGAGAAGCTCTTCGGGTTCGGCCTTTTTTAGGTCAACGGGAAAGAGACACGGGTTTTTAAGGGCCCATAAAAGCTTCGGATCGTACTGCAAAGGCAAACGGCCCCTTTTATCGAACCAAAGTTCTTCGACCTTGAAGCCATAATCCCTTAAGAGAAAAGAGGCCTGATAGAGCCGAGTAACCCTCAGGGGGTTTTCGGGCCTTAAGCCCTCAAGGGGAGTACGGGGAACAGGGGTGAAGGCTTCAAAATAGCAACGTCGAAGTTCATATTCCTTCAAAAGCTTTTCGACAAGCAAAAGAAGCTGTTGGTCCGTCTCTCCCGAGGCTCCTACTACAAACTGGGTGGTCTGATCCTTGGCCCTGCCGGTTCCCTCTTTTATAAAGTCCCTCAAAGCCTTGATCTGGTTTAGGATCACATCAAAATCCTTCTCTTTGGAGATGGCTTTTAATTCGAGAGGCCCCGGGGCTTCAAGGTTAACGGAAACCCTCGAACCCACTTCTACGGCCCTTCTTAAGGCCTCTTCCGAGGCCCCGGGCATTACCTTTAGGTGGATATAACCTTGAAAGCCGTATTTCTCCCTCAATATTTCGGCCGTTTCTATAAGGCCTTGGGTAGTGAGATCAGGGTCACCATCAACCGAAGAACTCAAAAAGGCTCCCTTTACCAATCCCCTGGTATAAAGTTGCCAAAAAGCCCTGGCCAATTCGTCGGGGGTTAGGCGAAAACGGGGAACGTCCCGATAACGGCCAAACGCACAATAAAGGCAATTGTTGACACAAAAATTACTCATTAAGGTTTTGAAGATCGGTATGGGCTTTCTGCCTTTTGCGGGATAAATCCAACATCGAAAGGGCAGAGGGTCTTCCCTTGTGGTGTAAGCGAGCCTTTCGTTACAAGCGGATTGGCCAAGGATCCTTATTTTTTCCCACAAATCAGGCTTTTTTGCGATCAAAACCCCCATTCTTCTCAAATTTTAATACCCCTTTTCCCCAAAGGGAAACTTCTTTTTGAAGGAAAGGGTGTGATATAGTTTTAAAGATGAAGTTTGCGGTACTTGTGGGTGATGGGATGGCCGACTGGCCCCTTGAGACCTTAGGTGGGAAAACCCCCCTTGAAAAAGCCCACACTCCTTGGATGGACTTTTTGGCCCAAAGGGGAAAAATGGGAAGGGTATTGACAGTACCCGAGGGTCTTCCTCCCGATAGTTCCATAGCTAATCTTTCCCTTCTCGGGTACGATCCGCGGAAGTTCTTCCCGGGAAGAGGACCTCTTGAGGCTTCCTCAAGAGGTATAATCCTTAAGGAAGGGCAATGGGCTTTTAGATGTAACCTTGTCACTGTTTCGGAAGACGGAAAAAGGCTTCTCGATTACAGTGGAGGTCACATAACCACGGAAGAGGCAAAGGAACTTTTTTTAATGCTCGATCAAAAACTCGGAGGGGATCGCTTCCGATTCTACCCAGGGGTTAGCTTCCGGGGGATTTTGATAGTGGATGGCTTAGATGGCGAGGTTTTGACCACTCCTCCCCACGATATAATGGGGATGGAGATTGAGCCCTTTTTGCCCAAAGGGAAGGATTCAGAAGTTTTAAAAGAGGTGATGGATGAGGCAAGAAACCTTTTAAAGGAACATCCCTTAAACTTAAAACGAATCCAGGAAGGAAAGCCCCCTGCCAATGGCATATGGCCTTGGAGCGGAGGAAAGAAGCCGAACTTGCCCTCTTTTAAGGAAAAATTTGGGCTTTCAGCAGCGGTTGTAGCAGGGGTTGACTTAATAAGAGGGATTGGGATCCTTTTGGGTATGGAGGCTCCTTTAGTAGAAGGGGCCACGGGGTTTTTGGATACCAATTATCGGGGTAAAGCCCAAATAGCTCTTAATTGCTTAAAAAGGGTGGATTTCGTTTATCTTCACGTGGAGGCTCCAGATGAAGCTTCCCATATGGGTTCTTTGGAGGATAAGATAAGGGCCATTGAGCGATTTGACCAAGAGGTAGTAGGAGTGGTGTTTGAAGGCCTTAAGGAGATGAGGGAAGATTTTAGACTTTTGGTATGTACCGATCATCCGACTCCCTTAAGCCAAAGGACCCACGTGAGGGAGGCAGTTCCTTTTGTGATTTACGATTCTCGGAAGGAAGAAGGAGGATTCAGCTTGTTTTCGGAAAAAGAAGCCCAGAAAGGGCTCTTTATGGAAGAAGGACATAACCTGTTAGATTACTTTTTAAAAGGATGAGGAGAAGGCACACAAAGAGCAAATTCATCTTTGTTACGGGAGGAGTCCTTTCATCTTTGGGAAAAGGTGTGGCATGTGCTTCCATCGGGGCCCTTATGGAGGCAAGAGGACTTAAGGTCACCTTTTTGAAGTTTGATCCTTACATAAACGTTGATCCTGGGACCATGAATCCTTTCCAACATGGTGAGGTTTATGTCACCGAGGATGGGGCCGAAACGGATTTGGATCTTGGGCATTATGAACGTTACACCCATGCCCAAATGACAAGGGACAATAACTATACCAGTGGTCGTATTTATTACAACGTGATCCAGAAGGAACGGCGGGGCGAATACCTGGGGACAACGGTTCAGGTGATCCCTCATGTTACCGACGAGATAAAACAAGCCATTTTTAAGCTCGGAAACGGCGTCGATGTGGTGATAACCGAAATAGGGGGGACGGTAGGGGACATTGAGAGCCTTCCTTTCCTTGAGGCCATAAGGCAATTTCGAAACGACGTGGGAAAGGAGAACTGCCTTTACATCCATGTGACGCTTGTGCCTTACATCCAGTCGGCAGGAGAACTTAAGACCAAACCCACTCAGCATAGCGTTAAGGAATTAAGGGAGATAGGCATTCAGCCCGATATCCTTCTTTGTCGGACCGATAGGTTTTTGCCTCCAGAGATAAAGAAAAAGATAGCCCTTTACTGCAATGTGGAACCCGAAGCGGTCATAACGGCCAAAGATGTGGAGAGCATTTACGAGGTGCCCTTGGTGTTTCACCAAGAAGGGCTCGACGAAAAAATCATCGAATACCTGAACATGTGGACCAGGGATCCGGATCTTTCCCTTTGGGAGAATTTAGTGAAGAGGATAAAGGGTTTAACGGATGAGGTAAGGATAGGCCTTGTGGGCAAATATGTGAAACTCAAGGATTCTTACAAGAGTTTAAATGAGGCGCTGGTTTTAGGGGGGCTTGAGAATGACGTGAAGGTGGAGATCAAGTACGTGGATTCGGAGGAACTAGAGA
Source organism: uncultured Thermodesulfobacteriota bacterium (assembly GCA_964543765.1). GTDB lineage: Bacteria > Desulfobacterota > B13-G15 > B13-G15 > B13-G15 > B73-G16. The sequence continues at coordinate 56,082 of CAZIZI010000006.1, forward strand.
ACTCAAGACCCTCGCAACTGCTCTCGGATGTGGATGGGATTTTGATCCCGGGTGGGTTTGGCTCAAGGGGGATAGAAGGAAAGATAGAAGCCATAAGGTATGCGCGGAAAAAAGGGATCCCATTTTTAGGGATATGTTTGGGGATGCAACTTGCGGTAGTGGAGTTCTGTAGAAACGTGTTAGGCTTAAAGGGGGCTCACAGCGAAGAGTTCTTCCCCCATACCCCCCATCCGGTCATTTACCTGATGAGGGAATGGTATAATCCTAAAACCGGGAAATGGGAAAAAAGGGACGAGAACTCCGATCTCGGCGGCACTATGAGGCTCGGTGCTTATCCGTGTAAGATAAAAGAAGGGAGTTTGGCCCACAAGATTTATGGAACCACCCTCGTCACAGAGAGGCACAGGCATCGATATGAGTTCAATAACCAATACCGGGAATTGATCGAAAAAGGAGGGATGAGGGTTTCAGGTGAGTCGCCAGATGGACAATTGGTGGAAATAGTTGAACTTCCCGATCACCCTTGGTTTTTCGCTTGTCAGTTTCATCCCGAATTCAAGACCCGAGTCTTTCAACCTCATCCGGTTTTCGTAAAATTCATCGAGGCTGCAAAGAAGGCTAAAAAATGACCCGAGAAGTAAGAATAGGTAGTGTAAAAATAGGAGGAGATAATCCCCTGGTGATAATAGCCGGTCCTTGTGTAATAGAGGGAGAAAAGTTTGTGCTGGAGTTGGCAGGAAAATTAAAAAGAATAGTTTGCGAGGAAGTGGGACTCCCTTTGGTCTTTAAGGCCTCTTTTGACAAGGCCAATAGAACCTCCATTCATTCTTTTCGGGGACCCGGGCTCAAAGAGGGGATTAAGATATTGGCCAAGGTTAAGACGGAGGTGGGAGTGCCGATCCTTTCGGATGTCCATGAGTGTTGGCAAGTGAAGGAAATAGTGGGGATATTGGATTGCATTCAGATACCGGCATTTTTATGTCGGCAAACGGACCTTTTATTAGAAGCGGCTCGAAGCGGGCTTGCAGTAAATGTGAAAAAGGGACAATTCATGTCCCCTTATGACATGAGATACGTTATCGAAAAGATAACAAGCCAGGGCAACTCTCAGGTGATATTGACGGAACGGGGTACCTTTTTCGGATATCGGGATTTGGTGAATGATATGAGGTCGCTTGTGATCATGCGTTCCTTTGGTTATCCGGTCCTTTACGATGCCACCCATAGCGTTCAATCCCCTGGCTCTAAAGAAGGATCCTCGGGAGGATACAGAGAGTTTGTGCCCCATTTGGTGAGGGGGGCTTTGGGCGTAGGGGCAGATGGGCTTTACCTTGAGGTTCATCCGAATCCCGAGAAGGCCCTTTCAGATGCGGAAACCTCTTGGCCTTTGGATAAGCTCAAAGAGCTTTTGGAGATGGCTTTAGAGATAGATCTTATAAGAAGGAGGTATTGGAGGTGATCATCGATTGGGCCAAAAGGGTTTTGGAACACGAAGCCCAAGCGGTTAGATCCCTCATTGACCGTATAGGGCCTGAATTTGAGGAAGCGGTGGGGCTCATTTTAAAGTCCACAGGTAAAGTGGTGGTCACTGGGGTTGGCAAATCGGGGATAATAGGGCGTAAGATTGCCTCAACCCTTTCTTCCACCGGTACCCCTGCCTTTTTCCTTCACCCGGCAGATGCGTTGCACGGGGATTTAGGGATGCTTGAAGTGAGGGATATCGTTCTGGCCATTTCCAAAAGCGGGGAGACGGAGGAGCTTTTGAGCATACTGCCCGTTATAAAGAGACAGGGGAATAAATTGATCGTCATGACCTGTAACCCCAATTCCTCGTTGGCCCGGGCAGCTGATGTGGTGCTTGATGTGGGGGTAAAAGAAGAGGCTTGCCCCTTGGGGCTTGCTCCTACAACTTCTACCACCGCAACCTTGGCTTTAGGAGATGCTTTGGCGGTGGCTTTGTTACAATCCCGAGGGTTTAAGGTGGAGGACTTCGCTAAGATACATCCTAAAGGGGCTTTGGGTAAAAAACTCCTTTTGAAGGTTAGAGATTTAATGCATGTGGGCGAAGAGTTCCCGAAGGTTCAGGAGGAAGCCCCTATGAAAGAAGTGCTCCTGGAGATGACTTCCAAAAGGCTCGGGGTTACAGGCGTCATGAACGGAGGGGGAGAACTTGTGGGAGTAATTACTGATGGAGACTTGAGGAGGGCTCTAGAGAAGTTCCCGGATCTTTTGACCAAAAGGGCTAAGGACATAATGACCTGTAATCCCAAGAGCATAGAGGCCGACGCCTTGGCCGTTGAGGCCCTGAGGCGAATGGAAGAGTATTCCATAACCTCCCTGTTTGTATTTGAAAAACCCGGAGATAGGATCCCTATTGGGATCATTCACCTTCACGATATCCTCAAAGCAGGGGTGGTGTGAGGAAGATAATCCTTTTGATAGTTTTGGGCTCGCTCCTCCTTGTGGGGGTATATCAATTCTTAAAGACCCCAAGATCATCGAAGGAGAAGATAGACCTTAATCTAAGTGCAGACTTGGAAGCCCGAGGCGTCACCCTTATGGGGCAAAGTGAGAAGGGAAGTTGGGAACTAAAAATCGGAAGGCTTATTTATCATTTGGGTGAAGACCTCATAGAAGGTGAGAAGGTTGATTTACGGGTGACCTTAAAGGATGGTCGTAGAATCGAGGCCTCCTCGGAAAGAGGGAGAGCAAAAAGGGGGGGAGGAGAGTTTGTGGAATTGGAAGGGAATGTGAGGGTAAAGTTGGAGGAATGGCTCCTTGAAGCCCCATTTTTAAGATACGATCCTTCCAAGGGATACCTGGAAAGCCCTTATTCTGTCCATATGAAAAAATCCGATTTAAACCTCAGTGGGAAGGGGCTTCAGGTGGACCTTAAAGAGGGGAAGTTAAGATTAGGAACCGTTAAAATTCTGATAGAGGGGAAGGGATGAAAAAGGCGAGCCTATCCGTTCTTTTAATCCTTTTTTTTGTAGGCACAGGGTTTAGTGAAGCCAAAAAGGAAGCACCCATTGAGGTCCAAGCCCAGAGCCTTGAAGCCAATTACGCGGAAGGAGTTCTTCATTTTATAGGAGATGTAAAGGTCACAAGAGGTGATTTTCACCTGGAATCGAAGGAGATGAAGGTTTACCTTAAGTCTCAGTCTCAAAATAACACCAATCAGATTGATTGGGCAGAGGCCATAGGTGGGGTGAAGATGCGTTACGGTGAGAAATTCGGCACTTCCGAAAAGGCACTCTATTACTCGGATGAGGAGAAGGTTATCCTTGAAGGCAATGCCCTTCTTTGGGAGAGAGGAAATAGGATAAGGGGTTCCAGAGTCATCATATTTTTAAAGGAAGATAGGGCCATTGTGGAGTCCAAACCCGGTGAGAAGGTGGAACTTTTAGTGACGGAGAGAGAAGGTGAAGGGCAATTCCTTCCACGTCCTTGAGGGGCAGGATCTAACTAAAAGCTATGGGAAAAGAAGAGTAGTGGATGGGGTTTCCCTTAGGGTGAAATCGGGCGAAATAGTTGGACTTCTTGGCCCAAATGGCGCCGGCAAAACCACCACTTTTTACATAATCATAGGCTTCGTTAAACCCGATCAAGGGAAGGTGTTTTTGGATGAGGAAGATATAAGCCCTCTTCCCATAAGTGCCCGGGCTCGAAAAGGTATAACCTACCTTCCTCAGGAGCCCTCGGTCTTCCGGAAGATGACCGTCATGGAGAACCTTCTGGCGGTCCTGGAGTTTTGGCCCTTAAGTAAAAGCGAACGCTTTAAAAGGGCCGAGATGGTCCTGGAAGAGATGGGTTTGAAGGAGTTGAAAGACGCGAGGGCCTCTGATCTTTCCGGAGGGGAGAGGAGAAGGGTTGAGATAGCCCGGGCTTTGGTGCTTGAACCCTATTTCATGCTTTTGGACGAACCTTTTTCGGGAATAGATCCCAAGGCGGTTTTAGAACTTCAGAGGATCCTCAACGAATTAAAGGAAAAGGGCATCGGAATCCTCATATCCGATCATAACGTGCGGGAGACCCTCAAAATATGCAATAGGGCCTATATAATCCACGAGGGAAAGCTGTTAAAAGAAGGACTCCCTTCGGAGATAGTGGAGGATCAAGCGGTAAAAGTAGTTTATCTGGGAGAGGAGTTCAGGCTAAAATAAAATTAACCCTATCTTCTCGCGAGGTATAGCTTGGTCCTTGAAATAAAACAAGAACCCAAACTCACCCAACAGCTCCTTCTCACGCCGCAGTTACAGCTTGCCATAAAGCTTTTGCAACTTAACCGTTTGGAACTGGAAAACGCCATAAGGGAAGAGCTTAACCAAAATCCTCTTCTTGAGGAGGAGCCAAGAGAGGAAGAAGAAGAAGAAGTTTTGTGGGATAGTCTAATTGGCTGGGGTAAGAAGGCTTCAAGAAAAAAGGACCCCTTTGAGGAAGGAAAGCCCTGGGAAGAGGAGGTAAGGGTCAAAATCGGCTTAAGGGAGCATCTGCTCTGGCAACTTAGGATGTCCTTTTTGGACGAAGAGGGGATGAGAATCGGTGATTTTTTGATCGGCAACCTCGATGATGACGGATATTTGAGGATTTCAATCGAAGAAGCGAGTGAGATCCTCGGGGTTTCAGTTGAGAAGGTCAAAGAGGTGCTTGAGGTCATTCAGACTTTCGATCCTCCCGGAATTGGAGCGAGGGATCTTAAGGAATGCCTCCTTATACAATTGAGACAGAAAGAGGAGATAGATCCCCTTTTTATCCGAATAGTGGAAGAGGGGTTTGAAGAGATCCTAAAGGGGAATCTTAGCACCTTGAGCAGTCGCTTTAACGTTTCAAAGGAGAAACTACAGGAACTTCTCAAACTCTTAAAGACGCTTGAGACCAAACCGGGCAGGGAGTTTTTTGAAGTCTCAACTCTCTATGTGATACCCGATCTCATCATTTACAAAAAAGACGATAATTACGAGGTCATCCTTAACGAAGAGGGTCTACCCCGATTGAGGGTCAATAAAGAATACATTAGAAAGTTCGAAGGGAAAGAGGACCCTACCCTTATAAACTACCTTAAACAAAAGCTCAAAGAGGCCCAGTGGTTCTTAAGAGGCCTTGAACAAAGGCAGAAAACCCTGGGAAAAATAGGTAGAAGTATTGTCAAATTCCAAAGGGATTTTTTGGAAAAGGGGATTCAATACCTCAAACCCTTGGTGTTAAAAGACGTGGCTCTCGATACCGGTCTTCACGAATCGACTGTCTCAAGGGCCATAGCGGGAAAATACGCCTTAACCCCTCAAGGGCTTTTCGAACTGAAGTTCTTCTTTTCTAGTAAAGTGGGAGACGGCTTGGTGGAGATGTCTTCTCGTCAGGTTAAGAAATTGATAGAAGACCTCATAGCCCAAGAAAGCCCCTCTTCCCCCTTGAGCGATCAGGAGATTGCCAAAATCCTTAAACGCAATTACGGACTTTCCATTGCTCGAAGAACCATCACTAAATACCGAGAGGCACTGGGCATACCTTCTTCGAAAGAGAGACGAAGGGAACTTTAAGCTTCGGTTTCTAAAGCGGGCAATATGACCCTGAAGGTTGAACCTTTCCCTACTTCGCTCTCTACCTCGATCCTTCCTCCATGTTCCCTAACGATGCCGTAAGAGACCGAAAGGCCTAGTCCCGTCCCCTTTCCTACTTCCTTGGTGGTGAAGAATGGATCAAAGATTCTGGGAAGTATCTCCTGGGGTATCCCAACCCCCGTATCAGTGAAAGAGATCACCACCTCTTTACCCCCATTTTGGGTATAGGTTTTTATGTGAAGAATCCCTTCGCCTTGCATGGCATCAACCGCATTAAGGATGATATTCATAAAGACCTGCTTTAACTGCCCGCTATTTCCATAAACCTTGGGCAATGCGGGGTCCAGTTCTTTTATTATTCTAATGTTGAGGAAAGCGGCTTGATTTTCCAAAAAGAGGAGGCCCTCGTTTATCGTACGATTCACATCCACTATCTCCTTATCGGGGCTTGAACGCCTGGCGAACTCAAGTAGACTCTTCACGATCTCCTTACACCTAGTAGCTTCAGATACGATCCTCTCAAGATCCGCCCTTTTTGGATCATCCGGAGGCAGTTCTTCAAGCAATAAGCTTGCGTAAAGCAATATGCCTCCCAAGGGATTATTTATCTCATGAGCTACGCCAGCAGCCATTTCCCCTAAGGATCTAAGCTTCTCCAGTTGGAGAAGTTGGAGTTGGGTTTCTCTTAGCTTCCTTTCCATCTCAAGTTTCGGCCTTAAATCGGTGAAAATGCCCAAGGAAGCCACTTCCTTCCCATCGCGATAGACCAAAGCCGCCGATAAATGAACGGGGATCTTTTGCCCGTAGCGATCCAAAGCCTCAAACTCACCACTGTATCGGCCTCCGCTGGATTTTAACTTCCTCATCACCTCTTTGGCCATACCCGGAGGATAAAGCTCGGAAATATGCTTTTTCCCTATCACCTCTTCCGCCTTATAACCCAAAAGCTCTTCGGCTGCTTTATTGAAGATCAGCACATTGCCCTTCATGTCTGTAGCTATGATCCCATAGGGGGAACTTTCTATTATCCCTTTCAGAAATTCGTTTGAATCTTTGAGCTGTTCTTCCAATTTTTTCCTTTCCGTTATATCAACGCTCATCCCCTCGTAACCTATTATCCGCCCCGATTCATCCTTTACCGCATGAGCGGTATGAAGGACGGTGATAGTTGAGCCGTCTTTTCGTTTAAACTTGACCTCCCAATCTTTGATATACCCATAGCGTTCAATTTGTTGTTGGAGAAATTCTCGGTCTTTTGGGTTTACATATAAATCGGTAGGTATGAATATCTGCATGAGCTCTTCTTTGCTTGTATAACCTAACATCTTCAAAAATGCCTCATTACAGTCCAAAAACCGGCCTTCCACTGTGCTTATAAAAACCCCTTCCTTAACCTTCTCAAAAAGCTCCCTATAACGCCGTTCTGAAGCCCGAAGCTTCTCCTCAAATTCTTTACGGGAGGTGACATCTGTTAAATACACGCAATACTTTTTGGGGGCTTCCCGCACTAATAAAAAACACGTCCAAAATATCCTACTCGTCTCTTTGACCTCTAACTCCTGACAGACCTTATCGCCCCTTTTTCGCAATAGGCTTAAAACCTCACTAACGCCTTCGCCCAAAAGTTCAAGGATATTAATCCCCAAGAGCTCTATTTTTTCAAAAATTTCAAAAGCAGTCGTATTGGCATAGAGAATACTACCTTCTTCTGAAAATACCAAAATGCCATCATTGCTCATATCGATAATGGTTCGGAGATCCTGAGGAGATAAGGCATTATTAAATTCTTTTTCCCTAATTCCTTTCATTGCCCTTGCTTTCTCAAATTTTTATAATAATGATTAATCTTTAATTAAATTGAGATCAAGTATTTGTGAATCAAAAAACGAAATAATATATAAAATTCACAAAAAATCCCTTGACAGTTGAATTATCTGTTATAAAATCCAAAATGAAACAAATAATGTTATAGGAGTGAAAAGTTGAGAGAGAAATTGAGGGGGGATGGGTTTTTGAAGTTGGTGGAGGTTCTGCCGCCGAAGGGTGCGCGGGGTGACGTTTTTGAGGAGAGGCTTATCCCTTTGAAGGGGTTGGTTGATGCCATTTACATCCCGCAATTACCGGGTGCAGTCATGAGGGCGGGGTCAGCCTTTTGTGCTCATCTTCTTCACGTTCGGGGATATGAGGTGATATTTGAAGTTAACTGCGCCCACTCGAACCGTTTGGCCATTCAAGCCGAGCTTTTGGGGGCTGGGCTTTTGGGGTTGAGAAACGCGGTGCTTTCCGAAGGTGATGAACCGAAGTGGGGGGATCATCCGGAGGCCAAGGCCGTTTTCGATGTTACTTTAAAAGAACTTTTGCAGATCGTTAAAGCTTTTAGAGAAGGAAAAGACCTTGTGGGAGGAGATTTGGAAGGGGCTTTGGATCTTTGCGTTGGGGTTAAAGTGGATGCGAGCCTTCAGGGTGAGGCTTTGAAGAAGGAATGGGATCGGATGGAAGAGATTGCCCATTTGGGGGTGGAGTTTTTTCTGTCAAGTTCCGTCTATGACCTTGAGCAGTTGGAGCGCTTTATGGAGGGGGCTTCTAAAATAGGGGTTCCGGTTATAGCTGGGCTTATCATCCTAAAGTCCGCCGGTATGGCCCGTTACATAAATAAGCATGTTTCAGGCGTGATGATCCCCGAGGGAATTATAGAAAAGCTTTTGAGATCGCCCGATAAGGAATTGGCTTCCATCGAAGTGGCGGTTGAGGCCTTAAAGGGCATAAGGAAGGTGTGTAAAGGAGTGAACTTTATAACCATCGGATGGGAAGATAAGGTGCCACAAATCCTCAAGGAGGCGGAAGGTTTATGACAGTAGGATCGGTTTTGGTGATAGGGGGAGGGATAGCGGGGCTTCAGGCCAGTTTGGACCTGGCTGATTCGGGGTTTAAGGTCTATTTGGTGGATAGATCGCCGGCTTTAGGCGGCAAAATGGCCCAACTGGATAAGACCTTTCCAACTAACGACTGCTCCATCTGTATCCTTTCGCCGAAACTGGTTGAAGTTGGAAGACATCCCAATATAGAGATATTGACCCTTTCGGTACTTGAAGAGCTTGAGGGAGAACCTGGCGATTTTGTGGCTCATGTTCTGAGGCTCCCTCGGTTCGTAAAGGAAGAGCTCTGTACGGGTTGTGGCACCTGTGTGGAGAAATGTCCTGGAAAGGCCCTAAGTGATTTTGACGAGAAACTCGGTTTGAGGAAGGCCATTTATATTCCCTATCCCCAGGCTATTCCCAGGGTTCCCGTGATAGACCCAAACGTTTGTACCTATTTCCTCCGGGGGAAATGTAGGGTTTGTGAGAAGGTGTGCCCCAAGGGAGCTATAGATTACGAACAAAAGGAAACAAGGATTCAGTTAAAAGTAGGAGCCGTGATACTTGCTCCGGGTTACAGGCTCATTGAAGAGAGGCTTTCTCAATATGGTTATGGTCGTTTTAAAAACGTTTTAACCAGCTTGCAGTACGAGAGGCTTCTTTCCGCCTCAGGTCCTACGCGAGGAGAGATCCTCAGGCCCTCGGATGGGAAGATTCCGAAAAGGATAGCTTGGATTCAATGTGTGGGTTCAAGGAATCATCAAAGAGATAAGGATTATTGCTCTTCGGTTTGTTGTATGTATGCCATAAAAGAGGCCATCATCACCCGAGAGCATAACCCCGATATAGAAGGGGCCGTCTTTTTTATCGACATAAGGGCCTTTGGTAAGGGGTTTGACCTTTATTATGAAAGGGCCAAGAAGGAATACGGGGTAAGGTTTATTCGGTCGATGATAGGGGAGGTGAGGGAGGATCCTGAGACGGAGGATTTAATCGTTCGATACGTGGATGAAGATGGAAGAGTAAAAGAGGAATCCTTTGGGCTTTTGGTCCTTTCTTTGGGGATTAGGCCTGATGATGAGGCCGTCCAGATGGCCCAAAGGCTTAAAATTGAGCTTGATCCTTATGGGTTTGTCAAAACCAACTCTTATGATCCGCTTTCCACCTCGAGGCCCGGGGTGTTTGTGGCCGGAGCCTTTGAAGCTCCTAAGGATATACCGGAATCGGTGGCTCAAGCCTCAGGGGCAGCGGCGAGGGCTTCTTTCATAATCGCTCCCTCAAGGTGGAAAGAGATAAAGCTCATCCCATTTCCCGAAGAGAGGGACATAAGCGGTGAGGAACCCAAAATAGGGGTTTTCATTTGCCATTGTGGGATAAACATCGCCGGGGTGGTGAATATCGAGGAGGTGGTGAGGTTTGCTTCGGAATTGCCTCAGGTGGTTCATGTGGAGGATAACCTTTTCACCTGTGCCCAGGACACCCAGGAGAGGATTAAGGAGGTCATAAGGGAGAAGGGCATAAACAGGGTGGTTGTAGCTGCCTGTAGCCCAAGAACCCATGAGCCCCTCTTCCAGCAGACGCTTCGAGAAGCGGGGCTTAATCCCTATCTGTTTGAGATGGCTAATATCCGGGATCAATGTTCCTGGGTCCATATGAAGGAACGGGAGAAAGCCACCGAAAAGGCCAAACAATTGGTGAAAATGGTGGTAAACGCCGTTAAACACAAAAGGTCCCTTAAAAAAGAGCTTGTCCCAGTGAAAAAAAGGGGGTTAGTCATAGGAGGGGGGCTTGCGGGACTTGTGGCGGCCTTAGGCTTGGCGGAGGCCGGGTTTGAGGTCTTTTTAGTGGAAAGGGAAAGCGAACTTGGGGGTAATCTTAGAGAGCTCTATTACACCATCTCGGGTGAGAACCCGCAAAAGTTATTAGAGGAACTTATCGATAAGGTGACCCATCATCCTCGCATCCAACTGATCCTTAACGCCCAAGTGGTCGATCATAGTGGTTTCCAGGGTAATTTCTCAACGGGGATAGTGGTTGGCCCGAGTATGACCTATCGGAAACTCGAACACGGTATCACAATCCTCTGTACTGGAGCCGAAGAGCATAAGCCCAAAGAGTATCTTTACGGTCAGAGTGAAAAGGTTTTGACCCAACTTGAATTGGAGAAAAAGTTGGGCAGAGGCGAACTGGATCCCCAAAGGCTTAAGCAGGTCGTTATGATCCAATGTGTGGGCTCAAGAAATGAAGAAAGGCCCTATTGTTCGAGGATATGTTGTCAGATGGCTTTAAAGAACGCCTTAAAGCTCAAGGAGGAAAACCCCAAGGTGAAAGTGCTTGTCCTTTATAGGGATATGAGGACTTACGGGCTTCTTGAGCCCTATTACCGAAAGGCCAGGGAGAAAGGAGTGGTATTTGAACGATACGAAGCGGAACGGCCACCGGAAGTTTTAGAAGACTTAAATGGGCTAAAAGTGAGGTTTTGGGATGAGGTCCTTAAGCGATTTGTAGAGGTCAGATTTGATCTTTTGGTTTTGAGTTGCGCTATCATTCCGCGGGAAAACGAAGAGCTTGCCACCATGTTTAGGGTTCCAAGGACTTTAGAAGGCTTCTATCAGGAAGCCCATCTCAAGCTTAGACCCGTGGATACGGCCACTGAAGGCGTTTATGTTGCGGGGCTCGCTCATTGGCCAAAGCTAATCGAAGAGACCATCTCCCAGAGCATGGCGGCCGTCTCGAGGGCTTCCAGGATCCTTGCCCGAGATCACATAGAGGTTGGAGGGATTGTGGCCAAGGTGAAAGGAGAGCTATGCGCTGCTTGTCTTTTATGTGTGAGGGCCTGTCCTTATGGGATTCCTTATATAAACGAGGATGGGGTCTCGGTGATCGATCCTGCTAAGTGTAGAGGGTGTGGGAATTGTGTGGCCGTATGTCCGCAAAAGGCTATAGAGCTTCAAGGGGTAAGCGATGAGGAGATATTCTCCAAGATCGAAGCTTTAGGAGGTTTTAAAGTTGGAGTTTGAACCCATTATCATCGGTTTTTGTTGTGAGTATTGAGCCTATTCAGCGGCGGACCTGGCAGGTTCGATGAGGCTTGAGTGTTCGCCGAATGTGAGGATCATAAAGGTCCCCTGTAGCGGGCGGGTGGAGAGCCTTCATCTCATCAAATGTTTTGAGGAAGGAATAGACGGGGTATTTGTGGCCGGATGCTTGGAGGGTGAATGCCATTTTTTGGTGGGGAATCTTCAAGCCAAAAGGAGGGTTCAATACGTGAAGAAGATCCTTCAATCAATAGGTATAAACCCCATGAGGCTTGAGATGTATAACCTTTCAGCGGCCATGGGTTCAAGGTTTGCGGAGATAACCTGGGAGATGACCAACCGAATAAAGGAACTTGGTCCAAATCCAGTTAAAACGGGTAAAGGGAGGGAGGTTTAAAGATGGTTGTAGGCGAACAGAAACCTTTGGAAGAGATCCTTAGGATGATAGAGCCTTTTGATCGTTTGATCATCGCGGGTTGTAAGGGATGTGTGGCGGTATGTGCGGCAGGAGGGGAGAGGGAAGTGAGGTTTTTGGCTTCGGCCATAAGGACGGCCCGAAAGGCCCAGGGGCGAGAGATTGAGATAAGGGAAGTGACGCTTGAAAGGCAGTGTGACCCCGAGTACGTGGAGCAGATACGAGGGTTCGTTTACGAGTATCAAGCGATCCTCTCCTTGGCTTGTGGAGTGGGGGTACAGTACCTGGCCGAACACTATAGTAGAATCCCGGCTCTTCCTGGGATTAACACTACCTTTGTGGGTGGTGCGGAAAAACAAGGCGTATGGAGTGAGAAATGTCAATGTTGTGGGAACTGTGTGCTTCATTTAACGGGGGGCATATGTCCTATTACCCGTTGCTCAAAATCCCTTTTAAACGGTCCTTGTGGGGGATCTTCCAACGGTAGGTGCGAGATTGACCCACAAGTCCCTTGTGGATGGCACTTGATCGTGGAACGATTGAAAGAACTTGGGCAATTGGACCGGTATTTCGAGATCATCCCACCCAAGGATTGGTCACAAAGTCGTGATGGAGGACCAAGAAAGATCATCAGGGAGGATCTTTTGAAATGAGCGAGTTCAAGACAAATAGCCGTCTTGAGAGGGTTTTAAAGAGCGGATACTTTGCCGTCACCGGGGAATGTGGTCCGCCCCGAGGGGCTGATCCAGAGGCCATAAGGAAGAAGGGGGAGCTGCTAAAAGGGTGTGTGGATGCGGTGAATGTGACCGACTGTCAGACGGCGGTGGTGAGAATGTCAAGCCTTGCCTCTTGCCTGATCCTGAAGGAGATGGGGTTTGACCCGATCCTTCAGATGGTTACACGTGATAGGAATCGCATAGCCATTCAAAGCGATATCCTGGGGGCAGCGGCCCTTGGGATCAATAACCTCTTATGCCTAACCGGGGATCACCAAAAAGCCGGTGATCATCCACAGGCTAAAAATGTCTTCGACCTGGATTCCATTCAGATGGTGGCAATGGTTAAACGAATGAGGGATGAGGGTAAGTTTTTAAACGGGGAGGATCTTACCGTAAGGCCCAGGCTCTTTATAGGAGCAGCTGAAAACCCCTTTGCCGATCCCTTTGAGATAAGGCATCTAAGGCTTGCCAAAAAGGTGGCAGCTGGTGCGGACTTCATTCAGACCCAATGCATCTTTAATATTCCCAAGTTTAAAGAATGGATGAAAGGGGTGGTGGACATGGGCCTTCATGAGAAGGTCTTTATCCTTGCGGGTATAACGCCTTTAAAATCCGTGGGCATGGCGCGTTATATGAAAAACATGGTTCCGGGTATGGATGTTCCGGATGAACTTATAGAAAGGCTTAAGGGAGTGCCGAAGGAGAAGCAGGGGGAGGAGGGGGTGAAGATAGCCATCGAGATGATACAGGAGATCCGGGAGATTCCAGGGGTGCACGGGATTCACCTCATGGCTATAGAGTGGGAGGAGAAGGTGAGGGAAATAGTTGAAGGCGCAGGTCTTTTACCGCGCCCTCAAGTTTAAATTATAGAAAGGAGGTGTTTTATTATGGCGTGTATTTTTTTGGTAGATGATGATCCAGATTTCGTAGAGGCAACAGCCACTATTTTAGAGAGTAAGGGGCATGAGGTGATAAAGCTTTACGATGGGGATGAGTGTCTGGAAAAGCTGAAGGAGATAAGACCTGATCTGATAGTTCTCGATGTGATGATGCCTAGACTTGACGGTTATACGGTTTGTAAGAAGCTGAAGGCTGATCCTCAATATAGTTCCATACCCGTTCTACTTCTTACCGCAGTAGCTTCTCATATTCCCACGACCCGTTACACCCAACTTCAGGGGATGGAGACCGAAGCCGAGGACTACATCGACAAGCCCGTTGAACCCGAGGAATTGGTTAAAAGAGTGGAAATCCTCCTTAGCAGGTCTTATAAGGTGTGAGCGACTCTAAGGGTAAAGTTCTGGTTATTGACGATGAGCCGGTAATAAGGGAGGGGTGTAAGAGGGTTCTTTCCAAAAACGGGTGGGAAGTCCTTTTGGCCTCTGACGGCGAAAAGGGACTCGAGATGTGCGAAGGGGTGGATGTGGTCCTTTTGGACCTCAAGATGCCCGGTCCAAGCGGAATGGATGTGTTGGAAGAGATTTTAAAGCGAGATCCCTCTCTTCCCGTCATCGTCATCACCGGTTATGCCACCGTGGATTCGGCCGTTGAGGCCATGAAGAAGGGAGCTTATGACTTCATCCCCAAGCCCTTCACACCCGATCAATTACGACTTGTGGTTCAAAGGGCTTATGAGAAGAGATGGCTCGAAAAGGAGGCGGAGAGGCTAAGGCAGGAGGCTGAAAGAACCCTTCAAGATGTGGCTCGGGAAAAAGGGCGCCTTATGACTGTTATCGAATGCATGGCCGATGGGGTACTGCTTACGGATCATCAAGGTAGAATTGCCCTTCTCAATCCAGCGGCCACCAGATTATTGGGGATTCGGGAAAGGGAAGGTATAATAGGCAAGCCACTTTGGGAGGTTCTTGAGGCGAAGCAGTTAAGAGAAGCTATTGAAGAGGCTTTGAGTTCCGAAACGTCCAAGGTTATAAGTCAGGAAATTAAGAGGAGTGATCTTTGGATAAGGGCTCATACGGCTTCGGTCAAGGATTTTCATGGGCATAACATGGGAACTGTAACGGTTCTGGAAGATCTAAGCCATTTGTTGGAACTGGAGAAGATGAGAAACGAATTCATCGGCATGGTCTCTCACGAATTAAGGGCTCCCCTTTCGGCCATTGAACAGATGATAAACGTGGTGCTGATGAAAAAGGATCTGGGGGAGAGGGAAAGAAATTTCCTCACACGGGCCAAGGATAGGATCAAAGGGCTTGTGGATCTTATAAACAAGTTGCTCGAAGTCTCAAGGATTGAAGCAGGTATGGCTATACAGAGGCGGGAACCTTTGGATCTTAAAGAAGTGGTTCAAAGGGCAGTGGACCTTCTTTCCCAAGAGGCCTCAAATAAAGGGCTAACCCTTTCGCTTGAACTTCCCCAGGATCCCCTTCCTCCTATTTTAGGAGACCCCCAAGGGCTTGAAGGGGTTTTTGTTAACCTTCTTTCCAACG
>CAZIZI010000007.1:0-10110 GCA_964543765.1 uncultured Thermodesulfobacteriota bacterium
GGGGTACAGTACAGGGGGGAACTATCATTCGGAAATCTCCAAAGCGCCTCGGTAATGCTCGAAGTCGGGTATCTCCTTTTGAAGGAATCTCTTCAAAGCATTAATGATTTCACCCTCTATCTGCCTAACCCTTTCGGGACTTATCCCGTATTTATCGCCGAGTTCCCTTAGGGTGAGAGGAGTTTCGGAGAGCATTCTCTTCTCCAGGATCTCTCTTTCCCTTTCGGGAAGGGTCTTTTTAAACTCCTCAAGCTTCTCCAAAAGGACCTTCTTCGCCTCTTCCTTTCCGAGAAGTTCATCCAGATGAGGGATCCTGGAGGGAATCATGTCACCGAGGGTCTCCCGAGAATCATCACCTACCGCGAGTTCAAGGGAAATCTCACTCTCCTCAAGGCGTTGACTCATCATCAACACGTCTTCTTCCCGAACGTTTAGACTTTTTGCTACTAGTTCTGGCGTCGCCTCAAACCCCATTTGCTCGAGCTTTTCCTTCTCCTTCTTTAGGTCAAAAAAGAGCTTCCGTTGAGCTTGGGTGGTCCCGATCTTTACCAAGCGCCAGTTATCGATGATGAACTTGAGGATGTAAGCCCTTATCCAGAAGGACGCGTAAGAAGTAAACCTAACTCCCCTGAATGGGTCATAATGTTTTAAGGCCTGAAGGAGGCCTATATTCCCCTCTTGAATAAGGTCAAGCAGGTTTGAGGTCCAGTATCGGTGGTATTCCAGGGCTATCTTAACCACAAGCCTCAAGTTTGAAACCACAAGCTTAAAAGCCGCCTCCTTATCCCCATGTAGCTTGTATCTTATGGCCAGCTCCTTTTCCTCTTCCTCACTGAGAAGAGGGATTTTTCTAATCTCCTGAAGGTATCGCTGAAGGGGATCGTAAGGGGCTATGGAATCTCTGAAAGATAAAGATTTTTCCTTTTCTTCCATAACACAATTTATGTTAAACTTAGAAACACAAATGCGCAACCATGAAAGTGTTATATGCGACAGCCGAGGCTTTTCCTTTTGCTGGAACAGGAGGTTTAGGAGAAGTAGGACGTTATTTGCCACAAGCTTTGAAAAAACTTGGGATAGATATTGAAGTAGTCCTTCCCTTTTATCAAGTGGTGAAAAAAACAGGCTTTTCGTTTCATCCAATTACCGAATTCGAGCTCAAAATGGGAAAAAGGGTGATTTTTACCAGGATCCTCTACACTCATTACCAATCCCTAAAAGTCATATTCATAGATCAACCCGAACATTTCGACCGTCCTTTCCTTTATGGCCCTCCCGGAGAGGCTTTTCCGGATAACGCCTTGAGGTTTGCCTCCTTTACTAAAGCATTACTAAAGCTCATGGAGGAGGAGTCTTACCACATATTACATCTCAACGATTGGCATACGGCCCTTTTGCCCTTATTTCTAAACGGGAAAAGGCCGCCCATTTTTTTCACCATCCATAATATGGGCTATCAAGGTGATTTCCCTCAGGAAGTCTTAGAGGAACTCGGGATTCCCCAAGAAAAAGAGCCCATAGTCTTACATCACGGAAGGGTTAACTTTTTAAAAGCAGGCATTCTGCTTTCGGACCTTATTTCTACGGTAAGCCCTACCTACGCCCGGGAGATCCAAACTCCGGAATATGGGTTTGGGCTCGAAAGCTACCTGAAGGAACGTTCGGATAAACTTGTGGGAATCTTAAATGGCGTGGATTACTCCGTATGGGATCCTCGAAATGATCCTTTCATACCATGCTGTTTTTCTACCGAAGATTTAAGCGGAAAAACCATATGTAAAAGGGAACTTCTGAAAGAGATGGGCCTCCCCCAAGAGATATCCGAAAGGCCCCTTCTTGCCATGGTCTCGCGGTTAGTCTACCAAAAGGGGCTGGATCTCCTTCTGCCTATTCTGCCCTTCCTACATAGAAAAGGGTACCCCTTAGTAATATTGGGGACGGGTGAGAGAAGATACGAAGATGCATTAAGGGACCATGCAAAAAAAAGCTCCCTGTTAAAGCTAATTTTAAGGTACGATGAGGCCTTAGCCCATAGGATAATAGCAGGAGCCGACCTTTTGCTCATACCCTCCTTTTATGAACCCTGTGGTTTAAACCAGATGTACGGTCTTCGGTACGGAACCCTACCAGTAGTAAGGGATACCGGGGGCTTGAGGGATACCGTAAAGGACGTGAGTCTTAAGGAAAAAAGGGGCACCGGTTTTAAGTTCCGTTTAAAAAGACCCTGTTATTTTTTAAGGGCTATCTTAAGGGGTATAAAGGCTTATAAAGATAAGACGCTCTGGCAATCGCTCCAGAAAGAAGCCATGAATGAGGATTTTTCGTGGGAAAACTCGGCCAAGGAATACCTGAATTTCTATCAAACCCTCCTTAACCCCAGGTAACAAGACGCCCTAATAGATAATGGGTAGGGATCAAAAGTGGATGGTAAGGGGTAACCCTTATGTAATAGCCAAAACGGCCCGTTTCCTTTACCGGAAAGGAAACCACAAAAGCCCAAAGTCCTTCCTCTTCTCCTAAATATTCCATAGGTACCGTGTCCCTTCTTTTAAGTTCCCCTTCTAATCCAAAAGGGCCATAATAAAGGTCTACGGAAACCTCCTCCGGGTGAAGCTCACCCAGATCCACCAAAGCCTTTATAGTAAGGGTATCACCCACCCTGAGCTCCGAAGGCCCCTCTTGGATTACCTTAACCACCCTCACTTTATACCAGAGATTAGAAACCCTTTTAGCCCAAGAAGTTAACTCCTTAAGGGGCTTTATCCCTTCTTGAGTTAATTCTTTTAAGGCGTTATGAGCTTTCAGGTAACATTCCTCAAAATACCGTTGAAGCATGTAGTTGGAGTTGTAATAGGGCCCAAGCTTCTTTAAGGCCTTCTTTATCTTGGCCACCCATTTTCTGGGTATTCCATCAGGCCCTCGATCGTAAAAGAGAGGGATGACCTCGTTTTCGAGAATCGAATAGAGTTGCCGGCTCTCCATCTCATCTCGATACTCAGGATCGGAATACTCCTCTATCCCCCCAATGGCCCAACCCACTTCCGGATCAAAGGCCTCATCCCACCACCCGTCCAATACGCTCAGATGTAAAGCCCCATTAAACATGGCCTTCATCCCACTTGTCCCACATGCCTCTTGGGGCCTTATGGGGGTATTAAGCCAAACATCTGCCCCCTGAACAAAATACCGGGCTATATTCATATCATAGTCCTCAATGAAGACCACGTGACGCCTGAACTTCTCGTCCTTAACCAATTCAATTATGCTCCTGATAAGCCTTTTCCCTTCCCAGTCATTCGGGTGGGCTTTACCCGCGATAATAATCTGAACCGGCCTCTTTGGATCGTTTAGAATTCGAGCAAGCCTATCGGGATCTTTGAAGATTAGAAGAGGCCTTTTATAAGAAACCATCCTTCTGGCCCATACGATGGTCAAGGCTTCAGCATTGAGGGTCTCATCCACTATCTCTATCTCCCGAGAGGAAGCCCCTCTTTTTCTCAACTGTTCCCTCAACCTCCTCCGACAAATGGCCACAAGCCTTCCCCTTCTCCTCTCATGAACCCCCCAGAGCTCCTCATCGGGTATCTCATCGGCCCTGCCCCATACCTTCACATTGTCAGGATCCTCTATCCACTTGGGACCCAAAAACCGATCAAAGGTCTCCGCCATCTGCCTGGAAACCCACGAAGGAACATGAACACCATTGGTTATCGAACGGATAGGAACATCTTCTTCCGGAATGTTGGGCCAAAGGGCATGCCACATCTTCTTGGAAACCTTTTGATGAAGCTTGGAAACCGCATTTATATGCCCTGAAAGCTTCATGGCTAAAACGGTCATGGAAAAAGGCTCACCCTTATCTTCTGGATTTATACGACCAAGCCCCAAAAAGGCATCCATACTTATCCCTGCTTCTTCCACATAACTGCCAAAAAAGCGCTTGATTAACTCCGGATCAAAAAGATCTATACCCGCTGGAACCGAGGTATGGGTGGTAAAGACGTTTGAAGCCATCGCCAGTGTTAAGGCCTCATCAAAGGAAAGGCCCAACTCAACTTTGAAGAGCCTTATCCTTTCAAAGCCAGCAAAAGCCGTATGTCCTTCGTTCATATGAAGTACCGAGGGGTTAATGCCAACTAATTTAAGCGCTCTCATCCCACCAATGCCGAGAAGCATTTCTTGAAGAAGCCTCAACCTCCGATCATCCGGATAAGGGTAGAAGGTAACCTGCCTCAATTCCAGGGGGTTATGAGGAATATTGGCATCGAGTAAATAGAGAGAAACCCGCCCGACTTGGGCCTTCCACACTTGAGCGTAAACTTGTTGATGATCAGCGGAGATAGAAACCAAAAGGGGTTCCCCTTTTTGGTCTTTCAAAAGCTTTATGGGCAAATGATAAAAGTCAAGCTCCGGAATCGTTTCAATCTGTTCGCCATTTGAAGTAATCCTCTGCCGGAAGGCCCCATATTGATAAAGAAGCCCCACTCCCACAAAGGGTAGATTAAGGTCACTGGCCGATTTTAAGGTATCACCCGCCAATATCCCTAAACCTCCAAAATAAAAAGGCATGCAATCAGTAATGCCATATTCCATCGAAAAATAGGCAATCGTCATGTCTTGAGGCACATTTTTAAGTCCAAAGGCTGGTTGTTCCATATATTCTCGGTAAGTCCGGTAAGTCTTTTCCAGATTGGCTAAAAAGGCCTCATCCTCTATTAACTCCTGAAAACGCGATTGAGTTAACCTTGAAAGCATTAAAACAGGGTTATGATAGGTCTCGGCCCAGAGATCTTCAGGAAAACGCCTGAAAAGTCTTCCGATATCAGGGTTCCAGGCAAAAAGGAGATTGTAAGCAAGCTCCTCGAGGGCTTTAAGTTTTGGAGGAAGCTTAGGAACAACCGTAAATATATGAAGCTCCTTCCTCACTTCTTCTACCTCCTCAAGGCTTTAAACACCTTAACATCAAAAACCGCTTCAAATCAAGGCTATTGAAATAAAATCCCATATGATATATCCTTTATAACAGATGCCGAAGTGGTGGAACTGGTAGACACGCCATCTTGAGGGGGTGGTGGGCGAAAGCCCGTGGGGGTTCGACTCCCCCCTTCGGCACCATTAATTTTTGAGTTAGTTTGTGAAAATTTTCTTTTAAGGAGTTAACCATGAGAGAAGTGGTGATCGTAAGCGGTGTTAGGACGGCTATTGGGGCTTTTGGGGGGAGTTTAAGGGATGTTCCGGTGGTAAAGTTGGGAAGCATCGTGATAAAGGATGTGCTTAAACGAGTAGGATTAAGGCCTGTTCCGCCGAAAAGGGCGCTTGAAGTGGCCCCCGATCCCTTTAAGGGAAAGGAACTTACTGAGCTTGAAAAGAAGTATTATGACTGGGATGACTCCTTGAAGCCCATAGAAGTAGATGAAGTCATAATGGGGTGTGTCCTTCAAGCGGGGCAGGGGCAAAATGTAGCTCGACAGGCCACGATTTACGCTGGTCTTCCCAAGGAGACCAACGCCTTTACCGTAAATAAGGTGTGCGCTTCAGGTCTTAAGGCTATAGCCTTAGGAGCCCAAGCCATAATGCTTGGAGAGGCGGAGGTGGTAATAGCGGGTGGGATGGAGAATATGAGCGGTGTACCTTATGGTCTTCCTCAAGCCAGGTGGGGTTACAGGATGAACGTGGATGTGAAAGGCGATTTTTATGACCTTATGGTATTAGATGGGCTTTGGGAGATATTTTATGGTTATCATATGGGGTATACGGCCGAAAATATAGCCGAGCTTTACGGAATAAGCCGGGAAGAACAGGATAAGCTGGGTCTTATGAGTCACCAAAGGGCCCGAAAGGCCATTCAAGAGGGGATCTTTAGAGAAGAGATAGTCCCGGTGGTAATTTCTCAGAAAAAGGGAGAACCCCTGGTGTTTGACACTGATGAGAGACCCATGGACACAAGTTTGGAGAAGATGGCCAAGTTGCCACCGGTTTTCAAAAGGGATGGAACAGTCACCGCGGGTAATGCCTCTGGGATAAACGATGCGGCAGCAGCGGTCCTTTTGATGTCGAAGGAAAAGGCCAAGGAGCTTGGACTTGAAGCGATGGCCACAATAAGGGCTTGGGCTTCCGGGGCGGTTGATCCAGCCTATATGGGTTTAGGCCCCATCCCCGCAGTAAGAAAGGTATTGAATAAAACGGGCCTCAGCATAAAGGACATAGATTTGGTGGAACTAAATGAGGCCTTCGCGGCTCAAGCCATAGCTTGTATAAGGGAACTCGGGTTGAGTTTGGAAAATACTAATGTCCATGGAAGTGGCATATCCCTTGGACACCCTATTGGGTGTACGGGTGCAAGGGTGATAGTTACCCTCATTCATGAGATGAGAAGGCGCAAAGTCCGTTGGGGACTTGCCACCATGTGTGTTGGTGGCGGCCAGGGGATGGCCATGATTGTGGAGAGGGAGGGATAAGATGGCGTATGAGAACATAAGCGTAAGCCTGGAAGAAGGAATAGCGGTTTTAAAGATAAATAGGCCCAAGGTTTTAAATGCTTTGAACCGGACCACCCTTTTGGAGATACAAAGGGCTTTGAAGGAACTCGAAAAGGACCCCGAAGTTAGGGTTTTGATCATTACTGGCGAAGGCGAGAAGGCCTTTGTGGCCGGGGCCGATATTTCGGAGATGGCCCCTATGAACCCTAAAGAAGCCCTTGAATTTTCCAAACTGGGGCATGAGACATTGAGCCTGATTGAGGAATTTCCGTCTCCGGTTATAGCGGCAGTAAATGGTTATGCCTTAGGAGGGGGGCTTGAACTCGTTTTAGCTTGTGACATTATTCTGGCTTCAGAAAACGCAAGGCTTGGACTTCCGGAAGTGACGCTTGGTATATGCCCCGGTTTTGGAGGGACCCAGAGGCTTCCTCGCCTAATAGGAAAAGCCAGAGCTAAGGAATTGATCTTCACCGGCGAGATGATTGATGCCAAAAAGGCCTATGAGTTTGGAATAGTCAACAAAGTAATTCCTCAGGATAAACTTCTTGATGAAGCCAAGGAAATAGCCCGTAAGATCGCCAAGAACGGTCCTTTAGCTGTAAGGGCGGCAAAAAGACTGGTAGAAAAGGGGCTTGAAACCAGCTTGAGAAACGGTGAGGCGATGGAGATCGAAGCCTGGGCAAATCTTTTTGCCACGGAAGACCAGAAGGAGGGTATGAAGGCCTTTTTGGAAAAGCGAAAACCGGAATTTAAGGCAAGATAGGGCCTTTCTTCTTTAGCTTCTTTAGAATGCCTTCATCCTCTTTTTTAACTCTCTTTCTTCTTACAAGTATCTTCTTCATCGGTTTTTTGTCTCGTATCTCATTAGCCCCGCTTTTACCCCACATTGAGAGAGAATTTTCCTTAACTCACGGAGGGGCAGGAGCTATTTTCCTCTTTTTATCTTTTGGGTATGCTGTAGGACTCATATTTTCGTCTTTTCTTTCCTCTAAATTGACCCATAGAAAGATGGTCTTTATTTCGGCCTTCTTGTCGGGAATAGTGCTTTTGCTTTTTCCTTTTGGCGCTGGGGATATTTTGACTCTAAAATTCCTCTTTTGGGGTTTAGGGGTGGCTTTGGGTATATATCTTCCTTCGGGGGTAGCCACTTTGACCTCGGTGTTCGAAGAAAGACATTGGGGAAAAGCCATCGCTATTCACGAATTCGCCCCCAACTCATCCTTCGTTTTATCCCCTTTGATAGTTCAAGCGCTACTTGAAATAACAAAATGGGAACATATCTTCGTGCTCTTTGGCCTCATTTCCCTCTCTTTGTCCTTCGTTTTCCTCATTTTCGGAAAAGGAGGGAATTTTAAAGCCCAAGTGCCAACCCCAAGTACCCTCAAACTCCTCATCAAAAACCGCTCCTTAATCCTTATGGCAATAATAATGGGACTTGGAGTCGGAGCAAGTTTAGGTGTTTATAACATGCTTCCCCTTTACCTTATCGCGGAACGCAATTTAAACGAAAAGAGCGCAAATACCCTCATCGCTCTGTCTCGCATTTTAAGCATCGGAGCTTCTTTTTTCTCAGGAATGATCTCCGATAGGTTCGGCCCGAAAAGAACTCTGAAGCTGATCTTTTGGGGATCTGCTCTAAGCACTTTCCTTCTGGGATCGGTGGAAAAACCATTAATCCCCCTGGTCCTCCTTCAAGCCATATTCGTGGCCTCCTTCTTCCCACCCGCTTTCTCAATGCTTTCTCATATGGTTGAGCCCCAATTGCGAAACTTGAGCGTTTCTTTCGCCGTTTTGTCAGGCACAATCGTCGGAGGAGGAGTTATCCCTGCTTTAATAGGAACAATAGGCGACAAACTCACTTTGGGAATGGGCTTTTCGATTTTCGGGTTATCGTTAATTATTGTACCCTATTTTGTATCCAAGATGTCTCTTCTTGACAAAAGGCTCCCCACGAGATATTAGTACTATCATCCATCTTGAGAATGAAATTATGTTAAAACGTTTTAAATTTCACCCTCATCAAAATAAACAGGAGGAAATCTTATGAAGAGCCTTTTGGGGTTGGAAGCACCCGAGTATTTCAATCAAGGTGTTTTTCTGACGGATAGACACATTGAAGAGGGGAGAGGAGAGAAAGTAGCCATATTTTATCTCAACCAAAAAATAACTTATAAGGAACTTTTTGAAAATACAAACAAGGTGGGTAATGTCCTAAGGGAATTGGGGGTTGTGCCTGAAGATCGGGTTATCTTGGGGGTATGGGATTCGCCTGAGTTGTTTTACTTCTATTTAGGTGCGATGAAGATTGGAGCTATTCCCATACCGATAAACACCTTGGGAAGTTCGAAGGATCTTTTGTTTTTCTTAAATGATTCAAGGGCCAAGGTTTTGGTATTGAGTAGTGACCTCTATGAAAAGTATGCGGATATAAAGGATCAGGCCAAATATCTAAGGCACCTTATAATGGTAGGAGAGAAGGCTCCTTTTTCGGCGTTGAACTTTTATGAACTCATGGAAAAGGCCTCTTCAAAACTTGAACCCGAGGAAACCTCTCGGGACGATATGGCCTTTTGGATGTATACCTCAGGCACCACGGGGTTGCCAAAGGGGGTAGTTCATTTGCATCACGACGTTATTTACTATTGGCCTCCTGTATGTGAAACGGCCTTTGAGGTCAAGGAGGATGACGTAATCTTCTGTACCTCCAAGGTATTTTTCTCATATGGACGAAACGCCTCCCTTGAGACCACCCTCCTTTATGGATGCTCGGTGGTGTTATGGCCAAAGTGGCCCCGAGTCGATGAGATCTTTGAAGTCGTAAAGAAATATCGTCCCACGTTGTTTTTTAGTGTCCCGAGTTTTTACAATGCCATGCTTCAGGAAATTGAAAAAGGCGTTGAGGCGGATTTTTCTTCCGTAAGGGCATTTGTGACCGCCGGGGAAATGATGCCTAAGAACATCGTCCAGAAATGGTGGGAGAGATTCAAAAAAAGGATCATAAATGGAGTTGGAAGTACCGACGTAGGGGGGATGTATATCGCCAACAAAAATCTTCAAGAAAAACCGGAAGCCTCAGGGGTACTTCTTCCCAGATTCGAAGCCAAACTCATGGACGAAGAGGGAAAGGAAGTCCCCGTTGGTGAAGTGGGGGAACTCTGGTTGAAAAATGAGGGCATCACCCCCTTTTATTGGCGAAGGCATCAGAAGAATAAGGAGATCTTTTACGGGGAATGGTTCAAAACGGGAGACCTCTTCTATCGGGATTCGGAAGGGTACTTTTATTATCAAGGAAGAGCCGATGACATGTTGAAGTTCAGCGGTCAATGGGTTGCCCCTATGGAGGTGGAAAACGCTTTATTGGAACACCCAGCGGTTTCCGAATGTGCTGTGGTGGCCGTACCATTTGAGGATGGGCTCTTGAAGGGCAAAGCCTTCGTGGTGCTTAAAGAGGGATATGAAGGAAGCCCAGACCTTGAAAGGGAACTTATCGAGTTCGTAAAAGGGAAAATAGCGCACTTCAAAGCCCCTAAGGCCGTTGAATTCGTAAAGGAACTCCCAAGAACAACCACTGGAAAAATCATGCGTTATAGGTTAAGATCATTATGAAACCCAGTTTTAAAATAAAATAAAT
>CAZIZI010000007.1:10210-64128 GCA_964543765.1 uncultured Thermodesulfobacteriota bacterium
AAAATAAATAAGGAGGGAAGGATGGGAAAGGGTAGGTGGTTGGTGTTAGGTTTTATTGTGTTATTCGCCTCTTCGCTTTGGGGGCAAGAGATAAGGTTGAAGTTTGCCTCTTATTTCCCAACGGCGGCGAAACAATCCAAACTTCTTGAGGAATTCTGTAAGGACGTGGAGAAAAGGACAAATGGTAAAGTTAAGGTGGACTTTTATGGAGGTGGCTCGCTTCTTGAGGCGACTAAGGTATATGATGGGGTCGTTCAGGGTATTGCCGATATAGGCTTCTCTCATGTGGAATATACAGTTGGAAGGTTTCCTGTCACGGAGATATTAGACCTTCCTCATGGTTGGCCAAGCGCTTATGTATCAAGCCACGTGGCTAATGACTTTTACAAGAAATTCACGCCCGCTGAATGGAAAGATACAAAGCCTCTTTGGTTTAACACTTCGCCCCCCTCTGTTCTTATCCTGGCCAAAAAACCCGTCTCTAAACTTGAAGACGTTAAGGGGTTGACCGTTAGGGGACCTGGAAGGATCGCTGAGGTCTTGAAAGCCTTGGGGGCTACCCCTAAACCTGTGCCTATGCCTGAAGTCTATGAAGCTATGGCAAGAGGAGTGGTGGAAGGTTGTATGACTCCTGTCGAGACTCTCGGCTCTTTTAGGCTTGCCGATGTGGCAAAACATGTGACTATGTGCTGGGCTGTAGGACCCATTTATACCTTTTATGTAGTAATTAACAAAAAAGTATGGGATGGCCTTCCGGCAGATGTGAAGAAGGTTTTTGAAGAATTGGCGGTCGAATATGAAGAAAAAGCCGCTAGGGTTTGGAATGAGGTTGAGTTTGATGGATATGAGATTGCAAAACAGAAGGGGGTTAATTTCATTTATTTATCCTCTGAAGAGCTTAAAAGATGGCAAGAAGCAGTTTCACCTGTAAATGAAGCTTATTATGCGGATTTAGAGAAAAAAACAGGAGTAAGTAGAAGTCAAATCAACGCCATGGTCTCATTTATCAAGGAAAGAATCGCTTACTGGACCAAAAAACAGAAAGAAGCCGGTATAAAATCCATAACCGGTCCCGAAGAAATAAGGATTAAATAAGCACGAAGTATTGTTTAAAAGGGGAGGGACCAAAAATTCCCTCCCCTTTTTGTTGGAGGGAGATATGATCAAGAAGCTTACCCAATGGGGGCTTTATGGAGGTTGTGCAGCAGGGGTTTTTATGGTCTTTGTGACCTTCATTGACGTAATGGGAAGTAAACTCTTTAAGTCTCCTTTAACAGCATCCTACGAACTTGTGGCGCTTTCACAGGTTTTGGCCATAGGCCTTATCGGAGCAGATGCTTTTTTAAGTGGAAGACACATCGCCGTGGATCTTTTCGTCAACAAAATGCCAAAACCCCTTCGTAAAGCGGTCATACTCGGTGTAACTGCTTTAAGTATCTTTTTGTTCTTTATCATGACAGTTGAAGGCTTTCTTTACGGTGAAAGCTTAAGAAATGCAAGAGAAACCTCTGGAACCGTTAATATACCACTTTTCCCCTTTGGGTACTCACTTGGAGTATCTTTTCTTTTTCTATTTCTCGTATTAGTAAAATATTTCATCGCAACCTTAAAAAACAAAGAGGTGTAAAATGAATCCAATCACGGTAGGAATAATTGGGATTATATTTATGTTAATTCTTTTTATTTTAAGAATGCCAATAGCATTTGCTATGGCCTTTGCCGGATGGCTTGGTTATTCCTATCTTACTAACTTTAGCGCAGGAACTAAACTTTTGATAAGAGACTTCTTTAGTACGTTTAGTTCTTATAATTTATCAGTTATAACTACCTTTATCCTCATGGGAACTTATGCTTTTGCCTCAGGAATAAGCCAACGTTTATTTAAAGCTTCTTATGACATTTTTGGAGGACTTAGAGGAGGATTGGCGATAACAACAGTAGCTGCCTCTGCTGGTTTTGCGGCAATTTGTGGGTCTACCACTGCAAGTGCTGCAACTATTGGAAAAATAGCTTATCCTGAGATGAAACGTTATAAATATAATGACACGTTTTCCACCGGATGTATAGCAGCATCTGGTACCTTGGGTATTTTAATTCCACCGAGCACGGTTTTTATAGTTTATGGCATATTAACCGAGCAATCCATTGGTAAGTTATATGCTGCAGGGATTGTACCTGGGCTTATAATGGCTTCGATTTTCTCCATTATAATTTATATTTTATGTCGAATAAAACCCGAGTGGGGACCTGCTGGTCCTCCAACTAGTCTTTCAACTAAGATCAAAGCCTTAAGTATGGTCTGGGAAGGGGTCGCTCTGTTTTTAGTAGCGATAGGAGGGCTTTTTGCGGGTTTATTTACCCCCTCTCAAGCGGGAGCTGTGGGGGCGGTAGGGGCCTTGGTGATCGGTCTTCTTAGACGAGGAATCACCTTTCAAGGTTTCTGGGATGCAACTGTTGACGGTTTGAGAACCGCCTCTATGATCCTTTTTTTAATAGCCGGAGCAACCGTTTTCGGTCATTTTATGGCCATAACGAGGATTCCTGCTGCTTTAGCCGATTGGATAAAGGGTCTTGAGGTGTCACCTTTGATAATAATGACCTTTATCACCATTATTTACCTCATAGGTGGTTGTTTTATAGACGCGATGCCTTTGATAGTTTTAACGATTCCCATCTTTTACCCCATCGTTATTGATCTTGGATTTGATCCCATATGGTTTGGGGTACTTATAGTAATTGTAAGCCAAGTAGGAGTCATAAGCCCGCCAGTAGGAGTTAACGCCTATGTGGTTAAGGGTATTGCCCCTGAAGTACCTCTTGAGCAGATTTTTAAAGGAGCAGTAATAATAGGGATCGGTATGATAATTACAATTTTCTTGATCTTTATTTTCCCGGAACTTGCTACGTGGCTTCCTAAATATGTCAAGTGGTAAAAGAAACATCAAAGAATTTTTGGATTTGGTAGGGAAAAAGTCCCAAGAGAAGATTTAAACCTATTAAAACCAAACAGAGTAGTTTTTCGTGGAATCTTAGCCTTACCGGCATTGGCACTTCTGGTTCTCTGGAGTAAGAAAGCCTTACAAGGTTCAAATAATAGAAAAGAGAAAGGGCAGTGTTAATGGCTCCTATTAGGACCAGTGTAAAATACCCTTCCTTGAAAGCCGAAACGAAAAGAAGTAGTTTTCCCATAAATCCTCCCGTGGGAGGGATACCTACCAGGGAAAAAGCTGAAACTGCTAAGGTGAAAGCTAAAAGAGGCGATCTTTTATATAAACCCTTAAGGTCTTCGAGAGTAGGGTTTTCGTCCTTATGGGAAAGGAGTATAACGGTTAAAAAGGCCCCCAACGTCATAATAAGGTAAACAAGGCCGTAAAAGGCAGAAGAGAGCCTTCCATAATCTTTAAAGGTCATTATGCCAAATAAAAAATACCCAGCATGAGCGATCCCCGAATAGGCTAAAAGCCTTTTAAGATCCTTTTGTACCAAAGCTGTAAGGTTGCCATAGGTCATGGAAAAAACCGAAAAGACCCAGAGGGCCTTGGCCAAAAGCTCCCCTTCACCGATTAAACCGCTAAGCCTCAAAATTAAAGCCAATCCTCCAAGCTTAGGCACGGTTGCAATAAAGGCCGAAGCACTGTTGGATGCTCCTTCATAAACATCAGGTGCCCAGAAGTGAAACGGAAAAAGACTCAATTTAAAAAAGAAGCTGGCGAAGATGAGCACAAAAACTAAAAACCCCAAAAGGTCCTTTTCGAGTTGGAGGAAATGGAGCTTAGTGGTACCAGTTAAAAGGTAATAATAACCTATTCCGTATAAGGTTATTCCCGAACTTATAGCTCCAAAAAGCACATATTTAATGGCTCCCTCAAGGGCCTTTTCTTTTGCGTTTCTTCTTAACGGCAGAATCAAGTAAAGGGAATAGGAGGAAAGTTCCAGGGCCAAAAATAGGGTGAGAAATTCCGAAGCACTTACAACCATCATTAAACCCAAGCTGCTTAAAGTCAAAAAGGCAAAAAACTCACCTCGATACCCCCTCTCAAGCTCATCTTCTTCCTTCATCATCCAACAGACGAGGAAAAGCCCAAAGGCGATAAAAACCTTAAAGGTTTGACTTAAACCATCAAGGACATAAAGGCCTTGAAAAAAAGCCCCTCTTTTGTCAAGAGCCCAAAGGGATATCAAAAAGCCCAAAAAGGATGAAAATGAAGCAATGCTCTTCAATTTAAAGGAAAACCCTCGCCTTAAGGAAAACCCGAAAAGGATCAAAAAACAGATGAAGAAGAAGAACTCGAGAAAAAGCCCACCCATCTCTCCTCCTTTACCCTCCACTTACTGCTTGAAGAAAGACTTTTAAGCTCGGTTCCATTAAGCTTATAAGACCTCCTGGAGCAAAACCTATCCAAATTATCCCTACCACAAGAGGCGCCAAATATATGACTTCCCTCAAATTCAGATCCTTAAGGGGGAGCACCTCCCCATCTTTCCAAACTAATCTTTTTAGTAACCTTAACATATAGGCTGCCCCTAAAACTGGACCCGGAATGAGAAAGAGGGCCAAAGCCTTATTGCTTTCAAAAGCCCCCAAAAGGACAAAAAGTTCTCCAATGAAATTATTCGTACCAGGGAACCCAAAAGAGCTAAAACAGAAAAGCCCCAAAAAACCCACAAAAAGGGGCATACTTCGGCCAAGTCCAGAGTTATCGACTATTAAACGCGAATGCGTCCTTTCATAAAGTACCCCCACGCAAAGGAACAAAGCCCCTGTGGTCAAGCCATGATTTAACATCTGAAGCATAGCCCCTTTAAAACCCCAAAGCTTAAAGGTAAAAAGCCCAAAGGTTACAAATCCCATATGGGCCACGCTCGAATAGGCTATTAAACGCTTCATATCTTCTTGGGCCAAGCATAAAAAACCAGCATAAATGATAGCAATAACCGAAAGGACTAAAATCACCGGGGCCATTTTAAGGCTTGCTTGAGGCGTAATGCCAAAACAAAACCTCAAAAAACCATAAGTCCCCATTTTAAGTAGAATACTCGCCAGAAAAACGCTTCCAGCCGTAGGAGCCTCCACATGAGCCGCTGGCAACCAAGTATGAAAGGGGAACATGGGAACCTTTATGGCAAAAGCTACTGAAAAGGCCAAAAATACCCATAACTGAAAACGCAGATCATATTCTTTGAACAACAAATGAGGTATGAAAAACGTCCCTTCTTTCAAATATAGGGCAATTATGGCAACCAATAAAAAAACACTTCCGACTAATGTATAAATAAAGAATTTTAACGAAGCATAATCCTTTTTTGGCCCTCCCCAAATAGCAATCAAGAGATACATCGGGATCAACATTCCTTCCCAAAATAAGTAAAAAAGGACAAAATCAAGAGCACAAAACACCCCAATCATAGAAGTTTCCATTAAAAGAAGACAAAAGATAAAACTTTTAACCCTTTCTTCTATGGCCTTCCACGAGCAAAGGACACAAATGGGGCTTAAAAGTGTTGTTAAAAGGACAAGTACTAAACTTATACCATCAATCCCTACGGCATATTTCAAGTTTAAAATTGGAAACCACTCTTTAAGTTCTACAAATTGAAAACCAAGTATTGAAGGTTTAAAGTGATAAAGTAATAACAAGGAGATTCCAAAATTAAGCAAGGTAGCAACAAGTCCTATTACTTTGGCTTGAAAATCGGTTTTTGTAAGAAGCACTAAAAAAGCACCGCATAAAGGAAGAAAAATCACAATTGAAAGCAAATCACAGGGGAGTTGATTTAAGAAAAGCTCCATTCCATCACCTCATCGCCAAAATAATGAGAACCAGAAAGAATATGGCTGTGCTTAAAGCGATATATCCTTGTAAGCTTCCAAGTTGAAGTCTTCTCACCCTTTGGCCTATTCCCCTTGTTCCGTAAGCTATGCCGTCTATCACGCCGTCTATACCCTTTCGGTCGAACAAATCCGAGGTTTTTGCCCCGCCGTAAAGTCCCCTAATTCCCAAAAGGTTCCAGACTTCACCCCAAATGCGATCTATGAAGGCTATTATTTTTTCATCAAAGAGCATGAAATATTTGGCGCTCATTCGGTAAGAATAATCGAGATCCAAGTTAATTTTCGGTTCGGGGGCGAGTTTTTCAAAAAGGAGGAAGAACGCCAAACCCGCGAATCCTAAAAGCTCAAGGACTTCGATGACCTTTTTGGCTTCGTAAGGATGATAATGAACTTCAAAAGGCAAAAGGTCATAGAGGACCTTTGGGTAAATGCCCAGAAACAGACAAATCCCTGAGGCCAAGGCCATTGCCAAAAGCATGTTCCAAGGGGCTTCTTGAATTTCTTTGGAGGATTTTCCGAAGAAGGCAAAACTTGTGACCTTAAGCCCGACCGAAAGGAAAGTTCCTATTGCAGCAAGTTCCATAAAAATGCCAAGGATGGGTCTTCCGGCTTCAAAGGCCCCGGAGACGGTCATGTTCTTGGAAACGAAGCCGCTGAAAAGCGGAAAACCGCTGATGGAAACAGCCCCCACTGTGTAAAACAGCATCGTCCAAGGCATAAACCTCCATAAACCGCCAAGTTCCGAGAGCTTGCTTGTCCCAGTGCGATAAAGTATGGCCCCTGCGCCCATAAAGAGGAGCCCCTTGTATATGATATGAGCAAAGGCATGACTACAAGCCCCATTTACGGTCATCCAGGTTCCTATACCTACGCCGGCTACCATGTATCCTACTTGGCTTACGATGTGATAAGCCAAAACACGCCTTATGTCGTTTTCTATAATCGCATAAAAAACCCCGTAAACCGTCATGAGGGTCCCCAATATGGCCAAAACCTCATAACCTGAAAAGCCTCTGGCTAAGGTGTAAACGGCAGTCTTGGTGGTAAAGGCCGACATAAGGACTGCCCCTTCTACTGTGGCTTCGGGATAGGCATCAGGAAGCCAAGCGTGAAGAGGTACCACTGCTGCATTTAAGGCAAACCCCACAAGGATCAAATAGGAAGCCCAAGTGGCCTCTTGAGGGGGAATGGGCAAAAATAATAAGCTTCCGGTCTCCCAGTATCTTTCTACAAGGCCGAATAAAAGGCATAGCCCCCCGAAAACGTGAACCAATAGATATCTAAAACCAGCTCTTATGGATTGCGGGCGTCTTCGGTACCAAACCAAAAAGACCGAGGAAAAGGCCATAAGCTCCCAGAAGACGAAAAGCGTAAGGTAATCACCCGCAAGAACGGCCCCAAGGGAACTCCCTATATACCAAAAGCCCGCTACATGATGACCTGTTTCCTTAACGTGGAGGCCATAGATAGCGCCCAAAAGCGCCATTATAGTAAAAACCCAAAGGAAACAAAGGCTTAGTTTATCGACCCTTCCCAGAATCACTTCATACCCAAGGTAAGTAAACTGCCAATAAGTGCCCTCCTTTATCCAAGTGAGAACCAAAATGGAAAAAGCGGGAATAAGTATAAGGTAAGCCTTTTTCACCCACCCCTTTAGGAAGGGTAGAAGCAGGGAACCGAAGATGAATATCAGGCCGGGATGTATGAACCTACCATCCACCATAATAATCCTCTTTTTTCGAAAGGAATAAATGGGAAAGCCCCTTTGAGCTCTTACTCAAGATGAAGGCCCCTATTATCCCAAAAAGGGCCCAAAAGCCATAGATCCTTTCGAAAAAGTACCCCTCGTGGCCTTCTAAAAACGCGAACTCGATTAAAAGTAAAAGGAGAAGTCCCAAAAGAGAAAGGTCTCGAAGAAAGGTCTTCCTTTTGACTAAGAGCTCAAGGACCCCCCTCATCCCAGTCTCCTCATGAGGCTTATAAACGGATCAGGCCAAACACCCACAAAAATGCTCAAAAGAGCGGTCACACAAAGGGGAATGACCATCCACAAAGGAGCCTCCTTCAATTGAAACCTCCCTTCCCCTTCGAAGAAAGCTCGGAAGGTTATAGGGGCAAAATACCCCGCGTTAAGAAGGGAACTCGAAAGTAACACCACCATAATTCCCATTTCCCCTATCCCCATGGCTCCCTGTAACATGAAGTACTTACTCACAAACCCCCCTACCGGAGGAACCCCTATCATGCTTAAGGAAGCTAAGGCAAAAGCTCCCATAGTGAAGGGCATCTTGTAGCCTATGCCCCCAAGTTCGCTTATTTTCTTCTTATGATGAGCCACATAGATGGCCCCGGCACAGAAAAAGAGCGTGATCTTCCCCAGGGCATGAGCCAAAATGTGAAAAACTCCTCCCTCAACGCCTTGGGGTAAAAGAAGGGAAACGCCCAAAACCACATAGGATAACTGACTTATAGTTGAATAAGCCAACCTTTCCTTAAGGTCATCCTTGGTCAAGGCTATTACCGAAGCCACGATGATAGTTATGGAAACAAAGTAAGCGGTGAGAACACCAAGTCCAGTTTCCCCGAGAAATGCCAAACCAAAAACCGAAAGCATAACCCTCACTATGGAAAACACCCCTGCCTTGACCACCGCCACCGCATGAAGCAAAGCGCTTACGGGAGTAGGAGCTACCATGGCGGTAGGCAACCAATTGTGAAGCGGCATTATGGCCGCTTTGGCGAACCCAAGGATGAAGAACCAATAAGTGAGTGAAACCCAAAAGTCCTTCTGAGAAAAAAGCCCCTCTTGGATTGAAAGGGAAAAATCAAGCGTTCCGCAGAATACATAAGTTAAAGCCATAGCAGGAAGAAGTAACCCCTTCGATGTTCCCATGAGGTAAAACAAGTATTTTTTCCCTGCCTCGTAAGCCTCTTTGTCTTGATGGTGAGCCACAAGCGGATAGGTCACAACCGTTATGATCTCGTAAAAGAGGTAAAGGGTTAGTAAACTCCCCGCATAAGCCACGCCTTGAGCCCCCAAAATGGCCGAAGTGAAACAGGCGTAATAACGGGTCTGGGCGTGTTCGTTTAAAGATCGCATATATCCGATGTTGTAAAAAGAAGCCAAAATCCACAAAAAGGAAGAAACAAGGCCGAATATAAGGCTCAACCCATCCACCCTGAAGGAAAAGGACAAGCCAGGTCCTATTTGGGAGAGTCGGAAAAAGAGGATCTTTCCTTCGGCTACTTCTTTTATCATCAACAAGACCGAGAAAAAGGTTAAACTCGAACCCAGAATGGACCAAAACTCCCTGAGATTAGGCCTTTTTCTGGAGAATATGATGAAAAATACCGTAAAGAGTGTGATAAGCACCGGAATTAAAGGCTTAAAGGAGTAAACCTCCTTCATCCCTTAAGTCCCCTTAGTTTTTTCTCTTCGATGGTCTTATACCTTCTGAAGAGCAAGATCATAATGGCTAAAACGACCGCCGTTTCACAAGCTGCCACTCCCATGATGAACAGAGCAAAGGCCTCGCCTCTTGGAAGGTCTTGATGGAAAAATCGATCCACCGTCATAAGGTTTAAACCGGCTCCGTTAAGGATGAGTTCAAAGGATATAAGCATTCCCAAAAAGGTCCTTCGGGAAATAAGCCCCATCAAACCACATCCGAGAAGGAAGAGACTTAATAACTGGAAGACCCTCGGATCATTCCAGGGCATCTTTTTCCTCCTTTTTCCTTCCCAAAATGCCGAGCATGATGGCCCCAATTATGCTTATGACAATAAGAAGAGAGACAAGTTCAAAGGGTAAGGCGTATTCAGTCAAAAGGAGCTTTCCAAGTTTATTAACCTGGGAAACCCTCTCGGGACCTATTCTTATTTCATATTCCGAGATCCCCTTCCATAAAACCAAAATCACCCCTAAACCAAGGACAACCCCTATTCCTATCTTCAAAAAACCCCCCCTTTCCTTGGGCTTAAACCAAAAAGGACCGGCTAACATCACCGAAAAGACCAAAAGTATTCCCACTGCCCCCAAGTATATGAGGATCTGCATCATCCCCAGAAATGGGGAACCAAGATACACATATAGTCCTCCGACGCTTCCCATAAGAAGAAGCAAAAACAATACGGCATAAATTAAGGAGTTGCTCAAACATGCTCCAAGTCCCCCCACTATTATGAGAAGAACCACAATCCAAAAGACGGCTTTTCCGATCATGCTCCCCTCTTTTTGTACTCCAAAAGAAGGTCAAACACGAAATCCTCTTTCCTCAAGGAAGCCAGATTGTAATCGTGGCTAAAACCAATTGCACCCTGAGGACAATTCTCCACGCATAAACCACAGTGACTACACCTCGTAAAGTCCAAAATGAATTTGGTGACTACTTTATATTTGTGTTCTTCTCTTTTTTCTCCTTCCACCTTGATACAATTGGTCGGGCAACTTCTCTCGCAAATACCACAGGCCCTGCATTTGTCGGTTAAAAGCTTTATATGCCCTCTGAACCTCGGACTTAGAGTAAGGGTTTCCCTCGGGTATTGACAGGTAACCGAAGGCCCGAAAAAGGTCTTGATGGTTACCTTCATGCCCTTAATTAGGGAGTAAGCCCCTTTTATTATCTCTCCCAACGTCATATCTTCATCAACGCTCCGGTCACTGCCAGATTTAACATGGCCAATGGAATCAGGAAATTCCAAGAAAAGTTAAGAAGTTGATCGAACCTAACCCGAGGAAAGGTCCATCGAAACCACATCATCACGAAGATTAATATGTAAGTCTTAATGAAGAACCAAACCCATCCGGGTAAAAGTGGCCCCTTATACCCTCCTAAGAAGAAAACAGTGGCCAAGGCACAGACTATAAAAACGTTGGTGTATTCGGCCAAGAAGAAAAGGGCAAAGCGCATCCCGCTGTATTCCGTATGGTAGCCGGCCACAAGTTCGCTTTCAGCCTCAGGAAGATCGAAGGGAGTTCTGTTGGTCTCGGCAAGAGCCGAGATAAAGTAGATTAAAAATCCGATAGGTTGAAGGCATATAAAAGGTATTTTCTGGGCCTCCACAATTCCCTTAAGCGACAAGGTCCCTGAGAGCATCACCACCGGGATTATGGAAAGCACCATGGGAATCTCATACGCTATCTCTTGGGAGATGCTCCTTATACCTCCCAAAAGGGCGTATTTATTGGCCGAACCCCATCCCGCCATGAAGATGGAGATGGGCGTAAGCGCCGAAAAGGCCAAAATCAAAACGATCCCCACGTTTATATCTCTCACTTGGAGATTATGGTCAAACGGAATGACAACCATAGTGACAAGACAAGGGATGAAGATCAGAATGGGAGCAAGGAAGTAAAGGGGCTTATCCACATAACGAGGCCTTAAAAGCTGTTTACCAAGAAGCTTTACGGCATCAACGATGGATTGTAAAAGCCCCGAAGGCCCCACCTCCTTTGGACCGATCCTCAATTGCATCCATCCGGCTACTTTCCTTTCCACATAAACGAGAATAAGCGCATTACCAAAAACGACAATTAAAACCCCCACTATACTTAAAAGAAGCCTTATGAAATCCTTTCCCCAATAACTAAGTCCTAACTCAAAGGCCCCTTCACCAAACAAGTAAAGTAGAGCCAAAAGCACCAAAAGAACCAAAAGGGCACCTGCCCCAAGTAAAAGAACCTGAAGGGGATCGGAATTAAAATACTCTTGATATATCCTCTTAAGCCACTTTATCATCGGTCCATCTCCGGTACCACAAGATCCAAACTTCCCAAGGTGGCGACCGCATCAGCTATTAACATCCCTTTTCCTATCTCGGTGAAGCTTATGAAGTTACAAAAAGAAGGGCTCCTCCATTTAAGCCTGTAGGGTTTCTCCGAGCCATCTGAGACTATATAAATCCCCACCTGCCCCCGAGGGCTTTCAGTAGCGAAATAAACATCCCCAACCGGCGGTTTTTTGATCTTCTTTTCGGTCCGGAAAGGACCATCGGGTAACCTCTTTAAGGCCTCTTCCAGGAGGTCCAAGCTGTTTTCAATCTCCTTGACCCTCACCAGGTACCTCTCGTAGCAGAACCCTCCATCAAGAAGAGCGATTTTGGGTCGAAGGAACTTATAACCCGCATAAGGCTCAGAGAGCCTTACATCGTATGCCACACCCGAAGCCCTCAGGTTGGGACCAGTAAGCCCAAAATGGCGGGCAACTTCCTTATCGATTAGACCTATCCCTTTTGTTCTGGCGACGAAAATGGCGTTTCCGGTGACAAGGTCGTCATATATCTTCAAGTTCTTTCTCATTCGGTGAATAAATTCCTCCACTTTTTTGAGAAAGGAATCCTTCAAATCCTCATAAAGTCCTCCAATGCGATAATAACAGTAAGTAAGCCTTGAACCAGTTAATTCCTCTAAGATGTCCAAAATAGCTTCACGATCTTGAAAAGCGAAAAAATAAGGAGTAGCTGCCCCAAGGTCTAACAAATAAGTCCCCAACCACAAAAGATGACTCGCAATACGGTTAAGCTCCAAGGTGATAAGCCTGATCATTTCAGCCCTTTCCGGAACCTCGATCTCACATAAGCGTTCCATGGCCCCGCAGTAACACATGCTGAAAGCCAAAGGCCCCACATAGTCCAAACGGGCCGTATTGGGATAATATTGCATGTAGGACTTCATTTCTGCCATTTTTTCCTGCATCCGATGCATATAACCCAAAACCGGCTCGATCTCCTCGATGAATTCGCCCCTCATCTTGAGGAAAAGCCTCAAAACCCCATGGGTCGAAGGGTGTTGAGGCCCCATGTTGATCCAAAAGGCCTCTTCTTCGAGATCGGGCATTTTCCCTTGGAGGATCTTCTTTTTTTCCTCGGGAATCCTCACCGGGATCTTTCTTAAAGGATAATACTCGATCTCGGGATGAAGGAATAAAAAGCTCAAATTGGGATGTCCCTTGAAGGATACACCGAAAAACTCGTGGATCTCCCTCTCATGCCATCCGCCACCCGGGTATATGGGGGATATGGAAGGAACCTCTGGATCTTCAGGATTAACCCTTAACCTCAAGGAGAACCTTTTGGGATCCTCCCAATGGTTGAAATGGTATATGAGTTCCAGGTTCTCCACATAATCCACGCATATTATGTCCTCGATGAAATAGCCATAATGGTCAAAGCCCTCAACGGCCTGAAGAAGCTTATCCTTCTCCAATTGCCCATCAAAACAATATCCCTTTTTTTCGTAAGGAACTTCCTGAAGCTCAACCCCCATTTCTTGAAGGTCTTTTAAAAGCCTTGCGCTTACCATCTCCTCTCCGGAATGGGAAAACGCCTCACTCCCGTGAGTTTTTCCTGAAGTTTCAACAATCCCTCTATTAAGGCTTCGGGTCTTGGTGGACATCCGGGAACGTATACATCGACAGGTATTATCTTATCAACGCCCTCTATGACGTTATATTGACCTTCAAATACAAAAGGCCCCCCGGAAATAGCGCAGTTACCATAAGCTAAAACCCATTTCGGGGAGGCCATCTGATCATAAAGGGTCTTTAACACCGGGGCTATCTTTTTCGTTATGGTGCCTGAGACGATCATAAAATCGCATTGCCTTGGAGAGGGTCTAAATACCTCAGCTCCAAAACGGGCCAAGTCAAAACGGGCAGCCGTTGTGGCCATCATCTCTATGGCACAGCACGCAAGCCCAAAGGTCATGGGCCAGAGGGAATTAGCTCTGGCCAGATTCAAAAACTCCTCGAGTAACCCAATTTTTATTCTCGGACCGTAAACCTCCACTTAAAGACCCCTTTTCTATGAGCATAAAGAAGAGGTAAGACCAAAAAGCTTAAAAAGACCAAAAGGACCCAAAACTCCCTCATGGTACCTTCTTTAAGATAACTCACCCCTACCGGAAAGAGATAAAGCACATCCACATCGAATGCCACAAACATGAGGGCATAAAGGTAAAACAAAACCGAATACCTAATCCACGCACTTCCATAGGGATCTATACCACATTCATAGAGGCTTTCGGTTTTACTTCCATATACTCGAGGGGCGATAAGATAAGGTATGAGAAAAACCACAAGCGCCAGTAAAATCGCAAGAACAGCGAACACTAAAATGAAGGAAAAATCCCTTAGAAGCTCCCCCACCCCTCAACCCTTTTGCGTTTGAAATCCTAACCTTCTTTTTCGTATTTTGTCAAGCTTTTTAAAACAATAAATGGGTTTTTACCTGGCAAAGTGTTTCGTAAACCCTTTTAGCCTCCTCTTCTTCTAGGGTACCGGTACCGCAAGCAGGGGTGAGGAGGGCTCTTTTTAAAAGTCCTTCGGAAAGGCCTTCTTTTTGGAGCTTTAAAAGGAGGTTCTCAAGCTTACGAATTATTCCCTCGGGATCCTCCTTTTTGAGGATCTCTCGGTCGGTAGGAACTATACCCCAGGCTATTATGCCTCCCCTTTGAAGAAACTCCTCTATCTCCTCAACCCAAGTGAGAAAGGAGTCCCCATAAAGGTAGGCATCTAAACTCACCACATCAAAATCGGCCCTAAGGATCAAAGGCCACTCGGTATTTCCGCAGATGTGAATGCCACAAAAAGCCTCAAGCCCTTCTTTTACTTCTTTAAGGACCGCGATTATCTCCGCCGAACTGGCCGAGATCTGAGGGGTTCCCCAACCGACAAGACCTGGTTCGTCGAAAAATAGTATAACCCCAAGGTCTGGTCGCATTTCCTTTAATTTCCTTATCTGCCATTTGGCCTTCATATTTAAAGCTTTGACTATCATCTCCCTTATCTCTTCCTCATAAAAGGCAAACCTCCCCTTTTTATCCTTCAAGGAAAAACTTAGGGTAACAGGACCAATGACTTGCCCCTTAACGAAACCCAACCTCTTCTCCCTCAAGCCCTCCAGAAAGGCGTAAAACCCCATCGCCCTTTCGGGGCTTATCCCAAAAGGGGAGATGTCCTCCTTTTGAAGGTCTTGGTAAAATCTCTCCCATTCCTCTGGAGCATCACCGGGGGGATCGATCCAAATCCTTTCTTCTTCCTCCCTTATCCCTGGCATTCCTTCAAGGAACTGCCGTGTCATCTCCTCCTTTTTGTCCCTTTTGGGCAACTGAGGCCAATGGGGAATTCTCTCAAGATAGCGAAAGACAAACCTCACCGCCTCCTCGGGATCTCGATGGGGAAGGCTTCCTATACCCGTTATCTCAAAGGGTTCTAAGGAAAGAGAGGGCCTCATGGCAAGTCCATATGGCATCTTCCGTTGAAAGGTAATCGGTAATGGAAGGATCAAAAAGTACAAAGCCCTCATTCCGGGAGCCTTCTTTCCCTTCCCACATTCCCAAAACCAGTTCCACTCGAGGAAAAGCTTGGAGAATTAAGGCAAAATCGCCCATCTTCACCCTTTTTAGTCCTCCCTTTTCGGCCTTCTCCCTTAAAAGGTCGATCTTTTCACCGAAGGCCCTAAGGAAGGGTTCTATGATCCTGTTCTTAAACACGGGGTAATAAACCATTCCGCCCGGAAGCTTTCTGAAATCGATCCAAAGGCCTCGAGGAGGGCTTCCTTTTGCCTGAATGAGGTAATGAAGGACCAAAACTTCCCTTAAACGGGGGCTTCTCTTCTCCCCCTCATAAACCTCACCCTGAGGATAAAAAACCTTTAGGATCCTTCCAAAGAAAGGAACCTCGAGAATCCCCTCCTGAGGGTACCAATTAACCAAAGCCTTTTGGGCTATTTCCTGGGGAGAAAGGCTTCCGAGTTTCCTCCGGGCCAAATCATAAGCCAGATCGAGGGCCTCTTCCCAGGTGCTTTTTTTATTTTCCCCAAAGAGCACCAACTGGACAAACCTCCGCGCACTTCAAACATCCATTACAATCCGTTTCCCTCAATGGTTTTCCCATAAAGGTGGAGACGCGCATCTCATATCCCCGGAAGGCAAAATCAAAAACCCCGCACTTGGTCATATTTTTCACCACCCACACGCACCGCCCGCATAATACGCATTTATTCGGATCAAAGTTCAAAACCGGGTGACTCAAGTCAACTGGCAAATTTTTACTCGGATAAGGCCTCAGATCCTTCGGAATTTTGACGTGAAAAAGCCGCATCAACTGAAGTAGTTTGCACTCCAAACGCTTCGGACAGTTCTTACAATCCATCGGATGATCTTTGAGGATTAACTCCAAGGCCCTTCTCCTTAACCTTTGGACCTGAGGCGTGTTCGTCCAAATGACCATCCCTTCCCTTACAGGTTGAGTACATGAAGTAACCGGTCCTCTTCCCTCCACTTCGACCCAGCAAAGCCTACAACCGCCCCAAGGAGGGTCCTGTTCCTTTATGGCACAAAGATGAGGGATCTCGATTCCATGTTCCAAGGCCACCCATAGGATCTTCTCCCCCTGAGGAGCCTTTATTTCCCGACCATTAATCTGAATGTGAACCTCACTGAGCTTTTCCACCTTCAAGCTCCAGTATCTTTTCCTTGGGTGAAACCTTCACAACGGCACTATACTGAGGAGGGCAAACCTCAAGGCAAGTCCCACATTTTACGCATTTTTCCTGAATAATCGTTTTCTTTCTCGTTCTTTCATCCGTCTTAATGGCCTCAGTTGGACACGTTAAAACACAATGGTCGCATCCCTTCTCACACTTCTCCGGGTCTATCCAATAAGCTATTAACTCTTTACAAACCAGAGCCGGACACCTCTTTTCCCTTATATGCGCCAAGTATTCATCCCGGAAATACCTCAAGGTAGTGAGAATGGGATTTGGGGCGGTTTTCCCAAGGTTACATAGGCAACCTTCCATAAGGTCCTTCGAGAGCTCTTCCAATAACACCAGGTCCTCCTCTTTTCCGTTCCCCTTGGTTATATCTTCCAGGATCAAGAGGAGTTGTTTTATTCCAAGTCGACCAAAGGTACACTTGCCACAATCTTCCTTGGACAAAAAGTCGAGAAAAAACCTGGCTGTTTCTACCATACAATTGCTCTCATCCAATATGATCATCCCTCCCGAACCCATTATGGCCCCGGCCTCCCTGAAGCGGTCAAAGTCAACAGGTAGATCCAGTGCCTCCTTTCCCACACACCCACCAGCAGGTCCACCTATCTGAACCGCTTTAAACTCCTTCCCTCCTCTTATGCCACCACCGACCTCAAATATAACCTCCCTCAAGGTAGTCCCCATTGGGACTTCACAAAGTCCTATCTGTTCGATCTTTCCCGCCAAGGCGAAAACAGCCGTTCCAGAAGATGTGGGAGTCCCAATTTTCAAAAACTCCTCAACTCCCATTTCCATTATCCTGGTAACCAAAGCCAAGGTCTTGACGTTATTTACTACTGTCGGTTTACCCCAAAGCCCTTTCTCCGCAGACCTGGGGGGTCT
Organism: uncultured Thermodesulfobacteriota bacterium; assembly: GCA_964543765.1. Classification (GTDB taxonomy): domain Bacteria; phylum Desulfobacterota; class B13-G15; order B13-G15; family B13-G15; genus B73-G16. The sequence continues at coordinate 27,420 of CAZIZI010000007.1, forward strand.
GACCCTCGGCATCCCCCTTTGCCCCTCAATGGAATAGATCATAGCTGTCGATTCCCCACACACGAAAGCCCCTGCCCCTCTCACTATCTCTATGTCAAAGGAAAAACCGGAATCGAAGATGTTCTCACCTAAAAGACCATACCTTCTCGCTTGATCAAGGGCCTTTTCTAACCGTTCAAGTACCAACGGGTATTCCATCCGAGTGTATATAAACCCCTTATGAGCTCCTATGGCATAACCAGCTATTATCATCCCTTCGATAACCGAGTGGGGATCGCTTTCCAAAACCACTCGATCCATAAAAGCGCCCGGATCACCCTCATCGGCGTTACAGATTAGGTATTTCGGTTCCTCTTTTTGCCTTCTGGCTTGAGCCCATTTCCTTGAGGCCAAAAAGCCGGCCCCTCCCCTTCCCCTTAAGTTGGCTTGCCCGATATGAGCTATCACCTCTACTGGATCCTTCTCCAAAAGGACCTTCCTCAGGCTCTCATAACCACCACGGGCTATATAATGGTCTATGTCCTCGGGGTCGATCCAGCCGCAGTTTTTAAGAACAAGCCTTACTTCCTTCTGAAACCGCTCAAGTTCGCTTATGATCGGACTTCCCGTAAAGGAAAAATCGATCGTCCCTAAGGCAATCTCAAAACAGGGATCTTCTCCCAAAAGAAAACGATCAACTAAGGCATGAGTTTCTTCAAATCCCACGTTCTTATAACATATGGGAGGAAAACCACTTTCGGGCTTATTTATCACCACCAGAGGTTCCGCAAAACATAATCCCATACATCCTACCTCAATCAGTTCAACCTCCAAGCCCTCCTTTTTTAAGCGCTCTTTGAATATCTCTAAGGTCTCCAAAGCCCCTGCGGCCCTACCGCAGGTTGGGGTTCCAATCCTAATGGAAACAGAAGTCTCAAGCTTCTCCCATTTTTCTTTAGCCTTATTTTTAATCTCTTCCCAGTTCATCGATCTCTTTTATCTTCGCCAAGACTTCCTCAACCTTGAAGGGCCTCATTCGGGGAAATATTTTTCCGTTTACCACCACAACCGGAGCTTGCATACAACACCCTACGCACCCCACCCTTTCAAGGCTAAACTTTCGATCTGGAGTAATCTCCCCTACCTTTATCCCAAGCTCCCTCTCAAAACTCTCAAGAACCAATTGCCCTCCCATGGAATGACAGGCGGTTCCCATACATACCAAAAAGTGAAACTTCCCTATCGGTACAAACCGGAATTGATTATAAAAGGTAGCGACCCCATAAACCTCAGAAGGGGGTATATGTAAAAGCTGGGCTACCTCCCTCATCGCCTCTTCGAGAAGGTAGCCCAGCTTTTCTTGAATCTCTTGGAGAATCTTTATGAGAAAGCGTCTTTCGGGCTGAAAACCTTTTAAAATTTCTTTTACTGCCTCAAGTTCCTCCCGCAAGACCTCATCTTCTCCCCATAAGTTCTGGTAAGAAGCTCGAAAGCCCACTGGCCTCTCTCGGACCAACTATCACCTGCCAACCGGGAAGCTCGTCCTCAAGTTCGCCTTTTATCCGGGCCAAAAGCCCCGGAATCACAATTTTTTTGGACTTGACCTTCTCTTCAATCCCCATCTTCTTTATGGCCATCCCTATGGTCTCACCGTTAAATTTCCCCGTTGACCAAGCAGCGAGCACACAAAGCCCTTCTGTATCTTGAACCAGTAGCCACACCGGCAACTTGGTAGCCTCAGCCTCCGAAGCCACCGCAAAATAGGTCAAAGCAAAGTTGGTGGTAACCAGAAGTGGTGACTCGGGTTGAGGAGCGTTGATCTCATAGAGCTTGGATTCTACCGTCATAGGAACCCTTGGATCGGAGTATATGTTCATCCTCAAGGTCAAAAGCCCATACAAGTATTCAGGGACGAGTTCGCTCAAAACGATGATCCCCGCATACCTTATCACAAAGGAACCCGCATAAAGATATTGTTCCTCTAAGTCTTGAGTCATAAAACACGGGAAAACAATCGTCGGATAACCCAAGGGCCTGAATTCCTGTTTTATCGCTGCTCGACGCAAAAGGATCTGCTCCTTAAGGGCCTCACGAATGTTCCTTGTCCCTGTGTCCAAAACCACTTCCTTTATGCCCTCACCTTTAAGCTTCTGGGTCATGTCGATAAGCTCCTCAAAGGACCCCTTAACTGCTACCGGAACACCTGCCTCCTTAAGCTTCGCCAGATTCCCATCAAGTTCGGCCTTCGTCAGAGCATAAAGAAGCGGCTTCCGCTCCTTCCCACATATTTCAAGCGCCTTAAAGGCCAATTCTAAGGGGGCCATAAGGATCAAGGGCAAATCGGGATCCGCCTGAGAGGCCTTTTTCACTAACTCGAGAAACCTCGTCCCATCACCCGATTCGGCCCAAAGAGCAGCCACATTTGGCCTTAAAGTCCGCCCGATCCTCTCAAAACTCATCTCAAGAACCGACTTGAGTTTCCTCTCCCAGTCGCTCTCCGATTCCTTATCGCTTATCAGAACACCTATACCAGGCTGATGATAAAAGGTCTTCTCATGCCGGTATATCACTTCCTCTTCACCGATAACAAGGGCCTTATCCCCCTTGCCAAGCGTAACCGGGAGAATAGGCGGGGCTAACATCTCTCGGATTTGTTCCCTTAAGGCCGGATCAAGATGAGGACACTTGCCAATATCCTCACCACCTGAGGCTACCTTCATGGCAAAGGCAAAACAAGTAGGATAACCGCAATCCTTACACCCCTTAACCTTGGGTAAAAGCTTCGCCAGATCTCCGCCTTTTATCGCCATAACTTGCCTCCTAAAAGGGGATTATTCCTCTGTATCCTCCTCCCTTAATTTCTCAAGTTCTTCTTGAGCCTCTCCCGTAATCCACGGATGTCCTTGTGCTTGAAGCCATTCCGCAAGCTGATTGGGATCAGTGGTGATCTCCTCGGTGGCGATTTTGTCATAGAGGTCTTCGGGTATGGCCGCCTTATACCTTTCTTTTATCTCCTTGGGCATCCAAACGATCCTCTTTATGCCACCATCATATTGGAAGAACTTCCTGGAATAAAGGTACTCCAAGGACATGCCGCACATACCTTCAACCTGCCTTCCTCCTGAGGCCTCGCCCGCCATAGTGGAGAAAGGTATTCCAAGGGGGGTCATTCCCTTATAATCCCTATGAACGATACCAAAGGCGTCCACTTCAGGTATATAGAAGCAAAGGGCCTGGAAGCAACCACAAGAGGTATGGGGATATTCCAAGGCCGAGTGAAGCCACACGCGGCTGGTTCCTCCCATCGATCTTTCGTATATGACCTGGTTTGCCCCCTCATACTCTCCCCTTATCTTGCCCAAACACCTTCCCTTAGGCACCGGGAAGATGGGACCTTCGGGATCCATTTTGGATGCCGCCCTTCCGTCAAACCAGTTTATGGCACCGCAGTTAGCGATCCTTTCAGGGGTAATGATGCACATATGGGTGGGGGCAAAGCTCTGACAGAGCACACACCCATAGAACTCCTCCACGTCCTCCTCTTTAAGCCCTCTTGCCCTTGCCCGACGAGCTTCGTAAATCTCACGAGCCATAAGGACCTTTTCCTTCACCTTCTCGGGATCAGTATAAAAGTTGATCTGTATCTGCTCGATCAAGGGGATATCGTTTTTGTACTCGAACATCAAAATCTGCCCGAATTCCTCAAAACTTTGAAAACCCTTCTTGAAGGCCTCTTTGGAGATTCGGATCCAAATCTCATCCTGTTGGTTCATATGGTAAACGCCCTCTATATAATTACAAAAGTCGTGAAGCCTTCTCTCTATAACAGGCTCCATATCCGGCTCAAGCTGGCTGCCGGCGACAAATATCTCAATGAAAAGCGGATAACTCCCTTCCTCAGAAAGATCCTTAATATCAGGCCCGATAATAGTGACCTTTTCATCCTCTATCTCCGCGGGATCCTTCATCCTCACCAGCTCCGCCTTGTACTCCACCTTCGGCCCGCCAAACTCAACGTGCATATCCTCTTTTCTAATCCTTTCACCCTCATATTGAGGACCTATATCCACATGGAATTGCATCATCTTTCATCCCTCCTTCTTGGAGTTTTTTTCAAGAAGCCTTTAATTCCTCAATAAGCCCCTCCAATAGGGCCTTCCATTCCTCATCCTTCCTAAAATTGGGAAGGGAGAAGGTGGCATGAGGGTAATAGAACTTACAAAGCGTCATGGTCTTTAAGTGAGGCGCAAAATGCTTCAAGGTAGATAAGCCTTGGTTCCCCAAATCGGTCCTAAAGCCACCGAAGATCACTAGATCATGATTCCCCTCACCCTTTACCCCCTTCCATTCGGGATCCTTCAAATGATTGATGATCTCCATTATGTCATAGGTGCTATCAGGCACAAGGCCAAGCTCCTCTATCTTGCCCTTGGTATGGGCTGTGGCACAGATGGGGATATTACCCGCTTTGGCTATCTCAACTAAGTATTCCAAGAACAATTTATCCCCAATCTTGATGTTCAAGGCTCTCGGCCCTATGACCAAAAGGGGTCTTTCGGCCCTTTTTATGATCTTCGCCAAGGCCTTGGGGTCCTTCATCTCCGCAGCGCTTTTAAAACCGGTAAGTACGTTTACCTTATGATATGGCATCGTCATGGCTTACCTCCTTTACTTTTTAGCCCCACCTACAACGTCTTCAATCTTCGCCTTGCTCTTATAAGTGCCAATAAGCGTAGGAAGGCTCAACACGGGCTTCTTCTCCCAACCCTTCTCCTTCAAAAATTCCATAACCTCTCGTTTGAAGAACATGGGTATATCCCTCTCAGTCCTTATGAAGTGATGTAGGTCAGGCGGTAACCCTCCTATCAGCTTCTTATGAAGGTCAATGTAATGGGTCAGCTTGATCTGACGACCTTGAGGGGTGTCGTTTTTGCGCATGCAGAGCTTGGCAATCGTAACCATGGCCCTTTCTTTGGATTCGACTACTATACAAAGATGTTCGGGCGTGGGTTCTTGAGTGTTCACCAGTTGCTGGGTTCGACCGTCCATTACGGTCCAATCGTCTTCTTCTTTCCTGGAAAGGTATTGTCTCCTGTACTTAGAGGAATGAGGCCCAAGGACCACCGGAATCCCCAACCGATTGCACCCCGTAGCAATGGCAGCCGCCTTTTGGCTATAAGCACCCCAGGCCACTCCAACCGCTCCAACCCGGTTCAACACGTAATCGGCGATCACTTCATAATTGGCCCTCAAGGGCAAGTTGGCAAAGATATTGGCGATCTTTATGGCCGCTCCAGTTATGTGAGCATTAGCCACACAAGACCCCACATTCACAATCCCACCCGCATCGAAATCAGGTGGATACTTTTCATAAAGGGTAAGCCCATCCTTGTCCTTCTTCATCCCGGCTACCATGGCCGAACAACCGGAAAGTACTACTATGTATTTTCTCCTGGCAAACTCCTCGGCCATTTCGGCTATCTCTTCTATCTCCTCCGGGAAGTTAGAACAACCAACAAAGGCCACAACACCTGGGATAGTACCTAAAACGATGGGAGCCCCAACCTTACGGATCTCAGTGTCCATAATGGGACCACGCCCTGTTCGACATTTCCAAGTCTCCCAACTGGCAACCGACTGGAACATCTTCTGGAAGGGTACACCATGATTACAGGCCTCCTCACATTTTCCACAACCTATGCACCTTTCAAAGCACCACTTGAGCTCCTCAAAGTCCCCTTGAGCTGCCTTCTGAACAGCTGAGACAAGGGGTAAAAGGTTAGGACAGGCTTGCTCACAATTACGGCACACCTTACAAGCCTTTGCCGCCTCTTGAGCCTGTTCCTTGGTCATCAAGGTCTTCTGATCCTTTCTCCTTGGGGAGAGCTCAAGGGCCACCTTAACCGCCACCTCAGCGGCCTTCCGGTGATCGAGGATCAAGAAGTGCTTCCTTTGTTCCACCATCTCCTTTACGATCTCATCGGTCGGCCTATCGCTCACCTCCTCAAGGCCCCGACAGGCCTTATCCGAAGAGGCTATGACAACCGAGCCGACCTTTTCGGCCTCAATGGTCAGATCGGTCCTTATACACTGCTCATCGGCCACAATCACATCGGCAATTCCCGTTCGAATGAAGAAAAGCTGCCTTGAAAGTGGCCCCACTATCTTGGCCCTTGGCGAATACCTAGTGGTCTCATGGGCCGTACAACATATGCCACACACCTCAACCTTCTCCTCAAGCCCTTGTTCTCTCAAATAATCGATTATCTCAGTGGAAGCCGCCGGATTGTGCCCAACTACCAAAATCACCGGCTTCTCCTTATCGACCGCCCCCCATCCCAAATCCACAATGGGGGTATCGGCCTTCGAAGTGGGGAACTTAAATCCCACAATCTGAGCCACATCAGCCGCTTCCATCCCCACATGATCGAGCATCCCTATGTGAAAGGCCTTAGATTCGTAATCAACCGGGTCTCCTTCTTGCCCCGTATGGATGGAAGAAAGGACATGAACCAGTTCCGAAGCCGCATACTCAACAGCCTTCTTTAGATCGCCCAAGGTCCTCGGCTTCATACCCAAAACAAGCCTTATGTGAGGACACTCCACATTTACGCTCGGACCAAGATCTATGGGATAGTCCTTACCAAGCTTTTCAATAAGATACTCAATTATGTGAGCCGCATGACCCGTATGACACGCCATTCCTATACAACAGGCAAGGGCAACAATCCTACCCTGCTGGCCTGCGATATCAATCCCACAGGCCCCACGATTGGTCCCAGTAAGGTCACACTTACCATAGGTACAAAGACAGCAAAGATCACAAAAAGGAGCATAAAATGGTTTATAGGTCTTTAAAAGCCTCCTATCCCAATTCCTCAAATCGGGAACATGAGGCATAGGCGTGGGACCTACAGGCTCCCAATCCTCCTCCGCCCTTATTATTTCCTTTATCTCCTCTAACCTTCTGGTCCCTTCCATATAAGTCCTCCTTGGACTTTTTTCTAGTTTAAATTTATTCTTACATATTAAATTTTTCAATAAACCCTTTGAGTTTTTTGAACGTCTCAGGGTGTCTAACTACCAAAATATTGGCCCCTGCAAGAAGGTAAGTCATTCCTGTCAATTCTTCCCACATTATTCCCATTTTTTCGTTTTCCTTTGCCTCTTTAGTCTTCCAAACGTCAAAGCTGAAGTTAGCGATCATGGGCATTTGCATCATCTCGTCACCGAAGGAGATAGCGGCATGCTTTTGCCTTTCAAAGATGGAGAAACCGTACTCAAGCCCCACTCCCACGCAGGGGGCCAGCGGATCCATTATGATTCTGTCCCTTGATATGATCCTGGAAATCTTTACGTTTAACTCCTTCTGAAGGTTTATATCCATCGGAGCCTGAGCACTCAAGCAATGATCGTTCTCCTTTGCAATCTGAGCCAATGGTTCGTAATCCTCCTTAAGAACCGGTCCCAAAAGCAGGTTTTCACCTTTCAGAGCTTCGGCAACTTTGGACAAAACCTGAGGGTCTTTAGCGTCATTTCCCGTCCCGTAAACGATAAAGGGAACTCCTCCCCCCGCCCCATAGGCTTCCTTTACTACCTTTGCGGCTTCCTCTGGGGACCTGTTCTCTTCAAGAGGGTCGGTACTCAAAAGGTAAAAGAAAATAAGATCAGGATTAAGCTCCTCTATTGCCTTTCTCACCCACTTGGCCGGGTCTTTCACGCTGTCCCCATAGACCTTCAGTATACCCTCGCTCCACCCGACTGGTTCCTTATCCCATATCTCGAGGGCCAATTTCGGCGGATTGGGCCAAGTGCCTTCGTCAAAGGTCTGATTAAAAGCGAAAACATTCTCTCCTCCTACCTTTACCGCCCGAGTCCCCTTGCCAAGGGTCACCTCAACTATTTTCCCCTTATAACTTTCGACAGGTAGCTTCCACTCGGCCATCTCTCACCTCCTTAAAGCTCAAGCCAAGTATGGGAATAAAGGACATCCCCCCATAGGACCTTTGCGGTCTTGACGTAATCCCTCTCTTTGGGAGGAAGAGAAGCCAGATCTATATCCTCTCCCTCCATGACTTGCCTTATAAGTTCCTTAATGTGAGGCATCTGCCCTCGAGCTAAGGCCATAAGTTCCTCATCAAAGGCATCCGCTATTGCCGAATAACAACCACAGAGTTCAAGCATGACCATATAGGTCCTGTTGAGGATGCCCCGGAGTTCCTTAGGGGTACCATTGGAGACGTTGGAAAGCCCAACGGTTGACTTAACCCCTGGAAGAAGGTCCTGAAGCATCTTCATAAACTCAAGGGCTTCCCTCACCGCCTTCTGATCAACGCTTACGGGCATGATGATGGGGTCAACCCAAATTCTTTCGTTCTCGATCCCCAATTCATTGGCATAGGAAACCGCATCCAAAATACTCTCTGCCCTGGCCTCAGCATCCGCAGGAATGCCCTTATCGTTTAGTACTGATATGATGATCTCCGCATCATACTTCACCGCAAGGGGCATCATCTGTTCCTTGCTCTCGCTTTTTCCCGAAGCCGAGTTTATAAGAGCCCTCCTCTTAACCACCTTAAGCCCTTCCTCAACCGCCTTGGGATTGGTACTGTCAAGACTCAGAGGCAAATCCACCACCTCTTGCACCACTTCCACAAGCCAAGCCATGATCTCCGGGTTCTTCCTAGCAGGCCCGATGTTAAGATCGATGTAATCGACCCCAGCTTGAGCTTGCTTTAAAGCTAGATCCTGAATAAAAGCCTTATCCTTATTCTGAAGGGCTTCCGAAACGGCCTTAGAGAGAATGTGAATGTTTTCACCTATTATGACCATACCCCTACCTCCCGTTTAAGATCTTTTTCAACATCTTGTGAACCGCTTGAAAAGCGGAACTTCCTTCAGGAAGATCTAACACGCTTCTGCCCTCCATGTCAAATTCCTGCACTTTAGGATCTTCAGGTATAACTCCAATTAGTTCTACTCCCTTTCCCTCCATCTCCTTAAGAAGCCTCGGATCAGGCTCCCCTTGAACCCTGTTTATGACCAGGGCAAGCCTTCCCAGTTTTAGCTCCAGTTCCCGCGCAAGCTCAACTATCCTCAAAGCGCTAATTATCCCCTTTCGAGAATGATCGGAGACTATAAGGAGAACATCCGCATCACGGGTGGTGCGCCTGCTCAAGTGTTCCATTCCGGCGGAATTATCCATCAAAAAGTAAGGGTATTCCTTTTCCAAATGATCCATTATATTTCTCAAAACGCTATTCACGTAACAGTAACAGCCTGGTCCTTCCCCCCGGCCCATGCTTAAGAAATCGTATCCTTTTCCCTCCACCAGAATCTCGTTGAGCTTGCTTTGGAGCCACCTATCCTTTGATAGGTCAGGTGGAAATTGAGAAATCTGTCTCTGGAGCTCCTCCACCACTTCTCCCACTGTTTTGGGTTCCTTTATCCCCAAAACCTGGGCTAAGTTTCCATCGTGATCCGCATCTATCACCAAGACTGGTTTACGCCCCTCCTTTAAAAGTCCCTTAAGCAACAGCCCCACAATTGTGGTTTTTCCGGTCCCCCCCTTTCCTGAAACGGCTACACTAAAGGCCATTATTCTTTAACTCCCAAGGCCATCTTGGCGGCTTTCACGGTATTGAACATCAACATGGCTATTATCATGGGCCCAACCCCTCCGGGAACCGGGGTGATCTTAGAGGCCTTTTCCTTCACTTCCTCAAAATCCACGTCCCCACATATTATGGGCTTCCCGTCTGGGGAGGTTCCAAGCCAATGATTGCCACAATCGATGACCACAACTCCTTCTTTGACCATATCCGCTTTAACGAACTTGGGCTTTCCGATATCGACGATCAATATGTCAGCTCTTTTTGTGTGAGAGACGTAATTGGGAGTGTTTTCATCGCAAACGGTGACTATAGCTTTAGCATTTGGCCTATCCTGCATGAGGATTGCGGTCATAGGCTTTCCTACTAGGTCACTTCTTCCCAAGATCACCACCTCTGAACCCTCGATCTTCACGCCCGACCGGATCAACATCTGCCATATACCATGAGGCGCACAGGGCAAAAGATCCCATTCCCCCATGAGGAGTTTGCCTAAATTTTCCGGATGAAAGACATCCACGTCCTTTTTGGGATCTATGGCATAAAGGACTTTTTTTTCGTCTATGTGCTTGGGCAAAGGCAACTGCACCAAAACACCATGTATTTTGGGGTCTTCGTTGTATTTCTTAACAACTTCGATGAGCTTTTCCTCGCTCACATCCTCGGGCAGTTCCTCCTTAACCGAATAAAACCCAAGCTCATTGGCCGCCCGCTGTTTCCCCCCTACATAGGTAGCTGACGCTGGATCGTGCCCTACCAAAATGGTGACTAGGCCAGGAACAACCCCATACTTATTCTTAAGCCTCTCCACCTCCTCTTTTAGCTCAGCCCTTATCTTCTTTCCTATCTCCGTACCACTTATAAGTTCGTAAGCCATTTTTAAAACCTCCCTAAAAAGGGGAAGGGACAGGACGTCCCTTCCCCTTTCGAAGCTTTAAAACAGTCCCTTCACCAAGCCAGTCTCTGTATCGATATCAATTCGCCTGAAGGCAGGATCAGAACTGGTACCAGGCATGAGGCTTATGGTTCCCGTCATGGGGCATAAGAACCTAGCTCCGGAGAACAACAGGATGTCCCTCACCGGAAGGACCCATCCCTTTGGAACACCCTTCCACTCAGGGTTATGGGAAAGGCTGAGATGGGTTTTCACCATCATCACATAATAATCTTTGTACTTGGGATCGCTTTCGAACATCTTGGCCTTTTCCTCGGCCTCAGGTGTCCAACTTACGCCATCAGCCCCGTAGACCTCTTTAGCTATAATCTCCACCTTTTGCCTCAATGGCATATCCATGGGATAGAGGAACTTGAAATCGACCTCTTCCTCGCAGGCATCGATAACCGCATCAGCAAGCTCCAAAGCGCCTTCACCGCCCTTAAGCCAATGTTCGCTCACCGCGCACCTTACGCCTTCCTGTTCCACCAATCTCTTGAGAAGAGCTATCTCCGCCTCTGTATCAGTATGGAACTTGTTTATACAGACAACGGGCTTAATGCCCGATTTCTTCACTATGTTTATATGATGCCTCAAGTTCTCAAATCCCTTCTCAAGAAGCGGCAAGTTCTCTTTCGTGTATTCCTCGGGTATGGGCCTTCCGGGAACAACCTTGGGACCACCACCGTGCATCTTTAAAGCCCTTATGGTGGCCACAATCACGCTCACATGAGGCTTTAGACCGCTGATCCGGCATTTCACGTTCCAGAACTTCTCAAAGCCGATATCGGCGGCGAAACCGCTCTCGGTGACGTGATAATCAAACATTTTCAATCCCAAATAATCGGCCACAATGCTCGATTGTCCAACGGCTATATTGGCAAAGGGACCCGCATGAACCAAAACCGGCTGATACTCAATGGTACAACAGAGGGTCGGGTTAATGGTATTACGCATAATGGCGGCCATAGCCCCAGCCACTTCCAGGTCTTCGGCCGTCACCGGATTACCCCTCTTGTCGTAAGCCACCGTTATCTGACCTATCCTCTCTCTGAGATCCTTAAGGCTTGTGGCTATTGCCAAAATGGCCATAAGCTCTGAGGAAACCGAAATCTGGAAGCCCGATTCCATCATGAATCCGTCCATCTTTCCGCCCAACCCAATGATAATCCGCCTCAAGGCCTGGGCACAAAAATCTATAGCCCACCTCATCTCAACTCGCCTTGGATCGATATCAAGCCTCCTCAAATTCCTCTTGGCGAGCTCCTCATCCGAATAGTTAAACTCATGCTGGAGCCTGGAGGTCAGTGCGACCATACAAAGGTTATGAGCATTGGTTATAGCGTCTATGTCACCTGTAAGGCCCAAGGAGAATTCGGTCATCGGAATCAGAAGGGCATTACCACCACCAGCCGCAGTACCCTTTATGTTAAAAGTGGGACCACCTGAAGGTTGACGAATGGCACCTCCCACGTTCTTCCCTCTTTTCCCGAGCCCTTCGATCAAGCCCATGGTCACCGTGGTCTTCCCTTCACCTAAGGGGGTAGGGGTTATGGCGGTGACTTCGATGTATTTACCATCCGGCCTGTCCTTCAAACGGCTGTAAATCTTCTGAAAATCTAACTTGCAAATCCTACCATAGGGTATAATTTCATCCTTCTGGAGGCCCAATCTCTCCCGCCACTCCTCAGGAGTTGGCATGGTTTTTTCGGCTTCAGCGGCTATCTGCCAATCAGCCATTTTGGTTGGATCGTATGGCATCTTTCCCCCCTCCTTTTAGTGATCTTATTCACAATCTCTCCTTATTAAACTTTAGATTAAAGGAATCGTCAAGCCCTTTTTAAAATAAGGGGGAAATTGCAGAATTCACCTTTTGGGGTATAATATTATTTTTGGATGGTCCAGAGGAAAGGGGAAAGTTTAGAGAAAGTACGGGAGTTTTTCCTCTGGAGTGTAAGACGTAGTTTTTGGGACCTCAATTTAAAGGAACCTCAGGTAAGTGAATATGTGGCTGAGGTTTTGACCAATTTTGTGAGGATCGAAAACCTCTATCCTTTAACGAATCAACGGGGCGAACCCTTGGAAACCATAGCGGAGATGTTGCTTGAGGCGAATATGATAACCTTAAGTGGGGGTAGCCTTTATAAGGAAAGGGAGATAAGGAAGCACATCGGAGATTATGCGCTTTTCATGAGCGGACTATTCCCTGAATATGTAAAGAGGCGCTCGCTTTGGACTTATTATCTCCAACAAGGGGCCCTTGCGTATTTTCAGGTTAGTGAACTTAACCGGGCCCTTCTGCGACCCGGGGGAGGACTGTTTGAGGAATTAGCAAAAAGGTTTGAGTTTTACGTGGGGGCTTTAAATTACATGCGTAAGGCCTTCTTCAGGGATACGCTGGGGGATCCTTCCTATTTTGTGCCGTGGATTAAAAGCATTATCTTCTGAAGGAGGTGAAAAGGATGCCCACCTATGAATTTCACTGTCCCAAATGTAACGAAAACGTAACCCTTACCCTAAGGCTTAAGGAGTATGAAGAGAAGGCCTATAGTTGTCCCAAATGCGGCGAAAAGAACTTAAAACAGGTGATTACCCATTTTCTGACTAAGACCTCAAAGAAGAGCTGAAGTTCTTTAACTCTTCTTCCACCCGAAGGAAAACTTCCTCGAAGGAGGAGGAAAAGGTACCTTGTGCGAAACCTTCTTTGCCTCCTCCTTTCCCCCCTATACTTTTCAAAACTCTTCCCAGCAGTTCGTTTGCTGGCACAACCTCTTGGAGGTCTCGAGTCACCATTATCAATAGGATCCTTCTTCCGTCCTTTTCACTGGCCAAAACCACTATGCCTGAGCCTATCTTTGATTTAATCTGATCGCCAATCTCCCTTAAGGCTTGAGGTTCAAGACTTTCCAGTTTGGCGAAGGCGAGTTTGAGTTTCCCTATTTCCTTAACCTCCACCTCCTCTTTTTTCTCTTCGGCAAACCTTCTGGTTAAAGCCTTTATCTGTTCTTCCAGGTCCTTTTTGAGGCTTAAAAGGTCCTCAATCCTTTTTTTCAAAAGCTCCCTTTTAGTCTTATAGCTTGGTCTCCCTTCAAGGTTCAAAAGCCCGAAAAGGTCCTTAAAATCGGCCTCTAAATCCCTTACGTAATTTAAAGCCTCCTCTCCAGTTAAAGCCTCTATCCTCCTTATCCCGGATCCTATACCTGTTTCGTTTACTATCTTAAATAGTCCGATCTCTCCGGTCATCCTCACATGGGTTCCTCCACAAAGCTCCTTACTTATTGAGGGAATCTCCACTAGTCGAACTTTTTCACCGTATTTTTCCTCAAAAAGGGCAATAGCCCCTCTACTTAAGGCTTCCTCAAAATCGAGGATCTCCGTTAAGACCGGATGATTTTCCATTATCCATCGATTTACCGTGTACTCTATTTTTTCCAAAATCCCTTCCTCCAATGGGGCAAAATGGGTGAAATCGAAACGAAGCCTTTTGGGCTCAACCAGGGAACCCGCTTGTCTCACGTGTGGTCCCAAGATCTTCCTCAAAGCAGCGTGAAGAAGATGTGTTGCTGTGTGATTTCGGCAACTATTTTGTCTTTTCAAAGAGTCCACCTTTGCCCAAACCTCTTGACCCTTCCTTAGGACGCCCTCTTTAAGCTTGACTTGATGAAAGATAAGATCTCCTTTTTTTGAAGTCCCCTCTACCTCTGCAACAAGGCCATCCCCTTCCAACAGCCCTTGGTCACCCACTTGCCCTCCGCCTTCGGGATAAAAGGAAGTCCTATCGAGTATAACTTCCACTTCCTCGTTTTGATGGGCCTCTTTTTTAAGTTCATCGCCCTTTATAATGGCCAAAACCCTCGCCTTCGCATTCAGGCTTTCGTAGCCCACGAACTCGGTCTTTAAGTCCCCCAGGTCGAAAAAGACCCCTTGCAGTTCGCCCTTCCAAGAAGCCCTTCCCCTTTGGCGTTGTTCCTCCATAAGTAGATCGAACCTCTGGAGATCGATCTCAAACCCCTCCTCCCGGGCTATTTCTTCGGTTAAGTCAAGGGGGAAGCCATAGGTATCATAGAGCCTGAAGGCCACATCCCCCGGAAGAACCTTCTTCCCCTTCGCTTTGAGCTCCTCTATCTCTTCAGAAAGAAGCAAAAGACCCCTCTCAAGGGTCTCAAAAAACCTCTCCTCCTCCCTCCTTACCACCTCTTCTATAAGAAAAGCCCCTTCTTCCAATTCCGGGTAAACGGGGAACATCTTTTCCCTTACCTTCTCTATAACCCTTGTCAAAAAGGGCCTTTTTATCCCCAACAAATACCCATGCCTTATGGCCCTTCTAAGAATCCTCCTTAAGACATAACCCCTTCCCTCATTGGAAGGCAGTACCCCGTCTACGATCAGAAAGGCCCCGGCCCTAGCATGATCGGCTATGACCCTTATGGACACATCTTTACGAGGGTCCTCTCCGTATTTGGAAAGGGTCAATTCCTCGATCCTCTCGATTATCCCTCGAAAAAGATCCGTATCGAAATTCCCCTTAACCCCTTGTAGAACCGCACTTATCCTCTCAAGACCCATACCCGTATCTATGGAAGGCCGGGGTAAGGGTTTCAGTTCGCCCTCGGAAGTGCGTTCATATTGCATGAAGACTAAATTCCAAAGCTCAAGGAACCTGTCGCAGTCACAAGAGGGCCCACAATCGGGCCTTCCGCAACCCATCTCTTCCCCTTGATCGTAGATGATCTCCGAACAAGGCCCACAGGGACCGGTCTCCCCCATGGCCCAGAAGTTATGCTCATCCCCTAAGGGGATGATCCTATCCTCACTCAACGAAGCTATCTCCTTCCAGAGTAAAGCCGCTTCGTAATCGCTATTATGAACCGAAACGTAAAGCTTATCCTTAGGAAGTCCAAATACCTCCGTTAGCAGTTCCCAAGCCATTTGGATGGCTTCTCGCTTAAAGTAGTCACCAAAGGAGAAGTTCCCGAGCATCTCAAAAAAGGTATGATGCCTTAAGGTCTTCCCCACGTTCTCAAGATCGTTGTGCTTCCCCCCTGCCCTTAAACACTTTTGGCACGACACCGCCCGAGTATAGGGCCTTTTTTCCTGGCCCAAGAAGACCTTCTTGAACTGAACCATACCCGCATTGGTGAAAAGGAGGGTAGGATCGTCATGGGGCACAAGCGAGGAGCTTTTGACCACCTGATGTCCCCTCTGGGAGAAGAAGCTCAAAAAGGTGCTTCTTATCTCTTCACTACTAAAGCTCCTCATCCTCCTCTCCTGAAGCCTTCAAACCTTCTTGGGTCTCAAAAACCTCCCAACCCATGGAGCTGGTACCCAAAATTCCCTTAACCCTTAGAACGAATTCATCAGGGTTTGAACAATGTCTCAGGGCCTCCTCAAGCGTTATGAGTCCCCTTTTATAAAGCGACATGAGGGACTGATCGAAGGTCTGGGAGCCATAAACCACATACCCTTCGGCTATGGCCCGAGGTATCTCAGCGGTCCTTTCTCGATCGATGATGCATTCTTTAACCCTTGGCGTGTTTATCAAGATCTCCACTGCGGGTACCCTCCCGTTTCCATCCGCCCTTGGGAGAAGTCTCTGGGAGATGATACCTCGAAGGACATTTGCCAGCTGTAACCTGACCTGTCTCTGATGGTGAGGAGGATAGACGGAGATGATCCTGTTTATAGTCTCAGTGGCATCTATTGTGTGAAGGGTGGAAAGCACCAGATGACCTGTCTCAGCTGCCAACAAAGCCGTATTAATGGTCTCAAAATCCCTCATCTCACCCACCATTATGACGTCGGGATCTTCTCGCAAGGCCATCTTTAAGGCATCAAGAAAGGACTTAGTGTCCACCCCCACTTCCCTTTGGCTTATTATGCTCAATTTGTCCCGAAACAAGTATTCGATGGGATCCTCAATGGTGATAATGTGGCAGCGCCTGTGAGTATTAATGTATTCTATCATGGCAGCAAGGGTCGTGGACTTCCCTACCCCTGCAGGGCCAGTAACCAGGATCAACCCCCTCAGTTCCTGAGAAAGCTTCTCCAAGGTCTTGACCGGGAGGTTTAATTCCTCAAAACCCCTGATCTCATAAGGTATAACCCTCAAGGCGATGGCCACGCTTCCCCGTTGTTGGAAAATGTTGACCCTGAATCGCCCGATCCCCGGTAACCCCAGGGCCATGTCGATTTCGTGATGTTCCATAAAGTAATCCCTCTGTCTCTCGTTCATCATCTGATAGGCCAATCTCGCCACATCGGAGGGACCAAGGGGGTCATACTCCGTTTGAGGAATAAGCTCACCGTTTATTCTAAAAAACGGCGGATGCCCCGCCTTAAGGTGAATATCGGAAGCCCCATTATTTACTGCTTTCATTAAAAGTTCAGTTATTTCCATCTTCCTCTCTCTTAAAAAGGTGTGCTTTTATCTTACGTTCTATCTCGGCCATAAGTTGAGGGTCTTTCCTCAAAAAGGCCTTGGCGTTTTCTTTGCCTTGACCAAGCCTTATATCACCATAAGAGTACCAGGTACCCGCCTTTTCAATGATCCCTAAGTTCGTCCCCCAATCTATTATCTCCGACTCTTTGGAGATGCCCTGACCATACATAATGTCAAATTCCGCCTCCTTAAAGGGAGGAGCCACCTTGTTTTTGACCACCTTCACCTTTACCCTATGTCCTAACGTCTCATCGCCCTCTTTTATGGGAGCGATCTTACGAATGTCAATCCTTACCGAGGCATAAAACTTCAAAGCGTTTCCTCCAGGGGTGGTCTCCGGATTACCGAAGGTCACCCCTATCTTATGCCTTATTTGATTTATGAAGATCACTATAGCCTGGGATTTACTGATAGTGCCTGTCAATTTCCTCAAGGCCTGGGACATCAATCTCGCTTGGAGCCCTATGAACTGTTCTCCCATCTCCCCCTCGATCTCGGCCTTTGGCACAAGTGCAGCGACCGAGTCTATGACCACCACATCCACCGCACCGCTCCTCACCAACAGATCGGCTATCTCGAGTGCTTGCTCCCCATAATCGGGTTGGGACAAAAGAAGCTCCTCCACCTTAACACCCAGCGCCTGAGCGTAGTTCACATCCAGCGCGTGTTCCGCATCGATATAGGCGGCAATTCCTCCCTCCTTCTGAGCCTCTGCCACCACGTGCAAAGCCAAAGTGGTCTTACCAGAAGCTTCCGGGCCAAAGATCTCCACAATCCTTCCCCGAGGAAATCCCCCAACCCCCAAGGCCAGGTCAAGGCCGATGGAGCCGCTGGAGATGATGGGGACTTCGGGCTTGACCGCTTCACCGAGACGCATTATGGTGCCACGGCCAAACTGTTTTTCTATTTGTGAAACCGCCAATTCCAAAGCCTTTTGTTTCTCAATATTCATCCTCATTACCTCCTAAGGAGACCTTTATCAAAGGATGATACTCGGCCCCTTCTGGTTTCAATTCACTTTTAAATAATATCACCTCCTTGACCTCCAAGACACCCACCTCTTGATCCTCTAGTTCCTCCGGGAAATCAATGGATTTTAAGTTCTTTATACGTCCAAGCGTTATATGGGGCTTGAAGGG
This sequence comes from uncultured Thermodesulfobacteriota bacterium, assembly GCA_964543765.1. GTDB lineage: Bacteria > Desulfobacterota > B13-G15 > B13-G15 > B13-G15 > B73-G16. The sequence continues at coordinate 45,522 of CAZIZI010000007.1, forward strand.
CCTCTCTTCCATGGGGAAACCGAGTTTTTGTAATTGTTTCTCAAGACTTTTAAACATCTCCTTAAGCCGGGACCTTTCGTCTTCAATCCCAACCCATAGGACCCTGGCCTTCTTTAAAGAGGGGAAGGCTCCGGTTCCCTTTATTAGGACGCTAAAAGGCCCAAAGGGCGCAAGCGCCTTTCTCATGGCTTCTTCTATTCTGGGGACCTTTTCCTGAGGGGTATTTCCCAAAAACTTTAGGGTCAGGTGAAGCCCTTCGGGGTTAACCCATTTGACCCCTTCGTTTCTCCTTTTGAGAAGGCTCTGGATTTTGGAAATGGCTTCCTTTAAATCGGGTCCTAAGGGTATGGCTATAAAAAGCCTTAAGTCCTTCATCTTTTCTCAGGCTCAGGTTTAAACTTCAAGGATTTTCTCATGACCTTTACGGGGCCAAAGGCAATGTAAAACGCACTTAAGAAGAAGAGGGTAAAAATGGGCTCCACAAAAACAATTACCGCGAACAACAAAAACAACACCAGCCCTCGGTAGCCCGCATATTTTTTCAGCTCCAATTTTTTAAAAGAAGGATAAGGGATGGTACTCACCATGAGGAAACTCAAAAGCAAAAGCATTATCACCAAGGGGATTTCGGTCGGAGGAAGATTCAGCTTGCGGGACAGGAGGTAAAAGGAAGCCAAAAATAAGGCCGCCCCGGGGATGGGTAACCCTTGGAAATGAGAAATGTCTCTACTAACGTTAAACCTGGCCAACCTCAAAGCCCCACAGGCTATGAACAAAAAAACCACTCCCCATCCTATCTTTAGGTTCCAAAGGGCCCATCCATATACCAGAACCCCCGGCGCTACCCCGAAGGCCACAATGTCCGAAAGGGAGTCGAACTCCTTTCCAAAAGGCGAAACCGAACCGGTGAGTCTGGCTATCTTTCCGTCAAGACCATCTAAGACGAAGGAGAAAAGTATCAATAGAGCCGCCTTTCCGAAGTTTCCGTTATAACTTTGGAGAATCGAATAACAACCACACATGAGGCTTAGGGCCGTTAAGGCGTTTGGCAGGAACAAAACTTTATTTATTTTCCTCATCCCCTCCCTCCAAAACCCCTATGACCGACTCCCCAGCCTTAACCCTTTCTCCAAGGCCGACCAGTAACCTGACTTCTTTTGGCATATATAGATCGACTCGAGAGCCAAAAAGGATTGCCCCGAGAATCTCACCTCTTTTAAGGCTTTGCCCCGGCTTAACGCGGCATAGGATCCTGCGGGCCAGAATCCCTGCCACCTGGACCAAGACAAAGGGCATCCCCTCTTGGGACTCAAGAAAAATAAAATTCCTTTCGTTCTGTAAAGGTGCCTCTTCTTTATAGGCGGGCAAAAACCTTCCTCCCTTATGCTCGGTCCTTTTGACCACACAATCCATGGGGCTTCTGTTCACATGAACGTCAAAAACGGACATGAAAATACTTATGAGTTTCCCTTCTCCAAAAATGGGAAAAACCTCTTCCTCTATCCTTATCACCTTCCCATCAGCCGGTGAAAGGACAAGGCCGCTACCTTCTGGAGGAATCCTCTTGGGGTTGCGGAAAAATAAGAGGAAAAAGGCGAAAAGCCCAAAAAGTAGAACTCCTAACCTCCAAAACCCTATCCAAAGGCTTATCGCCCCTCCCCCTCCAAAAATAAGAAGGAGAGGCAATCCCTCTTTTAAAGGAACCAAGCTCCTCAAAAACCTCAACGTCTTTCCTTAATCCAACTCATCATGGATCTGAGCCTTTTTCCGACTTCCTCGATCAAGTGCTGGGACTGTTCTCGCTTTAAGGCGTTATAAACAGGCCTTCCCGCCATGTTCTCCAGGATCCATTCGCGGGCAAACCTCCCATCCTGGATCTCCCTCAAGATCTCCTTCATGGTCTCTCGGACGTGCTTATCTATTACGCGAGGCCCCCTGGTCATATCCCCGTATTCGGCCGTATCGCTTATGGAATAACGCATGTAACTGATACCACCCTCGTATATGAGGTCCACAATGAGCTTAAGTTCGTGTAAACACTCGAAATAGGCGATCTCCGGTTGATACCCAGCCTCAACCAGGGTATCGAAGGCCGCTCTTATGAGCTCGGTTAATCCTCCGCATAAAACCACTTGTTCTCCAAAAAGGTCTGTCTCGGTCTCCTCTTTGAAGGTGGTCTCAATGACCCCAGCCCTGGTGGCCCCTATGCCCTTAGCATAAGCTAAGGCGAGTTCCAAGGCCTTACCCGAGGCATCCTGATGCACCGCTACCAGGGCTGGAACGCCTTTACCCTCCTCAAATTGTCTCCTCACCAAATGTCCAGGACCCTTTGGAGCCACCATCACCACATCCACAAAGGGAGGGGGAACGATCTGCCCATAGTGAATGTTAAAGCCGTGAGAAAACCCAATGATCTTTCCTTCTCGCAGATGGGGCTCGATGGAGGATCTATAAACCTGAGGCTGAACCTGATCGGGCACAAGGATCTGGATCCAATCGGCTTTTTTTGAGGCCTCTTCGGCCGTGAGAGGTTCGAAACCGTGTGATTTCGCAAGCTCATAATTGGGGGTTCCGGGAAGTTCCGCCACTATCACCTTTAAACCGCTATCTCGCAAGTTCTGAGCCTGGGCATGTCCTTGGCTGCCGTACCCTATTATGGCTATGGTTTTGTCCTTTAAGGGATCAAGTTGAGTATCTTGGTCATAAAAAATGCGTGCCATTTTTCACCCCCTTGTCAAAGCTATTAGCCCTGATCGGGCTATTTCTTTTATGCCCATGGGCTTTAAAAGCTCAAGAAACGCACTTATTTTCTCCTCATCACCTGTCATCTCGATGGTGTAAGTTTTAGAGCTCACATCCACGATCTTTCCTCGGAATATCTCCACTATCCTCAGGATCTCGGCCTTGTTTTCGGGTTTGGCATCCACTTTAACCAAAATGATCTCCCTCTCCACATGAGGCCTTGTGCCCACTTCTATGACCTTAACAACTGGGATAAGCTTATTCAATTGCTTGGTGATCTGCTCAAGAATCCTCTCATCCCCTTCGGTGACAATGGTCATTATCGACAAAGTAGGATCTAACGTTTCGGCCACCGATAAACTCTTTATGTTGAACCCCCTTCCGCTAAAAAGACCAGCCACTCGAGCCAAAACCCCGAATTGATTCTCCACAAGCACGTTAAGCACTTGACGCATCTCAAACCCCCTTTACAGGAGGATCATATTCCTCAAAGGTTCGCCAGCGGGAACGATCGGATAGACGTTCTCGTCTTCCTCAACCCAAAAATCCATCAAAACGGGTTTCCTTATCCTAAGGGCCTCCCTTATTACGGGTTCAACCTCCTCAGGTCGTGTAGCCCTCAAACCCACGGCCCCATAGGCTTCAGCTAACTTAACGAAATCGGGATTCCATTCCCCAAGCCTTGAACCATAGTAGATCTTCCCATGAAAAAGTTCTTGCCATTGCCTCACCATACCCAAATAGCCGTTATTCAAGATGGCCACTTTAACGGGAAGATCGTGTTGTACGGCCGTAGCCAACTCCTGAATGTTCATCTGGATACTGCCATCGCCGGCTATATCGATGACCAATCTGTCGGGAAAGGCCACCTGAGCCCCAATTGCCGCCGGAAAACCATACCCCATCGTTCCAAGACCGCCAGAAGTGAGGAAGGTCCGCGGTTTATTCACCTTGAAGTACTGAGCCGCCCACATTTGGTTCTGTCCAACCTCGGTGGTTATTATGGCATCTCCTCCGGTGAGCTCATAAAGCTTCTGAACCACAAACTGGGGTTTTATCCTTTTCGAGGACGAGTTTGGAAGGTTATTGTAAAGCGTCTCCTGGTGTGTTCTCCATTCCTCTATCTGGTAAAGCCAATGGGACATCCTCTTTCGGTAGTCCTCAAGGTTCACTCCGCTTGTCTCTATCACCTCAAGGAGCTTCCTCAAAACCCTCTTACAGTCCCCAACTATGGGAATATCCACGTGAACGTTCTTCTTTATGGAAGTGGGATCGATGTCTATATGGATCTTTTTGGATTTGGGCGAAAACTCCTCCACTTTACCCGTCACCCTATCGTCAAATCTCGCCCCTATGGCGATCAAAACATCGCATTCGGTAACTGCCATATTAGCCGGATAAGTTCCGTGCATCCCCAACATGCCCAGAAACAGAGGGTGAGTCCCGGGAAATCCCCCAAGTCCCATAAGGGTGGTGGTGACCGGTATGTGTAAAAGCTCCGCAAGCCTTATCAACTCCTCGGAAGCCCCTGATATTATCACCCCACCCCCTGCGTATATGACCGGTTGAGAAGACCGCAGGATAAGTTGAGCCGCCCGCTTTATCTGCTGCATATGCCCTTCCAAGGTCACCTTATAACCCCTTAACTTCACCTCCTCCGGGTAATGGAACTCCGTTTGGGCGGTCAGGATGTTTTTGGGAAGATCCACAAGAACCGGACCAGGCCTTCCGGTTGAAGCAATATAAAAGGCCTCCCTCACTATACGGGCCAAATCCTTAACGTCAGTAACCAGGTAATTATGTTTGGTACAGGGCCTGGTTATACCGACGATATCCGCCTCTTGAAAGGCGTCATTTCCTATTAAGTGGATGGGCACCTGACCAGTGAAAACCACCACCGGAACCGAGTCCATATAAGCGGTGGCTATACCCGTTACGGTATTGGTGGCCCCAGGGCCGGAGGTGACAAGACATACTCCCACCTTACCGCTTGCCCGAGCATAGCCATCGGCGGCATGAACCGCTGCCTGTTCGTGACGGACCAAAATGAATCGGAAATCCCACTTGGACATCTCTTCAAGCAACGGCAAAATGGCTCCCCCCGGATAACCGAAGATCACCTCAACTCCTTCTCTCTTTAAACACTCAAGTAAAATTTGGGCTCCTGTTTTACGTTTCATTTTGTTCTTTTTTAAATCAAAATATTTGCATTTAATATTGACATTCACCCCTCTTCTTGTCAACGAAAATCAACAAGGAGAAAATTAAGGCATTATTTTGGGGAGGAAAAAAGATGGCGAAGAGGCCTTTTGATCATTATTTTTTCGACTATTTAAGCCTTAAGGAAGCTTGGAGGCTTTTCAGGATCATTGCCGAATTCGTCGAGGGTTTTGAAACCCTGATCAAAGTGGAACCTGCGGTGAGCATATTCGGATCCTCTCGTATAAAGGGAGACTCCCCTCTTTATCAAAAGGCCTATGAGTTGGCAAAAATACTGGTAAAGGAAGGCTATAGCGTTATCACCGGAGGCGGCCCCGGAATTATGGAAGCCGCAAACCGCGGTGCTCTGGAGGCAGGGGGTAAATCCGTGGGTCTTAATATAGACCTTCCGACCGAAGAACCGCCAAATCCCTATTGCAACATAAGGATAAACTTCAAGCACTTCTTTGTCAGAAAGGTCATGTTCACCAAACACTCGATAGCCTTTGTGTTCTTTCCGGGGGGTTATGGCACACTTGATGAGCTTTTCGAGATCCTCACCTTGGTTCAGACCAAAAAGACAAGGCCGTTACCTTTAATATTGGTAGAAAGGGCTTATTGGAACGGCCTTTTTGAGTGGCTGAAGGATAAGGTGCTAGGAGAAGGATGCATCCTTCCTTCGGACCTTCATCTTCTTAACGTTTTTGATGATCCCGAGGAGGTCACGCAGTACATAAAATCTTGGAGGAGGACAAAAGTTCAACGAGCTCGCTGAGGATTTTGGCGGTAGCTCCCCATACTACGCCTTCTCCGATTTTATAAGAAAGAAAGGTCCTGCCTTGAAAACTCAGAGGTGTGGCCTTCTCTTTTCTGAATTCCTTCAAGGGCAGCATCAAAAGGCCCTTGGTTTCCTTCCCGTCGATCTTGAAGTGATAAGGATAGGGGATGATCCCCACAAAGGGGGTTATTATGAAATTGGTAGTCGTCAATACCTCGTCCAATTTCCCCAACAGTTCAACCTGCTTAGGGTCAAGCCCCACTTCCTCAAAGGCTTCTCTTAAAGCCGCTTCTTGGGGGGTTTGGTCCGAAGGCTCTATTATACCCCCAGGAAAAGCGATCTCCCCTGGATGATGAAGAAGGTCTTCGGCCCTCTTTATCAAAAGCACGTGAAGGCACCCGTCCTTCAAAAAAAGGGGAACGAGCACAGCTGCCCGAACGCATCCTTCCAGGTCCTTAATCCTTTGTGGGACATACTTGGAAAAGACCTCCACAAGTCTTTTTTTAAGCTCTTTGAGTTCCATTATCCCCCCTCGGTTGCATTTTACAGTTACCGATAAAAACCGCCCCTTCTTCCACCACCAAAATGGGCGTCACTATGTCACCATTAACCCGAGCCGAAGACCTGAGCTCAAGCTTCTTTAAGGCCTTAAGGTTTCCCACCACGATTCCCTGGATTATAGCGGTTCCTGCCTCTATCTCTCCCTCCACCTTCCCTCCTTCTCCCACGATAAGAAGGTCTGGAGTCCGAATCTCTCCCTTAAAGTTTCCCTCAATCCTCACTGCCCCTTTAAAATCAAGCCTCCCCTCAAAGCTCGTTTCCCTTCCAAGATACCCGTTTATCTCCGAAGGGTCCTTAATCTTTCCCATCTTTTCCCCCTTTAAGGATTTTTTGAACGATCCTTTCCAGGTCATCGAGGGAAAAGAACTCTATCTCTATACGACCGCGCCCTTTTCGATAGTGAATCTTAACCGGAGCCTCTAGCGTTCTCCGAAGATCTTCCAGAAAAAGCTCAAGCTCAGGATCAAAAGAGGGCGAGGCCTTTTTAAAGTGCCTCGAAAGGCTCTCGCTCTCCCTTACTGAAAGCTCTCCTTTGAGGATCTCTCTTAAAAGTTGGAGCTGCTCCTTTTCGGAAGGAAGGGAAAGAATAGCCATAGCATGGCCTCGCGTTATCTTGCCCTCCCTCAGGGCCTCCTTGACCTCTTCGGGAAGCTTCAAAAGCCTCAGCGAATTGGCTACCGAAGACCGGTCTTTCCCCACCCTTTGGGCTATCTCTTCCTGGGTGTAGCCGTACTGCTCAGTCAAGATCTTATAAGCCTCTGCCTCTTCGAGGGGGTTTAAGTCCTGACGTTGTAAGTTCTCTATGAGGGCAAGCTCGAGAAGCTCTCGATCGGATACCTCCTTAACTATCACCGGGACTTTCTTAAGGCCAGCCCTTTGTGCCGCTCGCCATCTCCTTTCGCCTGCTATAATCTCGAATCCTCCGTCCTTAGGCCTGACCAGTATGGGCTGTAAAATCCCCTTTTCCTTTATCGAGAGGGCCAACTCTTCGATGGCCTTTTCATCCATGAACTTTCTCGGCTGAAAGGGATTGGGTTTTAAGGACTCAAGGTCGCATAAAATGACCTCTCCCTCATTCAAACTTTCACCCAAAAGGGCCTCTAAACCCTTCCCCAGGCCACTTTTTTTAGGCACCATTTCTCCTCATGATCTCCTTTGCAAGTTCCAAATAGCTCTTTGAGCCTACACAACTCCGGTCATAAAGAAGAACCGGTTTGCCGAAGCTCGGAGCTTCTGAAAGCCTCACGTTCCGAGGGATGATGGTCTGAAACACGGTCGAACCAAAATGCTCCAGCATTTCCTTATAAATGTGTCTTGAGAGATTATTTCTCCCATCGTACATGGTGAGAAGGATCCCTTCTATCTGAAGGTTAAAATTATAACGCTTCTTTACGAGTTTTATGGTCCTTAAAAGCTGGGTCAAACCTTCCATAGCGTAGAATTCGCATTGAAGAGGCACAAGCACCGAATCCGAGGCCACAAGCGCATTGAGGGTTAAAAGGCCTAAGGAAGGGGGACAATCTATTAAAACGAAATCGTAAACGTTGACTTTCCCATGAAGGGCTTCCTTAAGCCTTTTTTCCCTTTGCGGGTGGTCCATGAGTTCTACTTCAGCCCCTATCAGATGAATGTTAGAAGGTATAAGCTCAAGCTTATCGATCTCCGTCCTTAGGATGACCTCCCCTAAGTCTGAAAGGCCGAGCATCAAATGATAGACGGTCCTTTCAAGCTTCTCCTTATTAAAGCCAAAGGCCGTGGTGGCATTCCCTTGGGGATCAAGGTCAATGAGAAGGACCCTTTTCCCTTCCAAAGCCAAGGAGGCCGATAAATTAACGGCCGTTGTGGTCTTTCCAACCCCTCCCTTCTGATTGGCTATGGCGATCACTTTGCCCATCGATCTGCTTTTTTTCAAAGACAAGTATAAGCCTTTTCCCCATCTGGAGGGGAAGTTCAAATTCTAACTCTTCTTTAAGATTAAAAAGGCTTGGCTCAACTCCTTCAAGCTCTAATTTACCTTTGGGACCTTTCATAGCGATCGCCCTTCCTCCTTTCTGAAGGTAGGGAAAAGCTAAAAGCAAAAACTCTTTTAGACTCCCTAGGGCCCTTGAGACCACCACCGAAAAGCCTTCCTTTCCCCTTTCCAAAATCCCGGGATCTTCAGCCCGTCCATGAATAATCTCAAGGTGTTCGAGCTTGAGGATTCTCTTTATATGCTTTAAAAAGGCCACTCTTTTAAAGGAAGCTTCAAGTAAAGTGACCTTCAACTCATTTTCAACCACCTTAAGCACCAAGCCCGGAAATCCTGCTCCTGTCCCTATGTCGAGAAGCCTTTCCCCCTTTTTAAGGAGAGGAAGAAGGGTTAGAGAATCTACAAAATGTTTTATTGCGATTTCCTTTGGATCTTGTAAAGAGGTCAAATTTTTCTTCGCATTCCACTTTTGTAATTCCAAAAAGTATCTCGCTAAAGCCTCCTCCTGTTCCCTTTTCAAAATGATTCCTATACCCCTCTCCCCCTCCTTTAGGGCCTCAACAAACTCCTCATTCGATCTTGAAGGCGGCTTCGGTGCCAATGTATTTCTGCCTTAGCTTGGGTTTCTCGATCTTGCCCGTGGGGTTCCTGGGCACATTGCCGAAAAAGACCTTCCTTGGTCTCTTATATCGGGGTAAAACCTCACAGAACTTAAAGACCTCTTCTTCGGTCATGGTCTCTCCGGGCTTAAGCTCTATCACCACCGCCACCACTTCCCCAAGCCTTGGATCAGGATAACCAATTGCTGCCACATCTTTTATCTTCGGATGGGTGTGCAAAAATTCCTCCACCTCAACCGGAAACACGTTCTCACCACCTACGATGATAATGTCCTTCTTGCGATCCACAAGCCAAAAGAACCCATCCTCATCCTGTCGGGCCATATCACCCGTATGAAGCCAACCATTTCTTATAGCCTGAGAGGTGGCCTCGGGGTTCTTATAGTAGCACTTCATCACCCCATCACCCCTTACCACAAGCTCCCCAATCTCACCTCGTTTAACGGGCTGACCCGTCTCGTCCACAATTCTGGCCTCCCAATTGAACCCGGGAAGCCCTATTGAACCTATTTTGTGTTCGTACTCCTCTGCAAGGTAAAGGCATCCAGGACCAGTGGCTTCGCTTAAGCCATAAACGGTGTTGTAGGCCATTTTGGGGAAATATTCCTTCCACCTTTTCACGAGCGAAGGAGGAACGGGCTGAGCCCCAATATACATCAAGCGCCACCTGGAAAGATCATACTGGTCAAACTTTAAATCCCCTGAATCAAGGGCAAGCAATATGTCGTTGGCCCAGGGGACGAGCAGAAAAACCACCGTAACCCCTTCCTGGCTTACGGCTTCAAATATTCCCTGGGGCGAGATCCCCCTCAATAAAACCCCCTTCCCCCCCACTATGAAATGGCCAAACCAATGCATCTTCGCCCCCGTGTGGTAAAGGGGAGGTATGAGGAGAAAACAATCGTTATGTCTCGCCTTTTGTCTCACGTTCTCATAAATGGCAGAGGCGGAAAGGTTCTTATGGGTCAAAAGGATTGGCTTTGGCCTTCCGGTTGTCCCTGAGGTGAAATAAAGGGCAGCTTCATCCTCGTAACTTATCTCAACCGAAGGCTCGCTATCAGAGACCCCTTCCACAAACCCCTCAAAGGAGTCTGCCCAGGACGGTCTCTCCCCCTCCCCTACAAATACATAATGTTTTACCGTAGGGCATTCCTCCCTGATAGCCTCGATCCTCTCGGTAAATTCCGGTCCAAAAACCACCACCTTTGGCTCAGATACATCTATACAGTACTTTATCTCCTCGCTTGAAAACCTAAAGTTAAGAGGCACAACCCAGGCCCCCGTCTTTATAACCCCAAAATAGGTGATAAGCCAATCGATGGAATTCATCATTATGTGAAGCACCTTATCGCCCTTCACCACTCCTCTTTTTAAAAGGGCATTTGCGAATTTATTGGCCATCCGATCGAACTCCTTCCAAGTTATCTCCCTCCTTTTCCCGCCTTCTACCCACCTTTCTACAAGCGCTATTTCATCGGGATACATCCTCCCATTTCTCGCCAACATCTCCCCTATATGGATACAAATTCCCATCTCCCCTCCTCCTGTTGACAAAATTTTATTTTAATGATATCAAATTTTTCTATCTATGAGAACACCCTAAAGGAGGAGGGGAGTATGAAGGAAAATTGGAACTTTGCGAGGTTTTGTCCTCTTAATGCCAGTAAATTTCCCAACAGAGAGTTTCTCATTGAGAGCTGGCCTTCTAAGGGGTTAAGGAGGGTTCTGACTTGGAAGGATTTGGAGGAAAAGACCAATAAGCTTGCCAACTTTTTAAGGAATGAGTGTGGCGTTAAAAAGGGTGACATCGTGCTTCATCTGATGATGAACAGTTTGGAGTGGTATATAGCCTACATGGCGGTATTGAAAACGGGGGCAGCTGTTGCTCCTTTAAACTTCCGTTTTGCTTCAGCCGATATAAAGTATTCGGCGGACGCCACAAGGTGTAAGGTTTTCATCCTAGGCGATGGGTTCTTGCCCAAGGTGGAGCCCATAATGTCTGAGATGCCTTATATCGAAAAGTACATCTGTGTAGGCGAGACGGTCCCGCCCACTATGGTTTCCTATAATGAGATAATGGAAAAGGGTAATCCGGAACCCATCCTTGAGGAGGTTGAACCTGATGATATGGCTGAGCTGATGTTTACCTCTGGGACCACAGGACCCCCTAAGCCTGTTTGTCACACCCACAAATCGCTTTTCTATATAGCCATGGGTAATGCTTTGACTTATAGCCTTGGTTATGAAAGCGTTTACATAGCAGCTCATCCTTTCTATCACAGCGGGAGTTTGTTTTTATCGTTCCCGTGTTATGTGGCAGCTGGAAAGATCGTTATGCCCATGGAGCTTCAACCCGCTTCCCTCATAAAGACCTTAGCTGAGGAAAAATGTACCCGAGGGTGGCTTACTGTTCCCACATGGTCGGATCTCCTCAATGCCATAGAGAAAGGTGAGATTGATCCTTCCCAGTATGACCTTTCTGAACTTAGGAACATAGAGATAGGAGCTCAACCTGTTCCTCAAGTTATATTTGAAAAGAGCAAGAAGATTTTCCCTCACATAAAGATGGGCAATATTTACGGCATAACCGAGGGTGGTGGAGGTGGGCTTACCCATCTTTATGATGAGGATGTGTTCCGAAAACCAGGGTCCATCGGGAAGGCCACGGCCTTTATGGAGGCCAAGGTGGTGGATAATGAAGGAAAAGAGGTACCTCCAGGGGTTGTTGGTGAATTGATCCTTAAGGGGCCACGGTTGATGAAGGAATATGCTTTTAATCCTGAAATGACTCGTCAAACCATTAAAGACGGATGGCTTTATACCGGAGATCTCGCTTACATGGACGAAGAAGGCTACATCTTCTTCGCCGATCGTAAGAAGGATTTGATCATCCGGGGCGGAGAGAACATATATCCTGCTGAGATCGAAGACTTTTTGAGAAAGCATCCCAAGATAAAGGATGTGGCTGTTATAGGGTATCCTCACCCAAGGCTTGTGGAGATCGCTATGGCTATAATTGAGCTTAAGCCTGGAGAAACCATGACCGAAGAAGAAATCCTCAAGTTCTGTCAAGAAGGAGGACTTGCTAAGTACAAATGGCCTGAAAAGATCGTATTTGCCGAAGTTCCAAGGAACCCCGCAGGGAAGATCGATAAGCCCAAGCTCCGTGAGATTTACGTTAAGCCAGCCCTTGAAGCCATGAAGCAGGAACAATCCCAGACTTAAAAACTTCACAAGGGGAGAAGCCCTAAGAAGGACTTGAGCGGAAAGGGGCTTCTCCCCTATTATTTTTGGTGATGCGAGATCATACCCTTAAAATTTTGTTTTTTATCTTTCTTCTTTTCCTTTTTTCATGTTCAAAGGAAGTCAAAAAGGCCCCTTCTGAGCCGTCGGCTTTGTTTCAGAGGGGAATTATCCTTTTCAATGAGGGCAAATTCACCCAAGCCAAGGAGGTCTTTTCCCGTTTTATAAATTATTTCCCTGAAGAAAGGGAGTTGGTCGCTAGAGCCGAGCTTAAGATTGCGGACTGCGCTTTTATGAAGAAAGAATACCCTGAGGCCATCGAGCGTTACACTGAGTTTAAAAAGCGTTACCCCTTCCATCCGGATCTTCCTTATGCCGAGTTTCAGATAGGGATGAGCTATTTCAAACAGATTCACTCGAAGGAAAGGGATCAGGAAAATACGAGAAAAGCCTTAGAAGCCTTTGAGGAAGTGGGGAAAAAATACCCTCAGACCATCTTTGCGGAAAAAGCCAAGGATAAAATCGTCTTTTGTAAAAGAAGGCTTGCTGAACATGAGATTTACGTTGGTAAATTTTACCTCAGAAAGAAGAAATATCAGGCAGCCCTTTCGAGGTTTGAGGAAGCTTTAAGCCTAAAGGGATCAGGCAAAGAGGAGGAAGCCCTCTTTTTTTTGGCTTATACCGCTCAAAAATCGGGCGATAAAGAACGTTTTGAAGAATATTTACAGCAATTAAAAGAAAACTTTCCACAAAGCCGCTTTTTAAGTCAATTGTCCTCAAAATAGATTTCGCAAGAGCCTTTAAACCTTTTTCCAAAAATTACGTCTAACCAAAATGAAAAAACTTGAAGGAGGCAAGATCATGAAAAAAGGAAAAATTTTAGCGATACTTCTTCTTACCTTGTTTTTAACAACGGCAGTTGGACTTGCTTGTGGACCACGTGGCCCCATATATGGGCCACTGTTTCCTGAATATGGCCCTTGGAAGTTGAAGCTTCCTTTTTCAGCCTTAACCGAGGAGCAGATCCGAAAGATCTGGGAAACAAGGGAGAAATTCATGAAAGAAATAGCGCCACTTCGGGAAAAGCTTTTTGCTAAAAGGATGGAGCTAAGATCCCTCTGGTTTTCCCCGGAATTGGACGAAGAAAAAATTAAATCGCTCCAAAAGGAGATAATAGACCTTCGGGCAAAAATCGCCCAAAAGATGGGTGAAGCTAGAATGGAGATCTATAAAATTCTTACAACTAAAAAGTAAAATCTCCTTTTACAAGCCAGTGATTGGTTTTTGAAGATTTAAGATACATTATCCCTTTCATGAGCCCCCTCTTCTATAAAAGGGGGATGGCCTTCTTGGCCATCCCCCTTTTATAATTTCTAAGTGGCAAAAGAGGTGCGCATTTTAGTATTTGGAGCTCAAGGTCAGCTTGGAAGGGAAGTTTGTGAACTTTTGAAGGAAAACCATCAAATAATTCCTCTCACCAGAGCTCAGGTCGATATAACCGATCTTGATAGGGTTTTAAGGGTTATTGAAGAAATCTCCCCTCAGGTCATAATAAACGCTGCGGCTTTTACGGATGTGGATACATGTGAACTTCAAAAAGAAAAAGCCTTTTTGATTAATGCCATAGGACCAAGGAACATAGCCATTGGGGCTCAGAAGGTTAAGGCCAAGCTCTTTCACATAAGTACCGATTATGTATTTGACGGTCAAAAAGAAGGGCCTTATTACGAATGCGATCCTCCTTCTCCCATTAATGTTTACGGATGGTCAAAGCTTTTGGGAGAAAAGATGGTAAAGGAACAAACCCACCGATTTTTCATCCTCCGAGTCTCCTGGCTTTATAGCCCTTATAGAAAGAACTTCGTTAAAACCATCCTTAAGCTGGCCAAGGAAAAAGAGGAGATAAGGGTTGTGGATGACCAATGGGGAACGCCTACTTCGGCAAGGGATGTGGCCCGTCAAATCGAGCTTCTCATGGGGACTGAGGCCTATGGCCTTTATCATTGCACCTCGCAAGGAAGCTGCTCCCGATTTGAATTCGCCCAACAGATCATAAGGCTAAGCGGCTTAAAAACTAGGGTGATACCCGTTAAAAGTTCGGAGTTTCCAACTTTAGCCAAGCGCCCTTCCAATTCAGTCCTTGAGAACTTCATGCTCAAAATCCAGGGATTTGATATAATGCCCGAGTGGTTCGAATCCCTAAAAAAGGAACTTCCAAGGATTATAGAAGGGCTAAAAGAGAGAGGAGAGGAAAACCAGTTTAAGTTAGATCGATCATAAGGTCAAAGGAGGAAGGCTTGGAAAATGAAGGCCCTTGTTTTAAGCGGAGGAAAAGGGACAAGGTTAAGGCCTTTGACTTATACCCTTCCGAAACAGCTTGTACCTGTAGCCAATAGGCCTATTCTTCATTATGTGATGGACCAGATCGCTCAAACGGGCATAAGGAATGTGGGAGTAATTATTGCCCCTGAGACAGGTGAGATGATAAAGGAAGCTTTAAAGGAAAACCCCTGGGAGTTTCAATTGGAGTTCATCCTCCAGGAAGAACCAAAGGGCTTGGCTCATGCGGTGAAGGTTGCTCGGGATTTTTTAGGGGATTCGCCTTTTTTGATGTACCTCGGAGATAACCTCATTGGAGAAAGCATCCTTCCCTTTGTTGAGGCCTTCCAAAGGGCTGAGGCTGAAGCCCTTATCCTCTTAAAGGAAGTAGAAGACCCGAGGCTTTTTGGAGTGGCGGTAATTGATGGAAAGGGGGAAGTAAAAAGGCTTATCGAAAAGCCCAAAGAGCCCCCTTCGAAATTTGCCTTGGTCGGTTTATACCTCTTTTCTCCGGCTATTCATGAGGCCATCTCCAAGATCCGTCCTTCTTTTAGAGGGGAATATGAGATAACCGATGCCATTCAGGTGCTTCTTGATGAGGGGAAAAGGGTGAGGAGTTACATTTTAAAGGGTTGGTGGCTTGACACTGGTAAAAAGGACGACCTTCTTGAGGCAAACCGAGTGGTGCTTGATGAACTGGTGAAGGAATCGATTGAAGGAGAGGTTGATTCGAAAAGCAAGATCGTCGGTCGTGTAAGGTGTTCAAAAGGGTCAAAGATAAAACAGAGTACCATTCGCGGACCTGTAGTAATAGGTGAAGGAAGTCTCCTTGAAAACTCCTTTATCGGACCCTATACGAGTATCGGAAGGAATTGCCTCATCGTTAATTCGGTCATCGAACATTCGGTGATCCTTGACGGAGCCCGGATTATGGACGTGGAAAGGCTTGAGGACAGCGTAATAGGTCGAAATGCCACCGTTGGAAGAGCTCACGAAAACTCGAGGGCTTTAAGACTAATGATCGGAGATGATGCGGAGGTAAGGCTATAAATTGGGCTTTAAGGCCAAAAGATTAGAGATCCCCGATCTTATCCTTATTGAACCTGAGGTCTTTGAGGATGAGAGGGGTTTTTTTATGGAGGTCTATAAGCGTTCGGAATTTGAGGCCCTTGGGATATTGGAATCTTTCGTTCAGGATAATCATTCCCGTTCTGTAAAAGCAGTTCTTCGAGGTCTTCACTATCAGAATCCGCCAAAGGCTCAAGGAAAACTGGTTCGTGTTGTAGTGGGAGAAATTTTTGATGTAGCTGTGGACATAAGAAAGGGCTCTCCTCATTATGGGAAATGGGTAGGATTGATTCTTTCTTCTCAAAACAAAAAAATGCTATACATTCCTCCGGGATTTGCCCATGGCTTTTGTGTTTTAAGTGAAGTAGCGGAGGTCATTTATAAGACAACTGAAGAATACTCACCTGATCACGAATCTGGCATCATCTGGAACGATCCTGAAATAAGCATAAATTGGCCCGTTAAGGAACCCATTTTGTCCGAAAAAGACAAAAAATGGCCTCCTTTAAGGGAAGCTTGGAATGAGTTCTTTTATGAGGGCCAAAAATGAAGGTCCTTGTCACCGGTGGATGTGGCTTTATAGGGAGTAACTTTATAAGGTTCCTTCTCAAAAATCATCCCGATTGGAAGGTGGTAAACCTTGATAAGCTCACTTATTGTGGCAATTTGGCGAATTTAAAAGATGTAGAAAAACACCCAAATTACCGTTTCATCCGAGGCGATATCGCCGATCGAAAGCTTGTAAATGAGCTTTTTAAAAGCGAGAAATTTGATGCGGTATTAAACTTTGCCGCCGAATCCCATGTGGATAGAAGCATCCTCGACCCTTCTCCCTTCATTGAGACCAACGTAAAAGGCGTTCAAGTCCTTCTTGAAGCTGCAAGGCAATACCCCGTAGAAAAGTTCATACAGATATCAACCGATGAAGTTTATGGCTCCCTTGGTCCAACGGGCAAATTCACCGAAGATTCCCCCTTGAAGCCCAATAGTCCCTATGCCGCAAGTAAGGCCTCGGCCGACCTTTTGTGTCGAGCTTATCAGAAGGCCTATGGACTTCCGGTGATCATCACTCGAAGCTCCAATAATTATGGCCCTTATCAATTCCCCGAAAAGCTCATACCTTTGATGATCCGAAATGCCCTTTTGGGGAAAGAACTCCCCGTATACGGAAAGGGTGAACAGATAAGAGATTGGCTTTACGTGGAAGACAACTGCAGGGCAATAAGCCTGGTCCTTGAACGGGGAAAAATTGGAGAAATTTATAACATCGGTGGCAATTGCGAAAAGAGAAACATCGAAGTTGTAGAAATGATCTGCCAAATTTTAAAAGAACTTCGAGGTCTAAACCCAAAGATCAAATTTATAAAAGACCCCCGTGGCCCTGCCCACGACTTTCGCTATGCCCTTGATTGTACCAAAATGAAAAAAGAGCTCGGTTGGGAACCTCAAGTAAAATTCGAAGAAGGCTTAAAACGAACCATCAATTGGTACTTGGAAAACCAAGATTGGGTCGAAAGCGTAATAACAGGAGAATATCTCGAATATTATGAAAAAATTTACGGAAAATAACATGAAAAACCTTAGTTTTTTAAAGGAAAGAGCCAAGGAATTTTGGGAAGAGGCTTTGAGGCTTTTTAATGAAGGAAAGTATAACTTGTCGGTTTTTAATTTGGAACAAGCAGTTCAATTATGGATAAAGTATTTAATTGGAGCAAAATTAGGAGAATGGCCAAAAGTTCATTATTTTTCTGATTTAATAAAAGAATTAGCAAAAACATATGATTCAAATGAAATTCTTGATTTTTTTCAAAAACACGAACTCTTCTTTAGTAACTTAGAAGATGCTTATTTCACCTCTCGATATTTTCCAAAAATGTTTTCCTCAAATCTTCTTTCTCAACTAATCAAAGAATCAGAAGAATTCATAAAAATAACAGAAAAAATTACAAAGGAAAAATTTTGGGAATGAAAAAAACATTTGTTCAAATTTTAAAAGAAGTTTGGGAAGAAAAAAGGAAATATTTTGAGGATTATAGACTTTATTGCCAAAAAATAAAGGAAGAAGCTTACAAACTTTTAGGAACAGTTGAGGTTTTGGTGTTTGGTTCTGTTGTGAAAGGAACTTTTACTCCTCAAAGTGACATTGATGTTCTTGTAATTTCTGAAAATTTACCCGAAGATGAAGAGAAAAGGAATGAAATTAAAACTTTTCTTAAATCGCGCATTGATCCTTTCTCTCCATTTCAAATTCACCTTGCTACACCAGAAGAGTTTCAACAATGGTATAAAAGATTTATAAAGCAGGACTTTGAGAGAATTTGAAAAGGAATTTTTTGCGCTTAAGCTATCAACAGTTAAAAAGAGAGCAGAAGCCTTAGGGTAAGGGAAGGAGTTTATAAAATTTTATTAAGAGGAACAGGTTCTTGGTAACAAATACGCCTCTGTTAAATTTCAGCGTAACATTAATAATAGCGGCATGGAGACACCTTTGAGGGAGTGGGAATTTGTTTCTTTAAAAAAGGAAGCGGGAAAAGGCTATAAAGATAATATCAGACGTTTTAACAACCGAACCTAAAGTACTTTTCGCCTATAGTTATGATTCTTTCCTTGAGGAGCCCCCCTTTCATGATATTGATGTTAGGAATTTATTTAGCTCACTCAGAAAAAAGCCGAAGCTAACTTTTTGCCTTGGATTTGGCGATGAAGCTTGAATTGGCGCTCAAGGCTTCGTTGCCAGAGAAAACCCCACCTGTTGATGTAAGGGGTTTGAATTGGGTTCCTCCAAATTTCGCCTACCATGTGATTCGGGAGCGTTTTTTCTGTTCCCAAAACGAGGGCTTGCGGGTGCGCTTTTGTGTGGGCACACGCTATGGCGTAGTCGGATTGTGTGACTAAACTTTTAAGGAGGCCGTGAGGTTATGGAGATCAACGAAGAGAGGAGTCAAAAGCGGTTTGAGACCAGCTACACTGAGCTCGGCTTTAAGAAAGAGATTTCTGGTTTATCGGGAAAGATAATCGCTTCCGCGTGGGTTGTTCATCAAGGATCAGATGGCCTTCTGATTCTCAAGTTCACCGATGGAACGGTAAAGAAATACCGCTACAATGACC
>CAZIZI010000008.1:0-60331 GCA_964543765.1 uncultured Thermodesulfobacteriota bacterium
AAAAAGGGACTACCATGCCCTTGAAAAATTTTTACACAATAAAAGAGACACTATGAGGGGATAAAAGTTACAACTGTTAAAAGGTTGACTTTTTAAAAAATTGATGTAACGTCACATGAAATCTTCGATTTCTAGTTTGGAAACCAACTGAAAGGGAGGATTATGTCTCGCGAGAAAAAATTAAACGAAAGAATCGAAAAATGGGTATCAATTGAGGAGATCAGTTTTAAAAACGAGAAAACAAAAGAAAAATATACGGCCTCTTTAAACAGATTCCTTGACGCTGTTCTTTTTAGAAAAGAACCCGATAGGGTTCCAGTTTTTATAACAGGCACTTTCCTTGTACCTTATATCTATAAATTAACACCTTATGAAGCTATGTACGATTATGAAAAAGTTATAAAAGTTCACCTCAATTTTTTGGAAGATTTTGATCCCGATTATGCCATATCGCCAGGGAGTATTAATTTCGGAAAAATATTGGAACTAATAGGTTTTAAACAATACAAATGGCCTGGACATGGAGTTTCTCCAAGTTCAGTTTATCAATATGTTGAAAACATATATATGGAAGCAGAAGAATATCAATGGCTTATAAATAATCCCTCAGATTTTTGGTTAAGAGCTTATCTTCCTAGAACTTGCAAAATATTTGAACCTTTTAAAACTTTATCTCCTTTTACTGATCTTTGGGAAATCATACTTTATCCTTCATTTTTTGTCCCTTTTGGTACTGAAGTCTTTCAAGAAACTTTAATGCAAATCTCACGAGTAGGTAGAGAGGCTCTCCTTTGGGCTCAAAAAATGAGGGAGTTTTCGCAACAAGCCAAAGCAATGGGTTATCCCTTACTTACTGGTGGAGTTACAAAAGCACCCTTTGACATAATAGCCGATACCTTAAGGGGAACTAAGGAAGCCCTACTGGACATGTACCGTCGACCTGAATTATTGAAACGGGCTTTGGAAGTCCTCACTCCTTTGGCCATCTCTCAGGGAGTTCGTGGAGCCAACTTGAGCAACAGCCCCATCGTATTTATACCGCTCCATAAAGGTTGTGATGAATTTATGTCTGATGCTCAATTCCGCACATTTTATTGGCCTTCCTTTAAAAATTTGATAGAAGGACTTGTAGAAGAAGGTTGTATTCCTTACATCTTTGCCGAAGGATCATTCGAAAAGAGACTGGATTATTTTAGGGAACTTCCTGAAAAGTCTTGTTTTATCCGTTTCGAAAAAACAAATATGGAAATAGCTAAAAAAACAATTGGCGACAAAATCTGTATCGCGGGAAATGTTCCAGCCTCACTTATCATAAGCGGAACCCCCGAAGAGGTCCGAGATTACTGTAAAAAACTCATAGAAACCTGTGCTCCTGGGGGAGGTTTTATCTTAAGCCCGGGATCTAGTTTAGATGAGGCAAATCCTGAAAACTTAAAAGTAATGATTCAAGTATGCAAAGAAAACTTATGAATTTTTAATAAACTAAATACCGCGGAAGAAAAGTTGCAAGTTCTGGTATCAAAACAATGATTGCTGCTGTTACTATTAAAGCTATTAAAAATGGAATTATGCCTTTAAATATCTTTTCTAAAGGAACATCCTGAGCAATTGATTTTATAACGAAAACGTTAACGCCAACAGGTGGGGTTAATACTCCCATTTCTCCTAAGAGAACTATAATAACGCCAAACCATATTGGATCAAATCCGAGTCTAACAACTACAGGATAAAATATAGGGACAGTTAAAACTATTAAAGCCATAGAATCCATGAAAAAACCACCTATAAAATAAATCAGCATAATGATAATAAGTATGAATAAAGGAGAAAATGGCAAAGTTCCGACAAAATCTGCTAATAAAAACGGAATACGGGTAACAGCCATAAAATGGCCAAAAATTGTGGCTCCTGCTATTATGAAAATCACCATACAAGAAGTACGAACACTTTCTTTGCAAGCCGATACAAAACTATCCCATTTAAGGTGCCCTTTTACCAGGCCTATACAAAGTGCCCCTGCAGCTCCAATAGCCCCTGCTTGAGTAGGGCTGAACCAACCTAGAAATAGCCCCCCTAACGCTAAAGAAAAAAGAATTATGATCTCCAATATGCCGGAAAGCCTCTTTATGCGTTCTTTCAACGGTAAGGGTTGAGTAACCGGAGCAATATCAGGCTGAAGTTTCGAGACAAAGTAAGCAGTAAAGGCAAAAAAACACTTAGTAAGATACCGGGTATGATCCCTGCTATAAAAAGTTTTCCGATAGATTGTTCAGTTAAAATGCCATAAATAATCATAACCGTACTCGGAGGTATCAATATCCCGAGCGTTCCACCTGCAGCTACCGTACCTGTTGCAAATGAATCTTCATAATTATAACGTCTCATCTCTGGAAGAGCTATTTGCCCCATCGCAGCAGCAGTAGCAGTACTTGAACCACATATAGCTCCAAATCCAGCACACGCAAAAATTGTCGCAATGGCTAATCCTCCTTTCCAATGTCCCAACCACGCATGAGCTGTATCATATAATCTTTTACTAATTCCCGAAGCAGAAGCGAAAGTTCCCATTAGTATAAACATCGGAATAACACTTAATGGATACGAAGAAAACTCCTCAAAAAAAATCACGAGGTAAGATCGTAAAAGCGGCATTTAAATCTGTTACTAGCGCAAAACCCACAAACCCAACAATAGCCATAGAAAACGCTATGGGCATTCCTAATAAAAAAAGAAAAACTAAAACAAAAATCCCTACGACACCTAAGCTAACCGGATCCATCGCCTTCCCCCTTTCTCAATTCTTTTACAAACCGAAGGAAAAACGTAAGTAAAAAAGGAATAAACCCTATACCAATCGCTATCGTAAATGGATAATATGGAATATACGCTGTAGCGCTATGCTCTCCACTTTTGAGGAAATTAACGGTTAAAATTAATAATCTCCATATGAGTATTATTATAAACAAAGCTAAAATAAACGACACAACTGCACTAATCGTTCTTCTAATTTTGGGCGGCATTTTTTCTATCAAAAACACTACAGAAATATGTTTTCCGAGTAATAAAGTAGTACCACCAGAAAAAGAAATTGCTATTATTTGCGAAAGCATAACAATATCAATAGCACCTAAAAGACGCCATTTGAATATCTTTGCTCCTACAACATCAACGCAAGTTATAAACATTATAAGCAAAATCGCTACTGAAGCTATATTTTCCAAATAATTGCAAAACTTTTGGTTGAGCTTATCTATGACCTTCATTTTAAATCCCCAACTCCCAAGCCCAGAAGAACTTTCTGGGCTTGGGAGTATTATTTGGAGTGTTATTTAACTATTAACAGGTTTTCCGGCCTCATTTCATCTGAACCGCTGGGAGAAGAGATGTGTAATTCTATCTGCTTTTTTGACCAGTAGTCTATTCTCTTTTTGATAAACTCTATCCATCCTCGAACTTCTTTTTCACTGAAGCCTTTTTCTACCATTCTCTTTACATAAACGTCTATAACTGGTTTAACTGCCTCGACCCATCTCTGGGCCTCTGTCGGAGAAAGGGAATAAAATTTTACCCCTTTCTCTTTGGCAAATTTCATCCCCTCGAATTCGTTGGCATTCCATCGGAGGATAAATATTTCCAAATACTCACCCACCACTTGATCAAATATTGTCCTTAAATCTGAGGGGATCTGCTCATAGCTCTGTTTATTCATAACTAAGTAAAAAGGAAAGGGATGGTTTACTTGCCAAATGGAAGTAACATGCTTAACCATCTCCCCCAAACGGAATGATCGAAGTGTCTCAAAATTAGAAACATCCCCATCAAGCACACCTTTTTGAAGCGCATCATATACCTCGGGCATTGGAGTAGGAGCAGGAGTAGCCCCAAGGGCCTTAACTACCTCACCGGCCAATCCTGGAGCCCTAAGGGTAAGTCCCTTGAGGTCCTCAAGTTTCTGAACCGGTTTCTTAGTGGTAAGAACCGCACTTGGTGAAGAAGTCTGCATCCAAAGGATCCTTACTGACTCAAACTCTTTGGGTCTAAACTCTTGATAGAAATCCCAGAGGACATGGCTACTTACCCATACACTTGGATATCCTAAAGGAAGGCCTACTACTTCAGTGACGGGCATTTTACCAGGAGTATAGTAAACGTGCGAATATCCTATATCCGCAACTCAATTTATCACGCCTTCAAAAACAGCAGAAGGCTTGAGGAGTGAACCACCCGTATAATGATCGATTTTTATTCTGCCGCTAGTCCGCTTCTCTACCTCTTTACAAAACTCATCTATTACAACCGATTGAGGCTAAGTAGGAGGCAAGTAATTAGCAAGTTTCAAGCGTATCTCTTTTCCAAAAACAGAGGATGTAACCATATACATAATACCCAATAAAATCGCTATACTCTTCCTCATCTCTAACCTCCTAATTTTTATTTACTTAATAACTTCTTAAGTGGTAGTCCTGTTTCCGGGCATTTTTCAATAATTTCCTTCCACGCCGCATCATAACTTATTTGTAAAAACTTCTTCGCCTCATCAGGAGGCAATTGAATGACCTGAAGCCCAGCTTGCAACAATTTGGGTCGCTCTGCCTTTGCAAGCTCTTGAAAATGTCGCACAGCCTCTTTCTCAGCCTCAACAGCTGACTCGTTTAAAAGGACCTTCAAATGTTCGGGTAACTTATTCCATGCCTTAAGGCTTATAAGAAGAGGATTGGGAACTTGGTAAAATCCGGGTTCTATTATGTATTTCGTCAACTTTTGCCAGCCCCAATCCATTATCCCCACTTCAGGCCAACCGTACCCATCTACCACACCTCTTTCAAGAGCCGTATAAACCTCCGTCGGAGGAATAACCACTGGATTTCCACCAAGGGCCTTAACCATTTGAAGGTACATGGGAGACACGCGAATGTTTAAACCCCTTAAGTCCGCCTTCTCAATCGGCTTTTTGGTATAAAGATGGAATTTAATGCCTAAACCAAGCCTAGCTAGATAACGAACTCCTATTTTTTCCTCATGTAATTTGTTCAAATACTCCCACACCCCCCTCTCCCTCTCTTCCCAAGGCGAAAAAGAGGAAAGTTTCACGGCATCAATTTCTGGCAATAGAGAAACGTAATAGGCACTAGTAGTGAAACACAAATCTATAAGCCCGCTCTGTAAACCCTGCACTTGCTCAGTAATCTTTATTACCTCAGGCCCACCCAGATACTTTATCTCCAACTGCCCAGGATATTTGGCCTCTATTTTCTTTTTTACAATCTCCATAAATATAAAAAAAGCTTGGTTATCAGTCGTGGGTTTAGGCCAAGCAGTTACAGCTTTTAGCATATAAGTTTCCGCATGTACTAATCCAATAACACCGTAAAACATAAACATCAAACAGCCAATTAAACACTTTTTCATAATACACCTCCTTATTTTTGTTATTTTATGCCCATCATATTAGGTAATATTAGCACAATTTGTGGAAATAAGATTAAGAGGATTATACCTATAAGATCAGCAAATACAAATGGTAACGCTGCTTTCCATATATCTGACATGGTAATATCTTCAGAGCTTACTCCTTTTGCAACAAACAATAACATGCCAAACGGTGGGGTAATAAAACCGAGCTCTAAATTAACTAACATCAAGACTCCAAACCATATTGGATCCAAACCTAAAAATGTAATTATTGGAATAAAGATCGGTACGGTGATCATCATAATCGATATAGATTCCATAAAACATCCCAAGATTATAAGTACTATCATTATACCTATTATCACCATAATTGGAGCAAGATTTAGGCCCAAAACGAAATCAACCAAACCTGATGCAGCTTGAGTAAAAGCCAAAACCTGGCTATAAGTGTCTGAAGCTAAAATTATCATAAATATCATCACAGAAAGTTTTATAGTGCCAGAAAGTGCTTTTTTTACGACCTCTTTGTTCAACTTCCCGTAAATCCAAGCCAAAACAAAAGCTCCTAACGCACCTGTGGCTGCAGCTTCTGTGGGAGTGGCTATGCCAAGGAATATAACTCCTATGACCATGAAAACTATGGCCCCAAGAGGTAAAAAATGCTTTACGGTAATTTTCAAACGCTCGCTCAACGAAACCTGAGGTACATCATAAGCTGGAGCTAGAGAGGGTTTAATAAAGCACGCTATCGATACATACCCAAGATAGAGCAAGCCCATAAGGATACCGGGTAATATACCCGCTATTAGAAGTTTACCCACGTCCATTTTGCCTAAACTCGCCAACACCACGGCAAGAGCGCTCGGTGGAATGAGCATTGCAACTCCGCCAACTCCCATTATGGGACCTAAACTCAAACTTTTACTATAACCCCTTCTCTGCATCTCAGGAAGCAACAACGTACCAAGTAAGGCGGTATTCGCTATAGTGGAACCGCTTAAGGCCGCAAATATAATCCCTGCCAAAATAGCCATTATACTTAAACGCCCTGGAATACGGCCTAACCATTTATCGAAAACCTCTATCGCTTGAAGTCCCAAACCCGAGTGAAAGATCAATTCTCCCATGAGAATGAAGAAGGGAACCGGAGACAAAGTAAATGTAGTTATAGAGCTAAAAATGCCTATTGTAGCTTGTACAAGCCCTGGGAACCCTCCTAAAAAGAAATATGCGGCCACAAGATTAACGATCAAAAACGCAAAAGCCACAGGAATTCCTGTGAGCAGTAGTCCGACCATACTTCCAAAAATGAGTATAAGAACTTGCCACCACTCCACGTTTATACTCCGTTGCGTAATTTATAAATTTGCTCGCTTACCATCCTTAAGAATTGCAAAACTAGAGTAACCATCCCTATAGGTATAATTACAAATACTATATATTTGGGAATAGTAATTGCTCGGACATCCATTATATTCTTTTTGAAACATTCCCAAGTATGGTAAAAACCAATAACACTTACTATCGAACATGCAAGCATAGCTCCCATAAAAGTACATAAAGTAAGCCAAATTTTTGCGTTTTCTTTTAATTTAGAATACAATACATCAACAGCAACATGTCCCTTTTCCCTAAGTACCCAAGCAGTGCCCAAGAATACTATCCATAAGAGCGCATATTCGCATGTTTGAACCACCCAAATTGGTGGGCGCTGGAAGAAATATCGCATTATAACGGAGTAACAGATGGAAAGAGTAATGAAAGCCATCAGACATCCGGCCAAGAAGGCCATAAAATCGATAACGCGGTCAAAGGCTTGCCAGAAGGCTTTCATGAAATTAACCCCATATTGGGGATCATGTACCCTCCTGAGGGAATAATAGCCACTTTTGCTTTTGGTATTTCTTTTCTCAAATGAGAAAGGGCTTCCTCCATGGTAGAAAAGTAAGTGAAACCCAGGTTTTCTATGAGGTTCTTATCCACCCCCTCCGACACATTTACGACTTTGAAACGTTTTGTTAAGCTTTTAAAATAGATCACTTGCATAATGTAAGATACGCTTAAATTAAGAAAATGCTCTGATATCTCTTCTTTCAAGATCTTTTTCTGAAATTCTGAAAGCTCTTCCACCCTTTTCAATTCCTCACTTAACGCTCTTAAAGCTTGAGGATCAGTGTGAGGCGAGACCCATAGGATAACCCCTTCTTTTCTTGTAAAAACACTTGCCACATTTAAAGCCTTGGTGGCCTGAACCCCCGTCTCAAGGGGGTGAGCGGAGATAATGGTTACATCCGGAAACTCCGGTATTTTTAGACTGTATAGATTCTCCAAATATGCGGAAGCCTTTTTGTGCTCGGAGACCGGATCACCAGCAAAGACGTTTAGAAACCTGCCTCTCTCATCTAATACCACGTCGATTTTAAAACTTAACCTGGCCAAACGCCCCACTTCCACAATCTCCTCATAAAAGGGGTTCCCATCGAGCAACCCGATCCTACTGCAGTAATGGCGCATCCAGCTTAGATGATGTTGGACGACTGTTTTGTAAGAGCAAACACCAGGCATTATGATCTTACTCCCGCCACCGTATCCGGCACAGGGGTGGGGGGTACATTGACCTATCCCTATCACTAGGTCAGCAGAAGCCACATAAGGATTTATCTCTACTTGCAACCCCCAAGTGGTCCTTCCTATTGGGTAATTCTCCTTGCTATGGGGGTTATGTACGAAAATCCTCTCCCTTAAACGCTCAAAAAACTCCTCCCCGATTTTCTTTCTTAAGGCATCGAATGAAGGCATAGGGTGGGTACCAAGGGCGCATATTAAAAGGAGATCCCTTTCTGTGGCACCTGCTCTTAAAATCTTCGGGATTAACTCCGATAATACCCTCTCCACAGGTGTGGCCCTTTGATCATCATCAAATAAAATGGCGACTTGCATCCCGGGCTTTATTAATTCTTCTAAGGGCATTGACCCTATGGGATTCTCAAGAGCCTCTCTGATCTTCTCTTTGGGATCAAGGGGCTTTAAAGGAGGTGCAAACTCATGAAAGATGATAACTTCCCATCCCTCGGGTACTTTAAAGAAAAGGCGTTTATCTTGATAGTTAACGTAAAATTCCTTCATGACCCATCCCCCATTATCTTCATTAAACTTTGCCAATTCTCGTCGACTTCCCTTTGAATCTGTTGAATCTGGTCTTCCGTAAGATGAGCGTATCTTCCCTGTAGTGTCAGATACTCTCGAACGGGTATACCTTTTGGTTTAACCGTCAAAAACCCCTTCCCTTCCACAATCTCGTAAAGAGGAAGGATCCTCGAATGAACTGCCAAAAGGGAAAGTTTAACCGTAAGGTTTTCCGGAACCCTCCATCCGGTAGGGCATGGCGTAAGAACGTATATAAACCTTGTGCCCTTTATGGCTTTTGCCCGCTTAACTTTTCGCATAAGGTCCTCAGGAAAACCTATTGAGGCTGTGGCCAAATAAGGGATTTTGTGACCCATCATGATCTTCATTATGTCCTTCTTCTGACCCTTTCTTCCTTCCGGAGTCGTAACGGTCCAGGCTAAAGGAGGAGTGGCCGAACTGGATTGTATGCCCGTGTTCATATAGGCCTCGTTGTCTAAACATACGTAAATGATATCCTCGTTGCGATCAGCAGCACCTGAAAGCGATTGTAACCCAATGTCAAAGGTACCCCCGTCTCCGGCAAAGGCCAAAACAGGAATATCCTCAATTCCTCTCAGCTTAAGCCCCCAAGCTATTCCTGCCGCAGTAGGGGCGGCTATTTCAAAAGCGGAGTGAAAAGCCGGAAGATTAAAAGCACTACAGGGATACACACTACCTATTACAGCGTTACAACCCGGAATGGAAACGACAATCGCTTTGCCGATGGTCTTGAGAACAAGCCTCATAGCTATGGCCATACCACACCCAGGACAGGCATAATGCCCTGGTCGAAGTCCCTCGTGCTCTTCCGCTTTTAAAGGTTCACTTTCCATATGGGCTCTTCCTCAAAAGAAGAACGTTTGAGAAGATCCAAGAAGATCTCCTCTATTTCCTCGGGGTAAACCTCAAGCCCCCCTAGCCCCGCGATATATCCTTGCAGTAAAGGCCTGGTGGATAAGGGGTAGAGAGCGGCTTTTATCTCCTGGCAGAATACCCCCTCTTGCCCAGGGGATACATTACGATCTATTACTCCTATTTTTCTTTTACCCTCGAGTAACTTACAGACTTCCTCCCGAGGAAAAGGCCTAAATACCTTTATCTTCAAAAGCCCAACCTTGTGACCCTTCTCCCTAAGCCTCTGAAGGGCCACTCGAGCTGTTCCCATAAGGGCCCCTGAAGTGACTAAAACCACTTCTGCATCCCCTATTTCTATCCCTTCCACTACTCCGTATCTTCTCCCAAAGCATTCTCCAAAATCGGAGTCCACTTCCTTTATCACTTTAAGGGAAGACCTAAGGTCACAATGGGTCCTTTTTCGAAAACGAAAATAATCCTTTGGCCCAACCACGTTACATAAAAAGGCCGGATCATCAAAATCAAAACGGTTTGGCATTTGCGGAGGCGGTAAAAAATCGTCAACTTCTTTCTGATCGGGAACATCTACCACTTCCATAAAATGGGAGGTATAAAAGCCATCGATGATTACCATGGAAGGGAGATAAACCCTTTCAGAGACTTTAAAGGCTTGAATGATCGTATCCAGTGCCTCCTGGTTATCCTCACAATAGAATTGGATCCAACCCGTATCCCTTTGGGAAAGCGTGTCTATTTGATCGCTTCCAAAAGCCCAGGGAAGGGCAAGGGCTCTATTAACGCAGGCCATCACCACAGGTACACGTCCTCCAGAGGCAAAATGAAGCATCTCGTGCATAAGAGCAATACCTTGAGAAGAAGAAGCGGTAAAAACTCTAACCCCCGTTAGAGAAGCGGAAATGCAGGTGGCCATGGCGGTGTGTTCCGATTCAACCCTTACCATAATGCCCCCGAGTTTGCCTTCGGATTCCCATTGGGAAAGCTTTTCATATATAGGTGTCTGAGGGGTTATGGGATAAGCTGCGATGAGTTGCACCCTGCTTAACCTTACTGCATGAGCGATGGCTTCGTTGCCGGTCAATAGTTCCTTCATCTTAACTCTATGACACTTCTCGGGCAGATGGCGTTACAAATGCCACATCCTTTGCAGTACATCTCGTTTACCCTATAAGGGTTATCTTTGAGGATGGCTAAATCTGGACAAAGCAAAAAACAGAGGTCACATCGAATACATTTACCACAGTTAAAACACCTCTCGGCTTCTTTAACGGCTTCCTTTTGGGAATACCCCTCTTTAACCTCTTTAAAAGACTTAGTTCTCACTTGTGGTTTCAATTTTTTAGGAATATGCGAAGGCTCTTCGGCAAATAGGAGACGCGAAATCTCCGAAAACTCGGCCACTTGGTCCAATCTTTTTGAATTACCCGTAACGAAAGCTCGATACGAGACTGCAAACCCTCTACCCACTCTTATTTTGGACAAAACCTCCTTAGGGGAATCGCCCGTTAAACTGCAATGAAGAGAAATCGCCGCCCGTTTGCCCGAGGAGACGGCATCAACAACGGTAGTCCTCTTGTTTATGGGATCTCCAGCCACAAAACACCTCTCCCAAACGGTCTCACCCGTCCAAGGATCTGCCTTAAGTTTTCCGTCTTCTATAAGTTCCTGCGGGATAAGGGTAAAATCCGGTATCTGGCCGATGGCGATAAGAACTAATTGGGCCTTTTCGAGTATCTCTCCTTTAAGATCCTCTATTAAATAAGCCCCTGTCTCGTGATCCCTTCTTACCTTAGCCTTTCCAAATCTTATGGCTTCAAGCTTTCCGTGACCCAAAAACTCCAGGGGCCTAAATCCTCCTATTACCTTGACACCCTCCTCTTGGGCCTCCTGGAGGCCTTCGGGTTGAGCCGGAAATTCTCCTTCCTCTTCGGGTGCTACCATCAAAACTTGGGCTTCAGGATAAAGTCTCCTTGCGACCCTTGCCACATCCACTGCCACATCCCCTCCCCCTATTACTACTACCCTCTCCGGAGCAACCTCCTTCCTAAAGGGATTAAAAAGCCAAAACAATCCGTACTTTACTCCTTCCAGATCTTCTCCCTTCACGTTAAGCCTTCTGGGAAGGGAGGCACCGATCGCTAAAATCAACCCATCGAACATATCTTTAAATCTGTAGATCTCTTCTTTCCTCACCTCAAAGGAGGTATGGAACTTAACCCCGAGGGCTTTTATTCGTCTAAGTTCCTTTCTGAGAACCCTTTTGGGAAGCCTATATTCGGGGATCCCATAGCGGAGGATGCCTCCTGTTTCGGGATACCTTTCAAAAACGGTCACCTTATATCCCATGCGTGCCAAGAAATAAGCGGCCGAAAGGCCTGCTGGCCCCGAACCTATAACGGCAATCTTTCCCCTAACTTCCTTCTTCTCTTTGGAAGGCATCCATTGCCCATATTCCGAAACGGCCCTCTCCACTTCACGGATCTGAAGCTCGGTATCGAGGTTTGTTCGGTTACAGTTGGACTGACAGGGATAGAAACACACCCTTCCACAAACGCCGGGCAAGGGATTCTCCCATAGCACTTCCCTCAAAGCCTCATCAAAAAGCCCCTGAGCTACGAGGTTCATAAATTCGGGTATATCATTGCCTGCGGGGCATCCTTCCATACAAGGGGATATCTTCTCCACGTAGGAGGGTTTTTTAAACCCCCATTGCCCCACCTTAAGCTTAGCGGTGGTATCTTTTGATACGGGTATTATATCATCAAGCACAAACACGGCCCTTTCTTGGGCATAATCTCACCCTTTCATAAGCCAAACGCAGAGCCCTTAAATTCTCTTCAAGCTTATAAGAAATTGTCTCCTTCACGGCCTCTTCCAAAAAACCGAGTTCTAGATCGCCATTTATCTTACAGTAAGCTCCCAAAATGGCCGTATTTATGACCCGTCCAAGCCCTATCTGTTCGCTTATCTGTTGAGCATCGATTAATGCCAATGTTAAACTCTCCTTGTAATCTTCAAGCAACTCTGGGAGAGAATCAGCATTTAATAGCACCAAACCCCTTTCCTTAACCCCTGAAAGAAGTTCTGGAGATATTAAATCAAGGGACATTATGATGAGATGATGGGGATTCCTTATCCCACATCTAAGCTTTATCCTTTCCCTATCAACCCTTAAAAAGCTCTCAACGGGAGCTCATCTCCTTTCTCCTCCAAATAAGGAAAAACATTGGGGATAGAACCCCATCTTAAAAAATGCCTTTGCCAAAATTTGAGATGCCAAAACAACCCCTTGCCCCCCTCTTCCAAAGAACTTTATCTCAAGCAATTGTCTCCCCTTTCTTTTTCCTTCTCCAAAAGGCGTACCTTAAAATGTCCTCTTTCGATTGCTCTATATGATCTCTGAGGGCCTTTTCTGCCTCCGGAAAAAGGCCCTTGCGAATCCCCTCAAGAACCCTCTTATGCCCCTCTAAGGCCCTTAAGACATTATCCATCACATAAATGCTCTCAATTCGATATCTCAACATGTGCCGTCTCAAGATCTCTACCATCTCCAGAAGACGTTTGCTACCACTGTGTTTCGCAATTATTTCATGGAATTGAGCATCGAGATCCACAAAGACCTTGGGATTACCCTTTGATAATTTTCTTTCGGTAGTAATTACATTCTTGTTCAGTTCTTTTAAAAGACCCTCGGAATTCCTTTCCATGGCCCATTTGAGCGCTAAAGCTTCCACAACCTTCCTTATCTCACATATCTCCTCAACCTCTTCTTCGCTTATGGGCTTAATCACATACCCCATCCTCGGCAACGTCTCCACTAAGCCTTCCATCTCCAACTTATGTAAAGCCTCCCTTACCGGCGTACGCGAAACGCCAAGCTCTTTCGCCAATGCGGTCTCTACTAAACGCTGATTCGAAGGAAAATCCCCCTTGAGGATCTTTTCCCTTAAATATTCGTAAACCTTTTTTCTGAGAGCCGTTTTGCCTTCGGAA
Organism: uncultured Thermodesulfobacteriota bacterium; assembly: GCA_964543765.1. Classification (GTDB taxonomy): domain Bacteria; phylum Desulfobacterota; class B13-G15; order B13-G15; family B13-G15; genus B73-G16. Next base: position 13,447 of record CAZIZI010000008.1, read on the forward strand.
GAGGATAAATTCACCATTTTTGGTATACTTTAGTGTACCTCAGATTCTTAAAAATGTCAAGATTATCGGTTCAAAAACGACAAAAGCATCTTATTATCTTGACCTTTTGTAACTTTTGGATTTTAATTAATAAAGAAGCTGGGGGATCGTCTAGCGGTAGGACGCGAGGCTCTGGACCTCGTAGCCGGGGTTCGAATCCTCGTCCCCCAGCCAAGTGGTCCCATCGTCTAGCGGCCTAGGATACTGGCCTCTCACGCCAGAGACACGGGTTCGAGTCCCGTTGGGACCACCAGTTTTTATGTATGTAACGATTTTTGCCGGAGATTTTTATGAAGGAGGGGAAGGTTTCCCCTCCTTCATTTTTTCCTTACTTTTGGACGGGCTCAAAGGCGAAGAATACGCGATCAACCCATTTCATCTCGCCACCTTTAAGCTCAATAGGATGCGAAGGGATGGGGAATACTACCAGTTGGACCTCGTCTCCTTCCTTAAGTTTTCCAGCTGGGCAGTTGATAATTCGGCTTAAGATTTTCCTTATGGGGCTTCCTTCGCCTAAATCGATGTGAGCGTGAATAAGGGGGGATTCGAAGCCCAAAGGCACACCTCGTATTTGTTCAGTAAACACTATAACCTTCCCTCGTTTAGGAAGATCGATCCATTCCAGATCTTCCGAGTAACATTCGGGGCATATGACCCTTGGAGGATAAGCTACATGACCACAAGTTCGACACCTGGTGGTGGTAAAACGTCCTTCTTTTAAGTGTTCGTAGAACTTATATAGACGGTTAAACTCCTTGCACTCCAAAGGCCACATGTCCATGGTGTAGGGATATTTATCCTCTAAAATGGGCACTCCCAATATGGCCATCTTTCACCTCCTACTTTACTGGCTCGCGGCCGTAAATGACTATGGTATGCTCAAAGTTGAGCCCACTTAGGTTATGGGTAAGCCCGATCTCGGCTCCTTCAACCTGAAAACGGGCCCTTCCCTGAAGTTGCTTCATGATCTCGATGGCTTGCCTTATACCTGTCCCTCCAAAGGGATGTCCCACCGAGAGAAGTCCCCCGTCCGTATTGATGGGGATTTTTCCGCCGATCTTAGTCTGACCTGATTCTATGAAGGGTCCCCCCTCTCCTTTTTTACAAAAACCGAGCTCTTCCACTTCTATGATCTGTGAGATGCTAAAACAATCGTGTGTTTGAGCCACATCAATATCTTCAGGCCCTACCTTAGCAATTTCGTAAGCTCTTTGAGCTGCGACCTTTAAATGAGGCCAATCAGCGAAATGCTCACCGGGCCAGTTGGCCGAACAGGCATGAAGACTAGCCTGGGCCCCTCCTCGGATGTAAACCAAGGGCCTATCCGTAAGGTCCTTAGCCTTTTCCTCACAGGCTAAGATTACGGCCGCCGCCCCATCGGTAATGGGACAACAGTCGTAAAGCGTCAAGGGTGGAACCACCTCTGGAGCATTTAAGGCTTCTTCAAGGGTTAGTTTCTTCTGGAATTGGGCCTTTGGGTTTTCGGCCCCATAGTTGTAATTAATAACCGAAACCCAAGCCAATTGTTCCTTGGTGGTACCGTAATGCTTCATATGTTCCTTTGCCACCATGGCAAAAAACGGAGGAGGAAGTCCCAAACCATGAACCGAATCCCAATCGTGATCCCCCGTGGCCAATTCGCTATAAAAAACCTCCCATTTTTGAGGGGTATAGCATTTCTCGGCTCCTACCACCATTATGATATCAGCCATACCACTGGCTATAAGACCGTAAGCCAAAAGGATCCCCGTGCTCCCACTGGCACATAGCACATCCACTCGAGCGCAGATTGATTTGGGTTTTATGCCAAGCCTTTCGGCACATATCGGAGCACTGTTGATTTGAAAACCACGCCTTCCAGCAGTAGCATTAGCGAATATCAACCCATCCACATCCTTAGGCTTAAGCCCCGGAACGTCCTCGAAGCATTCCTTTCCGGCCTCTTGAACGAGATCCCATAAGCTTGCCTCTCGGACGCCCCATTTGCTCATACCACCTCCAACTATACAAACCCTCCTCACCATGTTTAACCTCCTACCTGTCCTTAAACTCGGGCTTTCTCTTCTCAACAAAAGCCCTAAGCCCCTCTCGACCATCTTCCGAAACAAAGGTCTGAAGGAAACACTGCCCCTCATACACAAGGGCGCTTTCAATTGGCATCTCGATACCCTTAAGAAGAGCCCGCTTTAACGCCTTTAACGCTACCAGGGGCTTTGAGGCTATCTCTTTCGCGAAATTCAAACTCTCCTCAAGGACCTTTTCCGGAGGATAAAGCCTATCGACCAAACCTATCTCCAAGGCTCTTTTGGCATCGATCATCTGACCTGTAAAAAGTAACTCCTTGGCTTTATTAAGGCCTATTAACCTCGGAAGCCTCTGAGTAGCTCCTCCTCCAGGGATAATCCCTAGATTTATCTCGGGCTGACCAAACCTGGAGTCCTCAGAGGCAAAGCGGAAATCGCAGCATAAGGCAAGCTCAAGCCCCCCTCCTACCGCCAATCCCCTTATAACCGCTATTGTAGGAATGGAAAGCTCACTCAAGCTCCAGGAAGCCTTTCGACTCAGATCGCCTATTAAGCTCATTTCATAAGGGCTCTTCCCCTGAACCTCCTTGACATCCAAACCGGTAGAAAAAGCCTTCTCCGAACCCGTGATAACCAGTACCTTTACCTCATCGGAACTTTCTAACTCCTCACATAATTTCAGTATCTCTCCATAAAGCGCCGAACTTAGGGGATTATAAGGAGGGCGATTAAGGGTCACAAGAAGGACCTTGTCTATTTTTTCCGTCTTTAAATGCTCATAATGGTGCATCTTCACCTCCTTTACTTCTGATACTTATACCAACCCTCACCCGTCTTACGGCCGAGTTTACCCGCTTTTACCCTAGCCTTCAAACTGTATGGAGTAGAAGGCCAATGGTCTAACTCTTTACACAGATATTCGTTGACATGGTACCCTATATCCAAACCCGTAAGATCCATAAGCTCAAAAGGTCCCATAGGATAGTTAAGACCAAATTTGACCGCCTTATCGATGTCTTCAAGCGAAGCTACACCTTCCTCATAAAGCCTTATGGCTTCCATAAATTGGATCATCATTATTCGATTCACTATAAAACCTGGCACATCCTTATTCACTACAACGGGGATCTTACCAAGCTTCTCAGAAAGTTCATAACACACCTTAACGGTCTCATCATTTGTATCAAGCCCTCTCACGATCTCCACAAGCCTCATAAGCTGAGCTGGGTTAAAAAAGTGCATACCCACCACCTTATCAGGCCTCTTGGTGCTTTGGGCGATTTCGGTAATGCTCAAAGAGGAAGTATTGGTAGAAAGAATGACCTCAGGCCTAACCAGCTTATCAAGTTCCTGAAAGACCTGCTTTTTAATATCCATAATCTCCACGACCGCTTCAATGACAAAATCCACATCCTTCAAGTCCTCAAGCTTAGTGGTACCTTTAATCCTGGAAAGCGTCTGCTGTTTTTGTTCCTCTGTAACCTTACCCCTCTTTATCCCTTCGTTCATAAAGTTCTCGATGCTCTTTAACCCCTTCTGAACAAGTTCATCGGTGAGATCCCTGATTATCACCTCAAAACCAGCTTGAGCACATACTTGAGCTATACCACTTCCCATTGCCCCAGCACCTACAATCCCTATCTTTTTTATCTCCATACTTCACCTCCTTAAATTTATAAAAGTTACAATTTTCACAATTAAAATTATCCCAAACATCTATTTTTGTCAACCAAACTTATCCGCCCTTTACCTCATAAGCCTTGGAAGAAGCAAGGCAATTTCGGGAAATAGAAAAACAATAATCATTGCCAAAAAGTCACAAAAGATAAGGGTCCAAGCACCAAGATATATGTCCCTTAATGTCGTCCCTTTAGGAGCAGTACCCTGAATAACAAACAAAGTCAACCCAAAAGGGGGACTTTTCATTGCTATTCCCATATTCATCAATGTTAAGATACAGAACCAAATTTCATTGATTTCTAAAGCTTTTATTATAGGCAAAAATATAGGAAATGTTATCATAATTATTGATGCTTGTTCCATAAAGCACCCAAGTACAAGATAAACAATTTGCATTATAATAACTGCAGTAACCGGAGAAAGTTTAATGCTATTTACTACAAATTCACAAAATCCTTCACTTGCTCCACTATAAGCTAACATTTGGCTAAAAGCAAGAGCGTTAGCAACTATAAGCAACATCATACCAGTAATGTAAAGTGTACTCTCGAAAGACTCTTTTAATATTCCCCAACTAAAATTCTTATATATTGCAATTACAATTAAACTTCCAACAACTCCAAGGACAGCAGATTCGGTTGGAGCACAAATTCCGAAAAATATTAACCCTGTAACGAGAAACATTATACTACCAAACGGTAATATGTTTTTAGCAACTGCTTTTAGTTTTAATTTTAATGGGTATTTCTTTGGCATGTAATCTTTTGCTATCTCAGGATCAATTTTTAATAATAAAAAGGTTACAGCCACATAACATCCAGCAGTAACTAATCCCGGAAGTACTCCACCGATCAAGAGTTTTCCTATAGAAACCTGAGCAAGACACCCCAAAATTACCGCAAAAGCGCTTGGAGGAATTAATTGAGCCAATGCTCCAGACATACAAGATCCCACTGCCATATAACGTTTATATCCCCTTTTGTACATCTCCGGCAACAATAGGGCTCCCAACATAGCTGCAGTACCCTAAGCAGAACCACTCAAAGCGGCAAAAATAGTGGCCGCACCTATGGCTAAAAATATCAACCGTCCTCTTACACCTCCAATCCACATATCGAGGGTCTCAATGACCTTCACAAAGACACCGGACCTCGCTATTATATCCCCCATCAATATAAACATAGGTATTGGGAAAAACACGAAGTTGGCTATCGATGAAAAAAAGCGTATGAGAATAATTTAAAATCCCATTCCAACCCCATAAAAAATAAATACCAACCAGATTGATTATCACAAATGACAAAAATACAGGGATACCCAATATCATCAACCCTATTAATCCTCCGAGAAGAATGCTAAAAAGCAAATACCATTCCATTTTTCCCAATCCCTTTATTTTTTTCTTAAAGTTATAATTAATTTCCTTAAAAATTCCAATGCTAACATACCAAATCCAAAGGCAATTATTAAAAGAAAGATATATTTATCCACCGCATAAATACGCGTCACTTTTAATTTCATTTTGTATGAATAATAAGCAGCTTCTATACTTATTATACAAACTACAATACAAAATAATAAACCTATAAATTCTCTACATTTTTCCAATCTCTTTTTTGCCGTTTCTTTTATGAAAGACTCAATTATTTCAATTCGAACATGTTTCCCTTCACGCAGCAAATAGGAAGCTGCAAGATAAGTTAATCCGAAAATAAAATATTCACATACTTCTACCCCCCATGGTAAAGAACGCCTACAGAAAAAACGCAAGATAATATCAACAAACACAATAACGCTCATCCCTACTAACATCCACAAAGCCAGTTCCAAACACAGCTTTTGGATGCGTTTGAACACCGCTTTCCTCCTTGAAAGATGACCTGACTGGTAATGAACCAGTCAGGTCATCTAGTGTTTACATCCACGGAAAGGCGCCTTTAGGTAAGGCTTTCTTAGAAGTTAATTGCCTCAAACGCAGACCATATTCTGGTGATTCTTGGACAATAGCTTTCCATGTCTCTTCATAAATTATCTTTAAGAATCTTTCGGCCTCTGAGGGTTGCATTTCAACGAACTGCATACCCGCCTTTCTTCTCACTTCGTCCTCGTATTTAGCAACTTGTATAGCTCGCATTGTAGCTATGTATTCCATATCTTCCATTATCTCTTCTATAACCCTTTGGGCTTCTTTAGGAATAGCATTCCATTTGTTGAGATTGATCGCCGTCCAAGGCTCCACTCTGTAAAAGCCAGGGATAATTTGATATTTGGTTACTCTTGAAGTCCCCAACTTATCATACCCATTTGAGGCCATATAAACGCATCCACGACTTTTCTTTCCATAGCGGTGTAAATATCACCAGGAGCAATGGTCACCGGTATAGCCCCCATAGCTTTGAGGAAGGGTACATATAGAGGCATCGCCCTCACTCTCAATCCTTTCATATCCTCGGCTTTTTGTATTTTCTTGTTGGAATAAAGAACAAATGGCACATAACTGTGAAAAGTACCTAAATATTTAGAGTTTAAACGCTTTACAAAAATTTCCTCCCACAACGCATGAGCTCCACTTTTTCTCTCCTCCCATTCGGTAAGCTCAGAAACAGATTTAGCATAAGCTTCTGGCATTAAAGGTTTAAGATAACCAAAGGAGCTATAAAGCACCATATCTACTGCCCCAGATTGCAAAGCGCGTGGTTGTTCATAACTATCAACTACCTCAGGACCACCCAACCATTTTATCTCTACCACACCCTTTAACCTAGAATTAACCTTATCAAGGAATATTGGAACCGGATCGTTGTTCAAATGATTCTTGGGAAAAGCAGTAACAGCCTTAATTACGACAGGTTGCGCAAAACCACTCACCCATACTCCAAAACACAAAAGCAACATCAACCCTCTAAGCCTCCACCACCCCCTCATCTCAACACCTCCCGTCAGATTTTTTGACACACTTATATAAAAAATCCCTGTTTGTCAACAAAACGTTTTGATCGATAAATATAAAACGTTTTAATTTAAGCAAAAAGCTCTATGGAGCTAAAAAAATAGGGGATTTCGTAGGCAGCGCTTTCCGGAGAATCGGAGCCGTGGACTATATTCTCTTGGATGTTGTCAGCATATTGCGCCCTTATAGTCCCTGGAGCGGCCTTCTTGGGATCGGTTGCTCCCATTATCTCTCTTACCCTTTCGATGACCCTTTCCCCTTGAAGTACCATCACCACTATAGGGCCACTTGACATAAAATCGGTTAAGGAATCAAAAAAAGGCTTGTCCTTGTGAACTTGATAAAACCCCTGGGCCTGTTCCTTAGAGAGCTTTAACATTTTTAAGCCTATCACCCTTAATCCCTCTTGTTCAAAACGTTTTATAACCTCTCCTATCAGGTTCTTTTTCACTCCATCGGGCTTGACGATAACCAATGTCCGCTCCATTATTCCCCTCCTTCATCTTATTTTCAAAACGCCCGCACCTTCATAAGCTCCCTTTTTAAGGGCCAAAAGGGCTTCGTTAGCTTCCTCGAGTCGGAAGATCTTGACCTGAGGTTTAATGGGGATACGAGCGGCGATCTGGAGAAACTCCCTTATGTCCCTTCGGGTTATATTGGCCACGCTCTTTATCTCCTTTTCCAACCACAGGTGCTCCGAATAATCGAGCTTTTCGACAAGAGTCTCTTTCCTTATGGCGTTTATCACTAATCTTCCTCCTCTTTTTAACACCCTTAAAGCCTCTCCTATTACCGCACCGGAAGGTGTGGTATCTATTGCACGATCCAATTTTTCGGGTGGATTTTCCCCTGTCTCTCCCACCCAGTCAGCTCCGAGTTTTTGGGCCAAAAGGGCAGACTTATCGCCCTTTCTGCGGGTAAAGACGAAGATCTTGGAGTTTGGAAAAAGAAACCTGGCCACCTGATACACAATATGAGACGAAGCACCAAATCCAAAAAGCCCAAGGGTTTCCCCATCCTTCATGCCTGTGAGCTTAATGGCCCTATAACCAATAGCACCTGCACAAAGAAGAGGAGCGGCTTCTTGGTCCTCAAAAGTTTCGGGAATCGGATGAGCGAAATCCTCCTTTACGATCATATACTCGGCGTAACCTCCATCGGCATCACAACCGGTGCCCTTGAAGTCCTCACATAAATTTTCCTCACCCCTCTCACAATAGGGACATTTTCCACAGGATGAATAAATCCAACCAACCCCTACTCGGTCGCCTATTTTTAATTGGGAGACCTCCCGACCAAGCTCAACTATTTTCCCAATTACCTGATGACCTAAAATGACGGGCAAACGAGGCGGACATCGCCCCTCTATTTCGTCAAGTTCTGTTTGACATACCCCACAAACGGATACCTCAAGAAGGACCTCTTTAAGACCTGGCTTAGGGATCGGAAGGTCTTTCAGTTGGAGAGGACGAACGCCCTCCTCAAGCGAAAGAACCAACTTTTCAAGAACCATGGCTTTCATGGCTGTTTTAATAAAACCTACTTGAAGCAACACAAGGATGTCAACATCTTCTTGATTAGAAAGGCACTGAGAGGGGATAATTAAAATATGGTCCTAGTAGTTCATGGAGATAAAAAGATCCAGCTTGAAGGGAAACTCACGGGTTATCAAATCCTAAAAAAATTAGGCCTTAAGGAAGAAGAGGTGCTCCTAGTAAAGGATGGGAGGCTTTTCCCCTTGGATGAAGAGATTACTGAAGGGGAAATAAGGGTCATTCCCGTTATTTCTGGGGGATAAAAATGCGATGCAAAATGTGCGGAGAAAAGGCCCTCATAAGATTGAGGGCTTATAACCTTAATTTATGTGACAAATGCCTTCAAGAGTTCATAGTAAGAAGGGTAAAAAGAACTATCAATAAGTTCAAGCTTTTAAAAGAAAACGATAAAGTTTTGGTAGCTGTCTCCGGAGGAAAGGACAGTTTAAGCCTTTGGGGCATATTGAATAAACTCGATATAAAGACCAAGGGATTTTATATCAACTTGGGTATAAACGGGTATTCGGACCGCTCGGAGGAAAAGGCCTTAAAATTCGCCGCAGAAAGGGGGTTAGACCTTCACATTGAACGCGTAAAAGACCATTTCGAAGGGTTAGGGATCCCCGAGCTTTCCAAAATGGATAAACGCCCCCCTTGTTCTTTATGCGGGATGATAAAGCGCTATTTAATGAACAAGGTAGCCTACGAGGGAGGTTGGGTTTTGGCTACAGGGCATAACCTTGACGATGAGGCAGCCACCTTGCTTGGGAACGTTCTGGATTGGAAAGAAGGGTATTTGTCCAGACAGGAACCAAAACTGGAAGGAAGGGAAGGGTTTGCCCCGCGGATAAAGCCATTGGTGCTATGTTCGGAAAGGGAGATGGCGGCTTATGCCATAAGTTCGGGTATAGATTACATTCTGGAGGAGTGTCCTTTTAGTGAAGGCGCAACCTCTATCTTTTATAAGGGCCTTCTCAACCAATTGGAGGAACAATCGCCCGGTTCAAAGCTTAGGTTTTATTTGAACTTTTTAAAAATAAAAGATGTCTTTAAGAAGGACACACCTCAACTTTCTCCCTGCGTACAATGCGGATATCTTACCACCGGAAATTTATGTAATTTTTGTCGCCTTAAGTCGAAAATAAAAAAGGGGGGCAATGCCCCCCTGTAATTTTCTTACTTCAATTTAGAACTCTTCCATTCCAGGAGTAGCCGCCGGGAGTTTCTCCTTCTTGGGCTTTTCGGCTACCAGGGCCTCAGTGGTTATCAGGAGCGAAGCCACGCTCGCGGCATTTTGCAGGGCGAGCCTCACCACTTTGGTGGGATCTATAATGCCTCGTTCGATCATGTCGCAGAACTCCTCTTTCTGAGCGTCAAAACCGAAGTTAGGGTTATCTGCGGATTTAACCTTCTCCACAATGACTGCTCCCTCTTTACCAGCGTTCTCAGCGATCTGTTTAAGAGGCTCTTCCAGCGCTTTCTTGACGATCTCCACACCTATGGCCTGGTCGCCTTCCAATTTGAGATTCTCCAAGGCCTTTTGGCACCTCAGAAGTGCCACACCACCACCAGGAACAATCCCTTCCTCCACCGCGGCCCTTGTAGCATTAAGAGCGTCCTCCACTCGAGCCTTTTTCTCCTTCATCTCGGCTTCGGTAGCCGCTCCAACCCTAATAACGGCTACACCACCCACCAGCTTAGCGAGCCTCTCTTGAAGCTTCTCCCGGTCATAATCGGAAGTGGTTTCTTCAATTTGGGTTCTAATTTGTTTAACCCTTGCCTCAATGGCCTCTTTCTTACCAGCACCTTCCACTATGGTGGTGTTGTCCTTATCGATGATCACCTTCTTGGCCATCCCAAGGTCTTCGAGCCTCACGTTTTCAAGCTTTATACCCAGATCCTCTGAAATAAAACGGCCACCCGTTAAGATGGCGATATCCTCCAACATGGCCTTTCTTCTTTCACCAAAGCCAGGAGCCTTAACCGCAGCGCATTTCAAGGTCCCCCTTATCTTGTTTACCACCAAAGTAGCCAGTGCCTCACCTTCCACGTCCTCGGCGATGATCAGAATGGGTCTCCCGCTTCTTGCCACCTGTTCGAGAACGGGAAGGAGATCCTTCATACTGGAGATCTTCTTCTCATAGCAAAGGACATAACAATCCTCTAATTCGCAAACCATTTTCTCGGGATCCGTAATGAAATAGGGCGAGAGATACCCTCTGTCAAATTGCATACCTTCCACCACTTCCAGTGTGGTTTCCATACTCTTAGCCTCTTCAACAGTTATAACGCCCTCTTTCCCAACCTTGGACATAGCTTCGGCTATGATCTCACCTATACTTGGATCGTTATTCGCTGAGATGGTGGCAACCTGAGCTATTTCCTTGCGGTCCTTTACCTCTTTGCTCATCTTCTTAAGCTCGTTAACCACCACTTCAACAGCCTTGTCTATTCCACGCTTAACATCCATAGGATTAGCCCCTGCAGCCACCACTTTAAGACCCTCTTTGTAAATGGCCTCGGCCAGAACCGTTGCGGTGGTCGTCCCGTCACCAGCCGTATCTGAAGTCTTAGAAGCTACCTCTTTGACCATTTGGGCCCCGAGGTTTTCGAATTTGTCTTCTAATTCGATCTCTTTAGCTACTGTAACACCGTCTTTTGTAACAGTGGGAGACCCCCAACTTTTTTCAATTATTACGTTTCTACCTCTTGGTCCAAGGGTTACTTTCACTGCTTTAGCAAGGATGCTGACACCTCTTAATATCTTCTCCCTCGCTTCAACGTCAAACTTAATCTCTTTGGCCGCCATCGCTTACCTCCTTATGAGTTTTTTTATTCTTCAACTATGATCCCAAGGATGTCATCTTCGCGCATGATCAAGTATTCTTTACCGTCAATTTTGATTTCGGTGCCAGCATATTTGCTGAATATGACCCTATCACCAACCTTCACATCCAAGGGGATTACCGTACCATCCTCCTTCACCCTTCCCTTACCAACTGCTATTACCTTTCCTTCCATGGGCTTTTCCTTAGCAGTATCGGGGATGATGATACCTCCAGGGGATTTCTCCTCGGCGGGTTCAATTCTTTCTATCAAAACCCTATCCTGAAGTGGCACTACCTTCATCTTCTCTACCTCCTTTCTTATAGAGTTTTTGTAGAAAATGGGCTTAATCTACTTTTGTTCATAATCATCCCTGGGGGGTTTTTCAAGAAAATTCCTCCTCTTCCTCTTCCAATTCTTCAAACCTATATAAGAGCTTCATCTTCTGTTTGCTCAACTTCTCTATCTTTTCTTGACAACGAACGCAATACCTGGCGAAGGGCAACACTTTAAGACGCTTTATAGGGATAGGTTCCCCACACTCCTCGCAATACCCATAGGTTCCCTCTTCCAACTTCCTTAGAGCCTCTTCTATGCTTTTCAAACGTTCCAACTGCCCTTGCAAAAGGCTATAGTTTATATCTGAATCCAAATCGAACTGCGAGAGATCGCCCACGTCCATGGTAGATAAGGTAGTAAATCTGGGGTCTTCTTTTAACTTGGCTCCCACTTCTTCTTCGATTTTCTTTAAAACCTCTTCCCGTAATGAAAGTAGCATTTGGCGAAGCTCTTCCCTATTTACTTCGCTCACCTTTTTCCTCCTCTCTCATCATTTTTTCTATTTCCTTAAGGGCCTCCATGTCCTCGGCTTGGGAAAAAGCCTTCCAGGCGAAGGAAAACTTTCCCTTGTTGAGGGCATTTTGGCCCAAAATCCTCCAAGTGTTGTTGGTGACACTTTCCCTTAAAAACTCGGTCACCTGCTGAAACAGGAAAAAATCGCCCTCTTCCAGGGCCAAATCTCGAAGTTTCAACAAAGCCTCCCTGTGATTGGCCATTCCGTAAAACTCGACGGCATCATTCAAACGCCCCACTTCGTAGTAGAGGTCACCGTAATGGATCAAAACCTCACGAGGCGTATTTTTCCCATAAAGGATTTCTCTCCTTTTTAGGGGATCAGGAAGGCTTTTCTTCAGTTTCATATCCGAAAATATAACTTTTAAACTTCCCCTTTCAACGGTTTTAGCTGAGTGAAAATACCACGCCTTTTCCTAAAAACTCAAGCTTGAAAATCATCGGCGGATAAGCTTTAAATTCTGAAGGATGGAAGGGGAAAAAACGATCTCGGCTTTTCTCAAACATTTACAACTTCTCGGCTTCCAATTCATTCCCCTTCAAAGGGAAAATTGCGATGACCGGGAAAGGGAATTGGAAAATCTCAGACTGGAGATACTACGATGCAAAGCCTGCCCGCTTTATAAAACAAGGAAAAATCCCGTCTTGGGAGAGGGGAACCCACACTCTATCTTGCTCTTTGTAGGAGAGGCCCCAGGGGCCGAAGAAGACGAGCAAGGAAGGCCTTTTGTGGGAAAAGCGGGGGAACTGCTCACTAAGATCATAAAAGCCATGGGCTTGGAAAGAGGGGAGGTTTACATAACCAATGTATTAAAATGCAGACCCCCGGGTAATCGCAATCCCCGACCCGAAGAGATAAAGGCATGTTGGCCCTTCTTGGAAAGGCAGATCGAGATCATAAAGCCGAAACTTATCTGCACCTTGGGGACTTTTGCGACTCAGACGCTACTTGGAACTCAAGAAAAAATAACTTCCCAGAGAGGGACCTTTAAGGAATGGAAGGGCATAAAGGTCTTACCTACCTTTCATCCGGCCTTTCTTCTTAGGAATCCTCAATATAAAAGGCTCGCCTGGGATGACATCAAAAAGTTAATGGCGGAATATCAAAACCTTAAAAGCCGAGATGTTTGAGAAGTTCATCGGTTTTCATTATCACTGCAAAACCATAAGCGAGGTTCATCAAAGTAGCCAGGTGAAGCTCGGGGTTAACAGTAGCAGTGGCGTCCTCTATGAAGAAGACACGAAAATCCCTCATAAAAGCATCTCGAGCCGTAGTCTCACAACACAAATTGGTCATCACCCCGCAGATCACAAGATCTTCAACGCCCTCTTTATGAAGGTACTCCTCAAGATCGGTCTTATAAAAAACGCTATACCGCCTCTTTCTTATTATTTTCTCGCCTTCAAGAGGGGTTAATTCTCCCATAATGCGATCATCGAAACTACCCTCTATGATCAATTCCCCCCACCATTTGTAAAGCATGCCTCCATTGAGTTTGGGGTCCTTGTGACCGTGTACGGAAAATATGATGGGTCTTTTTAGCTTCCTAAAACCCTCGATGAGCTTTTTCACGTTTTCCACTACTCCTGAACTAATAGGTCGGAAATACTCCTGCATATCAACCACCAAAAGGGCGGTCTTTTCAACGAAAGGCCTCCATTTATGGACCATATACTTATAAAAATCGCCTTCTATAACCACGGCTTCTCCTCAAGAAAATAGGTAAAAGCACGATACCAAAGATAAAACCGCCGATATGGGCCCACCAAGCGATACCACCGAAGTTCTGGGGCAAAAGAAGGCTGAACATCCCGTTAAAAAACTGGCTTAAAAACCAGAGCCCGATGAAAAGAAAAGCGGGAATCTCCACCAAGAAAGGGATCAAAAAAATCGGTATAAGCGTTATTATCCTGGAGGTAGGAAAAAGGACCATATAAGCACCCATCACTCCAGAGATAGCACCCGAAGCACCTATAGTGGGTATGTGAGAGAAAGGATTGAAAAGCACGTGGATCAGTCCCGCAAAAAAACCAGAAAGCAAGTAGAAAACCAAAAACCCGAAATGCCCCAACCTATCTTCCACATTATCGGCAAAGATCAAAAAAGCCCACATGTTACTTATAAAATGGAACCATCCCCCGTGTAGAAACATGGAGGTAAAAAAAGATAAGACGTTAAAGGCCTTAAGCCCATTCTCCAAAGCCCATCGGGGGTCGGTAAAGCTACGGGGTATAACCCCATACCTTAAAATCAGTTCCTCTAGGGCCTCTCGAGAAAGGGAAAGTTGGAAAAGAAAAACCAAGGTGTTCATCCCGAAAATAAGCCACATCACAAAGGGGGTCCGTCTATGAGGGATAGTGTCCTTTAAGGGAAACATGATTCTATTTTTCTTTTTCTCCTTCTTAATGTCAACGAAAAGAGCGTTAAAAAACGGCGACCTTGAAAAACAAAAGCAAACACTATGTATAATAAAAGGAACACGGGGGTTTTCTTTTGGGAAAAGGATCGTTAAAATCTCCGAAGGAGGGAAGAATGGGAGAAAAAGTAAGGATTGCCATAGCTGGGGTCGGTAATTGCGCAAGTTCTCTCATTCAGGGAATTTTTTATTACAAAAAATGCCACCATCGCGACACCAGTGGCATTATGTATGAAGACATAGGGGGCTACAAGGTTTGGGACATCGAGGTAGTGGCCGCGTGGGATGTGGACGCTCGGAAGGTGGGAAAGGACCTCTCAGAGGCCATATTCTCCCCTCCGAACTGCACCACGATTTTTGAACCGGATATCCCCCATCTAGGAGTTAAAGTGAGGATGGGCAAGGTCCTTGATGGAGTTGCCCCTCATATGGCGGAGTACCCCCTGGAAAAAACCTTCCTTCTCGCGGATGAGAAAGAGGACGAACTTGAAGACGTAGTATCGGTCTTGAAGGAGACCAAGGCTGACATCCTCATAAATTACACCCCCGTGGGTTCAGAGATGGCAGCTAAGTTCTATGCGGAAGCCTGTCTCAGATCCGGTGTTTCCCTCATCAACGCTATGCCCGTCTTCATCGTTTCGGATAAAAGCTGGGCAGAGAGGTTCGAAAAGGAGGGGATCCCCGTTGTAGGAGACGATGTTAAGTCACAGGTTGGGGCTACTATAGTCCATAGGGTTTTGACCAAACTTTTCGTAGATCGGGGGGTCAAGATCGATAGGACCTATCAACTTAACTTTGGAGGTAACACGGACTTTTTGAATATGCTCGAAAGAAGCCGTCTTAAGAGCAAAAAGATATCCAAAACAGAAGCGGTTACCTCCCTCTTATCTTCCGAATTTCAAGGAGATATGGTCCATATAGGTCCCGCCGATTGGGTGCCTTGGTTGAAGGATAGAAAGATATGTTACATAAAGATCGAGGGAAGGCTTTTTGGGGACGTGCCCATGTGTTTGGAGCTCAAGCTCGATGTTGAGGACTCTCCCAACAGCGCTGGTTGTATGATAGATGCTATAAGATGCTGTAAGTTGGCCCGAGATCGAAATATTGGAGGTCCTCTTTATTCCATATCGGCTTACACTATGAAGCATCCGCCGATACAATACCCCGATTGGGAAGCCAAAAAGATGGTGGAGGAATTCATAAGGGGAGAGAGGGAAAGGTAAAGTTGGAGCTTATTGATCGCTACAAAAGGCCCATAAATTATCTCAGGATTTCGGTAACTGACCGATGTAATTTGAAATGCCAATATTGTAGACCCTTAGGAGATGAGGAATTCCTTCCCTATAAGGAGCTTTTGTCCTTTGAGGAGATAATCCGAGTAATTAAGGTCATGGCCAAACTTGGGTTACGTAAGGTAAGGCTTACCGGAGGGGAACCGCTTTTAAGGCGCAACCTCACTGAGTTGATCGCTCAGATCGCTCGGATACCGGGTATAGAAGACTTAAGCCTCACCACCAATGGCACCCTCCTTGCCTTATACGCTCGGGAACTCAAAGAGGCGGGGCTTAAAAGGGTTAACGTGAGCCTTGATACTCTCAAAAGCGAACGCTTCGCCGAGATAACACAAAGGGATGCCTTCGAGGAAGTATGGAAGGGAATTGAGGCCTCTTTAAGGGAAGGGCTTGAACCGGTGAAAATAAACGTGGTGAGCATGAGGGGTTTTAACGACGACGAAATCGAAGACCTGGCCTCTTTGACGTTTAAACTCCCCGTTCACGTGAGGTTCATAGAGTTCATGCCTATAGGTGAAAACCTTTGGGAAGACCAAAGGGTAATAGGAAGCGAAGAGATCCTTCAACGCTTGAGTAAGATCGCACCTTTAATACCCATTCCTCAAAGCCCTTATGATGGACCGGCTAGAAGGTTCAAATTTGAGGGAGCGTTGGGGGAAGTGGGCGTAATATCCCCTTTAAGCGCTCATTTCTGTTCGCGTTGTAATCGCTTGAGACTTACCCCAGATGGAAAGCTTAGATCCTGTCTTTTTTCAGATGAGGAAGTGGACCTCAAAGCTTACCTTCGTAAAGAGGGAGAGAAAGGGATCCTTAAGGCTTTAAAGGAGGCTTTGGAGAGAAAGCCTTATTTGGGTGTAAGGGACGGCTTTAAGTTAAGAAAGTGCCAAAGGCCGATGGACAAAATAGGGGGTTAAAGGTGGAACTCACCCATTTGGACGAAAAGGGAAGAGCCCGGATGGTGGATGTAACCTCCAAAGAAGTAAGCCTTAGGGAAGCCAGGGCCGAAGCCTTTATTCATATGAAGCCCGAAACGCTCAAAAGGATCTACGAAGGAGGAATTGAAAAGGGGGATGTATTGGCGGTGGGAAGACTCGGCGGAATCATGGGGGCAAAAAAGACCTGGGAGTTAATTCCTCTTTGTCATCCCCTGGAGATTTCCCTTGTGGAAGTGGACTTTGAACCCATTTTTGATGCAGGGATCTTGAGGGTGGAGACAAGGGTCAAGGTATGGGGAAGAACTGGAGCTGAGATGGAAGCTATGGTAGGAGGAGCTGTGGCCTGTTTGGCTGTTTATGACATGATAAAAGCCGTTGATCGCCAGGCCGTTATCAGGAATCTGAGGCTTATCGAAAAGTCAGGGGGTAAAAGCGGTCACTTTAAGGCCCAAAATTATAGGGGTGAGGTCGTAGCTGTTAATTTATCGGAACAAAAGGGAATGCCTAAAAGAAATGTAAAAGAGGCCATCCTCGAAAAGGGGTATGGCATTTTGGGGGATGCTCACTCCCATTCGGAGCGTCCTCTTTCCATATTTCCCCTTGAGGCCTTGGCCCTTGCTCCCAAAGAAGTCTTGGAAAGCCTTAAAGAAGGGGAATACAGCGAGAACCTTACCATAAGGGGCATTCCCTTGGAGGAACTAAGGGTCGGGAGGGTGTTAAAGATAGGAGAAGCCCTTGTGGGGATAACCCAGATAGGAAAGGGGAAACTTGAGCCTTCAGGGCGTCCGTGGATAGTAAGCCGTGAAGGCCGATTCGGAAGAACCCTCGAAGGGGGCAAGGTAAAGATAGGGGATAAGGTGGAACTTCTTTAAAATGGAGTTTTTCCAAGTAAAAACCGTAAAAGAAATATGGGATCTTTTCGCTCAATTTGAGCCAGTTTCTTACGAAGAGATCCCCCTGGATGAGGGCTTAGGAAGAGTCCTTTTTGAAGACGTGTTTTCACCTGAAGATTTTCCCCCCTTTCGAAGGTCTACGGTTGACGGCTATGCGCTGAAATCTTCTTCTACCTTTGGGGCTTCTTCCTCATCCCCTGTGCCTTTTAAGGTGATAGGAGAGATAAAGATGGGAGAAGCCCCTTCCTTAAGGGTTGAAGAAGGAGAAACGGTGAGCATTCCTACAGGGGGACTTCTCCCGGAAGGGGCTGATGCGGTAGTGATGGTGGAATATACAAGGAAGCTGAGTCCATCCGAAATAGAGGTCATAAAGGCTGTATCACCTGGGGAAAACGTAATGGAAAGGGGAGAGGATTTTCAGAAGGGCGAGCTCTTGCTTGAAAGGGGAAGAAGGCTCAAGGCTCAAGACCTTGGGATATGTGCAGCAATTGGCCTTTCACGCCTTAAGGTCTTCAAACGTCCTAAAGTGGGTATTATCTCTACCGGTGACGAAATAGTCCCCATTGAGGCTATACCAAAACTGGGTCAGATAAGAAACTCAAATTCCTATGTCCTTCGAGGCCTTGTCCAACAAGAGGGGGGTATTCCCATTTACTTGGGTCATTCGGGTGA
Source organism: uncultured Thermodesulfobacteriota bacterium (assembly GCA_964543765.1). Classification (GTDB taxonomy): domain Bacteria; phylum Desulfobacterota; class B13-G15; order B13-G15; family B13-G15; genus B73-G16. The sequence continues at coordinate 31,562 of CAZIZI010000008.1, forward strand.
CGAAGTAGAAGAGCTTTTTTCGGTTTTAAAGGAAGGACTTGAAAAGAGCCTCGATATGATACTCATTTCCGGTGGGAGTTCCGTTGGGACAAGGGATGTTACGCTTTTGGCTTTGAAGAAAATAGGAGCCGAAGTATTGGCCCACGGAGTAGCTATAAACCCGGGAAAGCCCACCCTTTTGGCCCAAAAGGAGGGAATCCCCATTTTTGGCCTTCCCGGACATCCTGCCTCTTGTGCGATTGTAGCGATGGTCTTAATGATCCCTCTTTTGAGAAAACTGGGAGGCGAATCACCCTTTTTGCCCCCTTTTAGAATGCAGCTTAGGGCTTTCTCCAAAAAGAACATCCATTCGCCTTCAGGCCGAGAGGATTACGTGAGGGTAATCCTTAAGGAGGAGAAAGGTAAGCTTTGGGCTGAGCCAATTTTCTCTAAGTCAGGGGTCCTCATGCCTTTAGTGAAGGCCAATGGCCTTCTCTTTATCGAGGCTGAAAAAGAAGGGGTCTCCAAGGGCGAAGAGGTTACGGTTTTTCCTTTATAAGTCTCAGCTTCAAAACCCTCTGGGTATTCTCTTTGGCTCTAAAACGCTCATCTACTCTAAACCCTCCGACCCAACAGATCTCTTCTCCACTTAAAACTATGGGAGTCGCCTTCCTTGAAAACCTTGGCACCTTCAGGTCGACGAAAAAATCCTGAAGCTTCTTTTTGTTGAACATCCCCGAGGGAACAAACCTATCCCCTTCTTGAGGAGATCTTACCTTAAGGGGAAGCCTCAACTTGTCCAAATCCAAAAGGGCTATTTCAGGTGAGGGCTTTTCGTCCGAAGTGGTAATGATAGTTGCCTCAATGAAAACCCCAGGGGCGATCTCGGTTACTCCGGGTATTTGAAGTTCCTTAGGCTGAATCTCAAAACCTTCCGGTCTTTCACCTATATACACTTTCTTTCCCTGCCTTGAGGCCAAAAAGCCTTGGGGAAGTTCCACATCGCCTCCTTTACCATTTATAAGAAGTTCTATCGCCTTTCGGTGCCGAAAAGGCAGATCAAACCCTGTAAGGTCTCGAAAGGCCAACGCCATAACTCTCATCCTTACAGCTTGAGGTAGCTCCTTCAAAGCTTGAAGGTCAAAGTAAATCCCTTTTCCCTCTTTTTGGGCCAAATTTTTATAATGCTTTTCTGTTAAAAGGTCCAAAACCTCATTTTCTTGACGGAGGATCTCGGTCATTTCCAGCATTCGTTCTTTTATCCGAGGGTTGAAGGTCTTAAGAAACCCGATAAGTTCGAACCTAATTCGGTTCCTTAAACGGGAAAGTTCAAAGTTGGTGCTATCGACCACATATCTTAACCCCCTTTGGGAAGCGTATTCCTCTATCTCCTTTCTCCAAACCCTTATGAGAGGCCTCACATAAGGCCCCCTTTTGGGAGGCATTCCTTTAAGGCCCTTGAGCCCAGCCCCCCTTAAAAGGGCCAAAAGGAAAGTTTCCACCTGATCATCGGCCGTGTGAGCTAAGGCGATTTTGTTTAGGTGAAGTTCCCTTATGGCCTCTTCGAAGAAAAGATACCTTAAAGCCCTGGCTGCTTCCTCAAGGGAAAGCTTCTCCTTTTTAGCATAAAGAGGAACGTTAACCTCTTTAAAGAAAAGGGGAAGATTTTTCTCTTGGGCCAATTTTTTGACGAATTCGAGGTCCCTTTTGGATTCCTCTCCTCTTATGCCATGTTCAAGGTGAAGCAGATGAAGCTCAAGCTTAAGTTCCTCCTTTAAACGTTCAAGAAGGTCAAGCAAAACAACCGAATCAACGCCTCCCGAAAGGCCAATTCCTACCCTCTCCCCTTCTGACAACAGGTCAAACTCACTTATCGTCTCCTTTACCTTCCTCAAAATCTCCATACCCTTTTTCCTTCACAAGCTCCTCCAGAGCCCTCTTATAAGCATCAAACACTTCCTTGGTGAAGAGAACAAACCTCACAAGCTCTATATCCGGATGATCCTTAAGATAATCCATCACAGTCCTAAGGGCTATGGGAGCCGCCTCATCAACGGGATATCCATAAGCCCCGGTGCTTATGGACGGAAAGGCTATGGTGCGGATGCCATATTGGGAAGCCAATTCGAGGCTTCGGCGATAGGCACTTGCCAAAAGTTCCGGCGCTTTTTCCCCCTCACGTTTATATACTGGTCCAACGGCATGGATCACGTATTTGGCCTTAAGCCTATAACCCTTAGTGATCTTGGCATCTCCTGTCGCACAACCCCCAAGTTTCTTACACTCCTCAAGTAGTTCTGGCCCCGCAGCCCTATGGATGGCCCCATCAACCCCTCCACCTCCAAGAAGCGTAGGATTGGCTGCATTTACGATAGCATCGGTATCCTGCTGGGTTATATCACCTTGGACAAGCTCAAGAACGGAATTCCCCACCTTGAATCTCATTTTTTACCTCCTTTTGTGAAAAATATTCACAAATTCTTTGAGCTAAAACAGGCCCTATGCCTGGAAGAGCCAGCAAATCTGAAGGCCTGACCTTTTTTAAGTTTTCCAATCCCCCAAATTTCTCCAACAGCATTTGAAGCTTTTTCTGCCCAAGCCCTGGGATCTTAATCCCCTCAAAAAGCCTCTTCTCCCTCAGTTTATGGTGATAAGAAAGGGCAAACCTATGGGCCTCATCCCTTATTTGTTTGAGAAAAAGGGCCCACCTTTTACCTTCCCTTAAGGGAATGGGATCTCGCGCATGAGGTAGATAGACTTTATCCTCCTTTTCTCCCTCTCGGGCCTTTGCGATCGAAAGGCAATCTATCCCTTCAAGTTCCATCTCCTTTAAAACCTTCAAGGCCACCTTTAAATGCCCCTTACCACCATCGATCAAAAGAAGATCGGGAAAAACCCCTTCCTCCTTGGCCCTTAAAAGGCGCCTTCTCAAAACCTCTTCCAACATGCGGTAGTCATCAATCCCCTTCACCTCTTTTATACGAAAACGCCGCCACTGGCTTTTGGAAGGTTTCCCCTCAAGAAAGACCACCATCGATCCGACCGCTTCTTTTCCCTTTAGTTCGGAAATATCAAAAGCCTCAATGCGATAGGGAACTTTCTTAAGACGAAATCGCCTCCTCAATTCCTCAAGTACAGAATGGATGCCCGCAGTTCTTAAGCGAAGATTTTCAAAGGCCATCTCTAAAAGCTCCCTCTCCCTTTCATCCAGGGGCGGATGAACCCTTATACCCAAACTTTCAAGCATAGAAGCATCCTCAAGCTCCACCGGAACGATCACTTCATCTGAGGCCTTAAATCCCTGCCCTTGATAATACCGGCTCAAAAAGGAGAGTAAAACCTCCTCCTCCGGAAGCCCCACATCTTTAAACTCGAAACTCCTCCCGCTTAAAAGCTTACCTCCCCTAATGGAAAGGAGAAAGAAACGAACCCTCTCGCCATCCCTTTCAAAGGCTATTATGTCTTTATTTGAACGGTCCAAAAGTACGATCTTTTGAGGCTCAAGGACCTTTCTTAGGGCTTGAAGCCTGTCCCTCAAAAGAGCTGCCTCTTCAAAATCAAGGGATTCCGCTTTTCCATGCATTTTCCTTTCGAGCTCCTTCATCACCTCCTCGGCTCCACCTTGGAGGAACCTCTTCACCTGTTCCACTAAACTCCTATACTCCTCAGCGTCTACTTGATTACAACAAGGACCCAAACATCTTTTCATCTGATAATTTAAACAAGGCCTTGACCTATGGGCCATCTGGGAGTTACTGCACTTGCGTAAAGGAAAAACGCTTCCCAAGACCTTCAACGTCTCCTTAAGTGACTGAGAGGAAGGGAAGGGCCCAAAATAAAAAGCCCCATCATCCTTGGGCCTTCTCACCACTTGAAGCCGAGGAAAGGCCTCGTTGGGATCAAGACGTAAAAAGGGGTAATTTTTGTCGTCCTTAAGCTTTATATTATAGGTGGGCTTATGTTGCTTTATCAAAGCGTCCTCAAGGATAAGGGCCTCCTTTTCGTTATGGGTCACTATGTGTTCTACGTCCCTTATTTTCGAAAGCATTACGGAAGTCTTTGCGTCTTTTGGCCCCTGAAAGTAAGAACGAACCCGTTTCCTTATGTCCTTGGCCTTTCCTATGTAAAGGACTTCGCCCCTTTCGTCCTTGAACAGATATATACCAGGTTTTTGTGGAAGTAATTCAACCTTTTCGAGAAGTTCCATTTTTAATTGATGCGCTCTTCAATCACTTCACCACCTAAAACTTGCAGAACCTCCTTTAGGAAGGATGAAACATCTTGATCTTTGACCTTTGCCTTTGGAGCCTCCTCTAAAAGTATAAACTGGACTTCTCCCTTCCCACCCCATAGGGACCTTAAAACCTTCAAAATCCTTTCCTTAACTTCCCTCTCCAAAAGCCTTTCCAGCAGAAAATCCGATGGAACCCCTATCTTCAGTCGACCATCCTCATGCCCCAAGTATTTGGTCTGAGCCAAAAAGGCCCCGATGATGGGGCTTTCTGCCGAAACCTCCTTTTGAAAGGTCTCCCAATCAAAATCAAGCTTCAAAGGATAGCTACCTTCAAGGTTGATCTCTTCTTTTACCAAAGGTCTTTCTTCTACAACTTTTTCCTCTATTACTTTCTCCTCAGTTTTTTCTTCTTGAACCTTTTCCTCCGGAATTTCAATTTTTTCTTTTCTTTCAAAGCGTTCCAAAAGTTCTTTCACCGATACAAGATCCCTCCAGTAGGCCATTTCCATCAAGGTAACTTCCAGGATCAACCTGTCCAGGTCTCCTTTTCTCATCTGGGATTCGGCTCGTAAGCAAAGCTGAAGCCAAAAACGCAATTGGAAGGGATCAAAACCTCTATTCCCTTCAAGCAATAAATCCCGTAGGTACTTCATGAACTCCAAAAGAAACTCATCATAAGGAATCCCTCTTTCATAAAGCTCTTCTATTATCTTAAAGCCTTCCTTTAAGTCCCCTTGAGCAAGAGATTGGGCCAATTTTTCCAAGGTCCACCTTTCGGGAATCCCGAGGACCTCCTTCACCATCTCCTCAATAATCTTCTCCCCACCAGCATAGGCTGCCACTTGATCCAAAAGGCTTTGAGCATCCCTCAGACTCCCATCGGCCTTCTCCGCAAGAAGTTTCAAGGCCTTCTCATCAGCCACAATCCCTTCAGCTTCTGTAATCTTTTTCAAATGCTTGAAAATCAACTCGGGAGGAATCCTCCGGAACTCAAACCTTTGACATCGGGAAAGCACCGTAAGAGGCACCTTCTGGGGTTCGGTTGTGGCAAAAACGAAGACCACATGAGGAGGTGGCTCCTCAAGGGTCTTCAAAAGGGCGTTAAAAGCGCTTTGCGAAAGCATATGCACCTCATCTATTATGTAAACCTTATACCGAGAACGCATGGGCTTGTAAGAAACGGCCTCTTTGAGCTCCCGAATGTTATCAACCCCTGTATGAGAAGCACCATCTATCTCCACCACATCAAGGGATGTACCTGAAGTGATCTCATTACAGCTTTGGCATTTGTTACAAGGATAAGGAGTAGGCCCCTCGGCACAATTTAAGGCTTTGGCTAATATCCTAGCGGTTGAGGTCTTTCCGACCCCCCTGGGTCCTGAAAATAAATAGGCGTGGGCGATCCGCCCCTTGAGGAGGGCGTTTTTAAGGGTCCTTACTACCACTTCTTGCCCCACTACCTCTTCAAAGGTCTGGGGCCTCCATTTGCGTGCAAGCACTAGGTAAAACATGTCAAATCTTCACTGTCGATAACCAGGCTTTCTGCGCCACCAGCCGAGGTTACTACCGTTGCTCCCTTCCGGGCCTGGCGGGGTTCATAACCTGACCGGTGCGCAGGGCCCGGTTATCGACACTGATGACTTGGCGGAGAGAGAGGGATTCGAACCCTCGGTGCCGCTTCTTGGCGGCACGCACGATTTCCAGTCGTGCCCCTTCGGCCAGCTCGGGCATCTCTCCGCACCTCAAATTATACTCCTTCTTCCCAGTGGATCAAGCCGAACAAAAAGTTGGTGTAATTTTGCAAAAAACCGAACGGGTTTCAAGAAGTGAGACTACCTCAAACTATACGGGACCATCTGGAACAGCTCGGAAAATCAAGGGTTGCGGACGAGAGAATGATACAAATTTTTGCAATTTTGCAATCCGTTCGGTTTTTGATACAACCACAAACCCTCTTTTACAAATTGTTCCGAACGACTTCCAAACATAGGCTTATCAAACCTTCCAACAACCCCACCCGTTCGGTTTTTTTGAAAAATTATTTTACTAATGGCGGAGAGGGTGGGATTCGAACCCACGGTGCCGCTTTTAGCGGCACAGCCGATTTCGAGTCGGCCCCGTTACGACCGCTTCGGTACCTCTCCGCTCCTTAAAAAAACGTTGCATAAGCTCCCTTGCTTCTTCCGCCAAAACCCCTTCAACTACCTGAGGCCTATGGTTCAACTTCCCATCAGAAAAAACCCCGTAAAGGCTCAATGCTCCTCCCTTTTCATCCCGACAGCCAAAAACAAGCTTCTCAACCCGCGCCCAAACGAGAGCACCACTACACATCAGGCAAGGTTCAACACTCACATAAAGCTCAGTCCCGTTAAGCCTGTAATTGCCCATCACGCGAGCCCCTTCCCTCAAAACCAAAATCTCCGCATGAGCCGTGGGATCACCCAGACTCAAAGTGCGATTATGATCCCGAGCCAAAACCTCATCACCCTTGACCAAAACAGCCCCTATCGGAACCTCACCCTCCTCAAAGGCCTTCCGCGCCTCTTCCAAAGCCATCTTCATAAAATGGATACACCTATCATCCATTACCTTCTGGCGCGCCCAAGAGGATTCGAACCTCTGACCTAGGGATTCGTAGTCCCTCGCTCTATCCGGGCTGAGCTATGGGCGCCCCCTTCTTTTCATTAATTAACACCCCATCCCAAAACCGTCAAGTGAACAATAGAAGAAAGTTACATTTATTATTATAATCATAAAATGATGGCTCTGAATCTAACAGAAGCGAGCGACCTTCTTTTTAATGCAATTACTGACTCCAAACTTTTTTGTCTCATAACTGATTTAAAAGGAAAAATTCTTTATGCAAATAAAGGAACCTGTGAAATTTTGAATTTTAAGGCAAACGATGTGCTCGGAAGTTCTCTTTTTTCCTTCCTACTATATCCTTCAAACCTCCAAGAAATTTTAAAAAACCAAAAGGTTTACCAAGGATTTGTCGAAGGAAAAACTAAAGAGGGTTTGCCTTTTTACCTTTACGTAGAAATCATTCCCTTTCAAAGGGATGGAAAAGAAGTTGGTTTTATTTGCTTAGGAGCAAACCTCTTAGAAAGGGGAGATCTCTACTCTTTACAAATAACGACCTTTGATAGCCTCACCGGAATCCCTCACGAAAGAGGCTTTTCCACAGTGGTCAATGCTTACATCGAAAGGTACAAAAGACCTTTTTCCCTTTTAGTAGTTGACATATGTGGATTTAGCACTTTAGTGATAACTTATGATCTTTCTTTCATCCAAGCTTTATTTAAAGAAATAAGCCAAAGGTTAAAGAATATCCTCCCTCCTCAAGCCTTTATTGGAAGGACACAAGGTGACGAATTTTTAATAACGCTTTTTGAAACTACAAAAGAAAAGTTAGGAATTCTTATAACGGATATTTTAGATTGTTTTTATAATCCATTTATAATTGAAGAAAGAGTTGTAGTTTTAACGGTAAACATAGGAGCTTCTTCTTACCCTGAAGATGGTGAAACCTTTGAGCAACTTTTCTCAAAGGCCCTCTTTGCCCTTAAAACGGCCAAAAGAAAAGGGGAAAATACTTTCTCAATTTACGGAAAAAATTTAGAAAAAGAAGTTCAAACTTTCATATCTCAAAAGGAAAAAGTGGCAAAATTGTTAAAGGAAAAGAGCTTCATCCCTTATGGACAGCCTTATTTTCAACTTTAAACGGGGAAATGGGAGGCATTGAAGTTCTTTTGAGGGTTAAAGAAAACGAAAAAATTGAATCAATAGCTACTATAATAGACTTTCTTGAACTTTCGGGGCTAATTATAAAGGTTGAAGATTATCTTTTTGAAGAAATTAAAAAAGTTGGGCCCAAAATTAAAATTCCCCTTTCCATAAACCTTTCGCCAAAATCTTTACTCTCTCAAGAAGTTTTCTCAAGGCTCAAAGAGTTAAGAGAAGCGCTAAACTATCCCTTCATTTGTGAAATCACAGAGAGATTATTTTTGGAAAAAGATGCTTTAAGGATTATTCAAAAGATAAAAGATCTTGATATTAAAATTGCAATAGATGATTTTGGAACAGGATATTCTTCTTTTTCTTACCTCGAAAACCTTCCCCTTGATATAATAAAAATTGATATAAGCTTTACAAGAAGGATGCTTGATGAACCAAAGGCTTTGGCAATTGTTCAAACGATTATTGACCTTGCAAAAAAGCTTGGTATTAAAACAGTTGCGGAAGGAGTTGAGAATGAAGAACAATTTAGGATTTTGAGGCTTCTTATGTGTGATTATATGCAAGGTTTTTATTTAAGCGAACCAGTTCCTATAGAGAGTTTTATGGCACACGAAAAATGATAGCCATTTTGGATTATCAAGCGGGTAATTTGGCAAGCGTTAAAAGGGCGTTGGATCATTTGGGGTTTGAGTGTTTTATAACCTCCGATCCGGAGAAGGTCCTTAAGGCCTCAAGGCTCATATTTCCTGGGGTTGGGGCGGCGGGCTCTGCTATGGCGAACCTCAAAAGGTTTGGGCTTGATGAGGTCTTAAGGGAGTTTTTCCGCTTGGGAAGGCCCATGCTTGGGATATGTTTGGGGATTCAGATTATATTTGAGGAAAGTGAGGAGGATGGGGTTAAAGGGCTTGGGCTTTTGAGGGGGAAGGTGGTGAGGTTTCCGCAACCCCTTTATGGAGTCAAAGGGGAGAGGCTTAAGGTTCCTCATATGGGGTGGAACAGGGTGAAGAAGGTGAAGGAACATCCCCTTTTTGAAGGGATAGATGAAGAGCATGAGTTTTATTTCGTTCATAGTTTCTTTCCCGTTCCGGAAGAGCGTGAGGTAATAATTGGGGTAACGGAGTATGGGGTGGAGTTTGTTTCGGCAGTAGCTAAATTTAACCTTTGGGCAGTTCAGTTTCACCCTGAGAAAAGCGGAAGGCCTGGCCTTAGAATGCTCGAAAATTTCTGTAAATGGAGAGTCTAAGGTGTTAAGTAAAAGGATCGTGGTGTGTTTGGACATAAAGGAGGGAAAAACCACCAAAGGGGTGAAGTTTAAGGATAATGTGCCTGTAGGTGATCCCGTGGAGATGGCCCGTAGGTATTACGAGGAGGGAGCGGATGAGATCGTTTTTTATGATATAACAGCCTCAGCTGAAAGCCGGAGGATTGTAATAGACCTGGTAAGGGAAGTAGCAAAGGAGATATTCATCCCCTTGACAGTAGGAGGGGGTATTAAGAGCCTTGAGGAGATGCGGATGGTCCTTCTGGCGGGAGCGGAGAAGGTCTCTATAAATACGGCCGCGGTAAAAAACCCCAATCTCATCTACGAGGGGGCGAAGGCCTTCGGTAGCCAATCCATAATTTTGGGGATGGACGTTCTTTATGTGGGTCAATCCGAAAGGACCCCCTCGGGGTATGAGGTTTGGATAAATGGTGGTAGAACTCCTACTGGGATTGATGCCTTATGGTGGGCCAAGGAGGCGGAAAGGCTTGGAGCGGGTGAGATATGCCTTAATTCCATTGATGCGGATGGGACCCAACAGGGGTATGAACTCCGTATAACCCGGATGATCTCCGAAAACGTTTCCATTCCGGTTATAGCCTCAGGAGGAGCGGGGCATCCTGAACATCTGTTCCAAGTGCTTACCGAAGGAAAGGCGGATGCAGCCTTAATAGCTTCCATGGTACACTATAATCAATACACCATTAAGGAGATAAAGGACTACTTGACCCAAAAAGGGGTAAAGGTGAGAAAGAGGTGGTAAAGTGCCGAAGATAAAGCCCTTTCGAGGGTTGTTTTTCTCCGAAGAAGTGGAGATAAGAAAGGCAGTGACACCTCCCTATGATGTGATAAGCCCTCAGATGAAAGAGGAGTTTTTGAGAAGAAGCCCTTTTAATGTGGTAAGGCTTATACTTCCCGAGGGTCCTGAGGAGGCCAAAAGGACGCTTTCGGCTTGGTTAAAAAAGGGAATCCTTAAAAGGGAGGAGGAACCTTCTATTTATCCTTATAAACAGGTCTTTTTCTATGATGGAAAGACTTATACCCGATGGGGGTTTATTGCGTTAGTTGAGCTTGAGGATCAAGCCTTAAAGGAACACGAAAACACTATGGAAGAAGTCGTAAATGAGCGATTAAATTTACTGAGGCTCACCGGAATCCAGACGGGTGAAATATTTTCGCTTTATCAAGATCCTAAAGGCGAGATCGAAAAGACCTTTAAGGCTTTAGAAAGGGAAAAACCAAAATTTGAACTCACCGATGACGAAGGCGTCAAGCATCAACTGTGGATCCTGAAGGAACCTTCCCTTATTTCTTTTCTTCAGGAAAAATTACAAGAACAAAGGCTCTTAATAGCCGATGGCCATCATAGGCTTAAGGCAGCCAAGGCTTTAAGGGATTACTTAGGCATAAAGGACGAAGATTCCCCCTTCAACTACGTTTCCATGTACCTTACGGATCTTCTATCTGAGGGGCTTTTGATATTACCGGTTCACCGGATCGTTTATGGGGTTGAAGAGACCTCGATTATGCGAAGACTCCGAGAATTCTTTAAGGTCGAAGAGACTTCTTTCGATCTAGCCCTTGAGGCGCATCGGGAAAGAGAAGCGATTGTCCTTTTTTCTAAAAGGGGTAACCCAAAACTTCTTTTCCCATTAAAGGACCTCCCCATACCTCCCCATTTAGAGGGCGTTGATTCGGTGCTGGTGGACCAGCTTCTGCTTGGGGAAACAGGAGGGGAAATTAGTTTTACCAAGGATCGAGAAGAAGCCCTTGGAGCTCTTTGGAAAGGAGCGGATATGGTCTTCCTTTTAAGGAGCGTTAAGCGGGAAGTCCTGGAAAGGGTGGTTGAGAAGGGAGAGATAATGCCCAAAAAGTCCACTTACTTTTACCCGAAGGTTTTGACAGGATTGGTCTTTTACCAACTCTTTGAGGCAGATTGTGAAGTGGACACTTGATGGGCTTTTCGAAGGGAAGGTAAAGCTCTTTCAACCAAGTAACGGATACCGTTTCTCAGTAGATGCCCCCATTTTGGCCTCCTTCGTTAGGGTTAAACCGGGAGAAAGACTTATAGATCTTGGCACGGGGAATGGAGTCATTTTGATCATCATAGGCAAAAAATACTCACAAATTAAGGAATTGTGGGGGATTGAAATCCAAAAAGACCTTTTCGAACTTGCTAAAGAAAACGTAAAAATGAACGGTCTCTCTGAGAGGATAAGGGTAATTGAAGGGGATGTGAGGGAAATAGATCATCACTTTTCTCCCCAAAGCTTCCAGGTGGTTATAAGTAACCCTCCTTATTACCCTACCTCCTCGGGTAGGATCAATCCTGAGAACAAAAAAGCCATGGCGAGACACGAGATCTTGGGAACGATCGAGGATTTCCTTAATGCCACCTCTTATCTACTTAAAGAAAAGGGGCGGTGTTATTTCATCTACCCCACAAAAAGGGCTATCACCCTTCTGGTGGAGATGAGAAAAAGGAGGCTTGAACCAAAAAGGTTGCGGTTCGTCCATCCTAAACCCGAAGAAGAAGCCAAGATGGTCTTAGTTGAAGGTATTAAAGGAGGAAGGGAGGGGCTTGTGGTAGAACCCCCTCTTTACATTTTCGATCAAAAGGGGTCTTATACCGAGGAGATGACCCCGATAATATTCAAGCTCAAGGAGGAAAACAAATGAGAGGTAAATGGGCCTTACTTATCCTGCTTTCATTAGGACTTTTTTCGTGCGCTCTTTTTAAAAAGGAAAAAACCGAGGAAAGAAAGGCGGAACTCCAATGGGAAATGAGCCGTCCAAGGCCCGAAAGCCCAAGAAGCGCCACTACCTACACAACAAGGCCTTATGTGGCAACGCCACCAACAGGCGTTGAGAAAAAAGAAGAGATTACAGTTAAGCCAACCGTACTACCTGGGCCTTTGAAATATAAACTGCTGATACTCTCGTTTGAAGATTCTCAACTGGAACCCAAGTTCAGAGGGGTTGGACAGAGGGCTCAAGAACTATTACAAAAGGCCCTTCAAGAAACTCAATCCTGCCTACCACTTAAGCCAGAGGAGCTCAACGTCTCACCTCAGTTAGCTTCTCAAAACTTATGGGATTTGTGGAGGCTTTATGGCGTCCAGGGCTTAATAAGAGGAAGTATAAAGGAAATCCTGAGGGGCGAGGATGCCCAGCAGATGTACTTATTGGTAAGGATCGAAGCGGAACTCATAGATACTGAAAGCACAAGGCCCTTAAAACTCGCGTTCGGCCAAAGTACTGTCTCTTTTCCCATTTTTCAAGGAAAAGAAGGAAGTGAGAAGGCTCTGGAAAAGGCCTTAGATGAAGCCTTAAAACATATAAGAGACGGTATCCTTTTGGGGCTTTCGAAACTCGAATGGAGAACTTCGGTACTTATGGTAAAGGGAGGGGAAATTTACCTTAATGCGGGAAAAAACTCGGGGCTGAGAATCGGACAGGAATTAGAGGTCTATTCAGTTGGTCCTCAAATCCATCATCCAGTAACGGGAGAAATTCTCGGCAGATCCCTCGGGCCAAAGAAGGCTTCTATTAAAATAACGGGTTTTTTAGGTATCGATAACGCTCAGGCTTCTCTGATTGAAGGTTCAGGCGTCAGAGAAGGCGAGGTGGTTAAGCTAAAAGAGTAAACTTAAAAGCTACCACAGATCACCTTGGAGAGTTCCTTAGCTGTTGAGGCCACATGAGGGCCGTAAAAGTGAGCAGTAAGTTCATCAAAGGTCCCCACAATAAACACCATTCCGAATACCTTCCTCGCAGGATCAAGTATAGGTGCAGCTACACTACTAAACCTCACATCCACTTCTCTTAAATCCTCCGCATATCCTTGTTCGCGGAAACGAGAAAGTTCCTCCTCAAGATTCACCCTTTCAACCCAAAGTCTCAAGCGTTCCTCTTCTAAAAGGACTTTCTTCAGTTCCTCATCCCCAAAGGCGAGCATTATCTTCCCAAGCGCCCCATAACTTAAAGGAAACCTATACCCTAAAGGAATAGTTATCTTTACCCCGTCATCAGCATACTCTTTAGCTACCACATATATCCTTCCTTCTGAAACCTTACCCAAAAAAGCCGTACACCCCGTAAATCGAGCAAGCTCCTTGAGAAATGGCTCCGCCTTGCGCCGATAATCTAGGTTTTCAAGCACCTTTTCCCCCATGAAAATAAGAGCTGGACCAAGCGAATAGGCTTTAGTGGATGGGTCCTTTTCTACAAGCCCAAATTCCCGCAAGGTGTTCAAAATATAATAAACCCGACTTTTATGAAACCCCAGATCACGAGCTATATCGGTAAGTTTTACCTTAAAATTAGGCCCCTTCGCCAAATACGAAAGGACCTTCCCCACTTGATAAACCGCTGGAACAGTTCTTTTCCCCACTTTTGTTCTCCTCGTAATACTTTTGTTCTAATTTACCCTCTTTTTCTTCGGAAGGCAACTTCTTAAGGAAAGAGCGGAAGGGAAGTTAAAGCCGTGGTCTCTGGCCATCCCATCATTATGTTCATGTTTTGAACGGCTTGACCCGAGGCCCCTTTTGTGAGGTTATCAATTGCGGTGATGACCACGGCTCTTTTGTTTTTTACCCTAAGACCTATATCACAGAAATTGCTCCCTCTAACTTGGGAAGTGGAAGGGAAGCACCCTGGTTCAAGGACTCTTACAAAGGGCTCTTTTGAAAAGCGCTCGAGGTAAAGCTCATAAAGCTCTTTTTCGGTCATCGAGACCTTCAGGTTCACATAGATGGTCGAGAGTATCCCTCGGTTAATGGGCAAAAGATGAGGGACAAAATCCAGTTGCGGTTTTTCTCCGAGGAGATTTTCAAGCTCTTGTTCCATTTCAGGTAAATGGCGATGTTCCAAAACTTGATAAGCTCGAAAGGATTCGGCCACCTCCGTGAACATCAGATCTTCCCTTACGCTTCTTCCGGCCCCACTTACCCCACTTTTTGAGTCCGCTATGATCCTTCCTTCTATTAGTCTTTTCTCAGCCAACGGTAAAAGCCCCAATAAAACCGAGGTGGGATAACACCCGGGGTTCGCCACAAGCTGAGCATTTTTTATCTTATCCCTATAAAGCTCGGGCAACCCGTAAACGGCCTCTTTAAGAAGCTCGGGACAACTGTGAACACCATACCACCTCTGGTAAAGCTCCACGTCCTTGAGTCTAAAATCTGCGCTAAGGTCAATGACCCTTTTTTCATTTTGAATTAACGCCTTGGCCACCTCCATCGAGGTCTTATGGGGAAGGGCCAAAAAGTAAAGATCTGCTCTCTGAGAAATCAAAGGCAAATCCAATGGCTCAAGTTTTGGAAGTTTCAATCCCTTAAAACCCGGAAACACCTCCTCTATGGATTTGCCCTTTTGCTTTTCGGCGGTTAAAAGGAGGATCTCTACTTTTGGATGATTACTCAAAAGCCTTACTAACTCCGCGCCTGTATAACCACTTGCCCCGATTATTCCTACTTTTAGTAAATCCATTTAACGCTTCGAATACTGGAACCGAGCCCGAGCGCCCCTTTGACCGTATTTTTTCCTCTCTTTCTTTCTGGCGTCTCGGGTGAGTAAGCCGGCTTTCTTCAAAATCGTACGCAGATCGGGGTTATAAGCCACAAGGGCTCTACTTATGCCATGCCTTATAGCCCCTGCCTGTCCCGAAATGCCTCCTCCTTTTACGTTTACAAGCACATCAAATTTCCCCAAGGTATCGGTGAGCCTAAATGGCTGAAGCACTATGAGTCTTAAAGTTTCTCGAGGAAAATAATTTTCGAAATCCCTCTTGTTTACGATAATACGGCCCTCTCCGGGCATTTTTAGCCAAACTCGCGCTATAGCCGTTTTTCTCTTACCCGTTCCATAAAACCGTTGTACTTCCATTTAAACCTCCTTTACTCCTCAAGGTTCAAGGGTTCGGGGTTTTGAGCCTGATGGGGATGTTCAGGACCCTTATATATTTTAAGCTTTTTCAAAAGCTTTCGTCCAAGACGGTTCTTGGGTAACATCCCCGCTACCGCAAGCCTTAATAACTCCTCGGGCTTACGGGAGAACAATTGCTGAGCGGTCTCAACTTTGATCCCTCCTGGATAACCCGAATGCCTAAAATAGAGCTTTTTATGCCACTTGGCACCCGTTAAACGGATCTTATCGGCGTTTACAACCACCACAAAGTCCCCCATGTCAAGATGGGGGCTGAAGATCGGCTTATGTTTTCCCCGAAGAATTTTAGCGATTTGGGCCGCTAAGCGGCCTAAGACCTTACCTGTGGCGTCAACTAGGTACCACTTCCTTTGATTCCGTGCCTCTTCAGCTGTTAAATGAAAAGTCCTCACCTCTTTCCTCCTTGAACTCAATACAAAAAGCCGGGCTTGAAACCCGACCTTTTAAGGATGTTTAATACATAAGACCCATACTTGTCAACAAGGAGAGATTCGAAATGGAGCTTAAGAAATTGGCCGATTTCCTTTTTGAACTGGGGATCCTCCAAAAAACTCCTCGAACGGGTTACCGGTTCCTCGGCTCTGGGGAACAATCGGTCGCCGAACATCTTTTCCGAACGGCCCTTATAGGCTACTGCCTTGCCAAGATGGAGGGAAAAGCTGATATTTTAAAAACAGTCCTCATGTGCCTGGTGCACGATCTTCCGGAGTCTCGAACGGGTGATCAAAATTACGTTTATAAAAAATATGTCCAAGTTAAAGAAGAAGAGGCATTGGAGAATGCCCTTAAAGGTACGGACTTAAGCGAGATCCTGGAGCTTTTTAAGGAATTCAAGGAAGGAAAAACGCTTGAGGCAAAACTTTCTCATGATGCGGATCAGATTGAATTGATCCTGGAACTTAAGGAGCAAAAGGACTTGGGAAATCCTTATGCTGAAGAATGGTTAAAATACGCCTTAAAGAGGCTCAAAACCCAAACTGGACTTGAACTTGCAAAAACCATCCTCAAACGCCATTTTTGTGATTGGTGGTTTGATCGGGACGAAGAGAGTTGGTGGGTGGGGAAAAAGTAAAGCGTTATTTTGCAATAGGTGATATTCACGGATGTTTGGAGTCCTTAGAGAGGCTTTTGGAGAAGATCCGCCCACACTTCAATCCCCAAGAGGACATGCTGATTTTTATCGGTGATTACGTAGACCGAGGGCCCGATCCTCGAGGGGTAGTGGAAAGGATCATAAGGTTAAAAAAGGAATATCCCCATGTGGTCTGTCTTTTTGGAAATCACGAAGACATGTTCCTTCGTTGGGTAAAAACTGGACAAGACCTCGACCTTTATCTTTACAACGGAGGAGGAGGGACCATCCGAAGTTATATGGAAGGTGGAAAGTTCAAATTACCGAAAGAGCATCTCCAGTTTTTCGAATCCCTTCTCCTATGGTACGAAACCGAACAATACCTTTTTGTTCATGCGGGATTGAGACCAGGTATACCCCTTGAAAAACAGGACCCAATGGACCTTCTTTGGATAAGGGGCGAATTCATCATGTCAAAACAAGATTTCGGAAAGATCGTGGTCTTTGGCCATACCCCCTTGAGGCAAGTCCTTATAATGGAAAATAAGATTGGGATCGATACCGGTGCGGTTTACGGAGGGCAACTAACCTGCGTGGAGCTTCCTGCCTTGAAAATTTACTCGGTTCCCGGCTGGGAAGGCTTTGGCCTTTTTATGTAGAAGTCGAAAATGGCCAAGCTAAAGGCCACAATCACGGGGGCGGCCACAACTCCCAGAATTCCGAAGGCCTTTATGCCTCCTAAGATGGCGAAAAATAAAAGCAAAGGATGAACCTTTACCCTTTCGCTTATAAAAAGGGGCCTTAAAAGATTATCAACGGTACTTACCACCAAAACCCCCCAACCTGCCAGGAATAGGGCCTTTCCTAACTCTCCCTGACCAAAAAAAAGCCACAACGAAGCAGGTACCCATACAAGATAAGCCCCTACTAGCGGAAGAAGCGAAAGAAGGACCATCACACTTCCCCATAATATGGGGGAAGGCAAACCAACTATCCAAAATCCGATCCCTCCAAGTGAGCCTTGAACTATCGCTACAAGCACGTTTCCATAAAGGCTTGCGATTATCATCTCGTAAATACGTCGGAGCAGTTCCTCTTTCTCCTCTTTTTCTAACGGCAAAACCTCTTTGAGCTTTTCGAGCAATAAATCCCCATCCCTTAAAAGGTAAAAAATGGCTACGATCATCACCAAAAACTGCACCAACCCCAGAGAGACCTTCTTTACCACTAGGGTCGTTTGAGAGGCCAAAAATCGGGTGATTTTTTGGCCCAAGATCAGAAGGGCATCCTCAAGCTGGAGAGGTTGATTTCCGGTGGAGAAAAGTTCAAGAAGCCTTTGAATTAGTTTTGAGTCTTCGAGTTCTTTTATCATCTTTGCCAATGCCCCTGACTCTATGAGGTTCTCAAAATATTGATAGGCCTCGCTTAACTCCCCTGCCAGCAACGTGGTCAGAAAGACAAGAGGTATCACGATCAAAAGCACCACCATTAGGGTACAGATCATTGCGGAAATCCCTTTCCTGCCTCGCAAAAGGACTTTCAAAGCCCGGTTTACCGGATAAAAAGCCACCACGAAGATAACCGCCCAAAAAAGAGAGGCCACAAAGGGTAAGAGGATTTTCAAGAAGAGATAAAAGGCCAAAAACAAAAGAAGATACGATAATACAAGAAAGAGCCTTTTTTCCCTCAACCTAATTCTCCTATTTTTACCCCCCGGACGCTTTTGCGAAAACTCTCGCTTCGGAAAGTCCAAAACTCAAGGTTCTCCCTTTCTATAAGGCCCACTTCTCCTTTGGGAAGCCATTCCGGAGGAACACCCCTTTTGAGCAGATACTCCTCATTCCAGTTCATCACGGCTTTAACCACCTCCTCCCTCCCCCCTTTGAGAAACAGATTACTGAATACCACAAGCGGAGAGGCATCCTCCGAAAGACACACAACCTCCGCTTCTTGGAGGGCATAACGGTTCGGATTAAAGGCGATGGCTAATCCCCCTGAAAGCCTCACCTCCCTCAAGGCCTCACAATCGGTTATGCTATCTCCTACGTAAATGACCTCCTCTAAACTTGAACCTGTTCTTTTTGCTATTTCCTTCACGGCCGCCCCTTTCCCTTTGCTACCTATAGGATGAACATTTCTCATAATTTGAGCTACCGGTCCCTCAGAAAACTCTTCAAAAAATATTTCATTAAGCCTATTGAAAACATGGAAATCGAACTCCTCAATTTCACCCAAGGAAATTACCCATTCGGCAATTTCCTTGAGCCTTTTTACGACCTTTTCATCAAGCTTTACGTTCTCCAGGGAAATCCTCGTACATACGATACAATCCCAAGAAAGACCTATAAGCCCGGCTAAGGCCTTAAGATAAGGCTGGTAACTGGTACTTATCACGAAAAGAGGCATCAGTCCCCTTATGGCCCTCATAGCCTCGATGGCACGGGGCATCAAGGTCAAGCGTTCGAAGCTGAAATAAAACATCTTTTGAATATCAAGGCCATAAGCCAAAAGGAAGGGCATAACCAAACGCAAGGTAAAACCCGCTTCATAGTCCTTTATTTTTCCCTCAAGGGCCAAATAGTCGTCATAACGGCTCAGAGTACGAAATAATAGGTCGCCTCCAGGAATAAAACTGGAACAGAGCTCAAAGGCGTTATCGTTTTTGGTAATAGGGCCTTCACAATCGGTTATAAATATCCTCATTCTTTCCTCCTTAAGGAGTCCTCAATTTCTTGGGTTAAATCAAGGGCTTGCGGAGATTCGAGTTTTATCCTTCCCTCGGAAAGCGCCTTCAAGGTCAGTATCAAAAGTGGGATCTCCCTTTTCTCCTCTTCTTCCCTTATGAGCCTGAAAAGAAGTTGAGCCTTTTCTTTTTCTTTCAAATCTTCCACTTCTCCCTTTTCCACTTCATCCCAAAGGGGGTCAAACTTGGGACCTTTCAGGCTTATTCTAAAAAAGGACAACACAGGACCACGGTCAAGCTCTTCGGTGACGCGATGAATCATGGCCCCTGTTTCTCTCTCGCGTTTCTCTATAAGCTTCCACATGACTTCTTGCCATGTCCCCTTTGGCCCCCACGGCAAAGCTGGGTGAAGGTTTATAAGGGGAAATCGGTTCAAAAAAGGAGGGCTTATTATGAGCATGTAACCGGCCAAAACGCCCACCTCCATCGGAAAGGGCTCAATCAGCCTCATGACCTCCTCATGATAGAGTTTCCTCCACCTTTCCTTATCCTTAAGCTTCTCTTCGGGGAAAAAGGCCTGGGAGGAAAGGCTTAAGGTTTTCAACCCCAATTCTTCACAGAGCTTCAAAAACCTGTCGCTTTCTTCCGATTCACCAAAAGCCCTGTTTACAAAGACAAAACTTATCTCCCCTTTGATAATCCCTTCCTTTATGGCCTTTTGGGTCTTCTTCAAAAGAACTCTTGCCGCCTCATCCCTTCCCGAAGAGAACCAACCTATAAGCAAAGGTCCTCCTTACTGGGGTAACTTGACCTTCCAAAGCCCTTAAGGCTTTTTAAGGCCAATCGATGCCCCAGTTTCAGGCAATCCTCAACCCTTTTCCCCAAAAGTACCCCTGCCAAAAAGCCCGCATTAAAAACATCCCCAGCTCCAGTATTGTCAACCACCTCTTTTAAGGGTTCGGCTTCAAGAACATGATTCCCTTTCATTCCAAAGGCAATGGCCCCCTTTTTGCCTCTTTTACAAATAACCCATCGGACTCCCACTTTAAAAAGCTCCTTCGCCCCTTCTTCTAATTTTTTCCCGGTCAAAAGTTCAAGCTCTTCTTCGGTCAAAAAGACTATCCAACTCCTTTTCAAAATTCCCAAAAGGACCTCTATCCCTCTTTTAGCGTAAAGTTCTCCGGGATCAAGACTTACCCGAACTCGAGAGGGAAGTTCTTCCATAAGAGAAAGCTGAGCTTTTAAAGGGGTCTCCCCCACAAAGGAACTCATATGAAGGATCTTAAAGCGCGAGATGTAACTTAAATCAAGATCCGAAAAGGACAAGGTATCGTTGGTATTAGGTTGAACGATAAGAGCCCTGTCCCTTTCCTTATCTATTATCACCAAACAAAGCCCCGTCTTACCTTCCTTTTTGACCCTGGATAAATCAACCCCCTCCATTCCTCTGAGAACCTTCTCTCCTTCCTCATCCTCTCCCACTTTGCCACAAAAGCCAACTTCAAAACCCAACCGGGAAAGGGCAAAAACGGTATTGGCCGCTGAACCACCGGCGCTTTCGCCTACCTTACGCCCATTGAGTTGAAGAAGTTCAAACATTTTTTTGAAGTCCTCCTCAACCTCCCTCCCCCTTCGAAGGCCTAAGACCTCTAAGTCCTCGACCTCATAAAACAAATCCAAGTTTAACGCCCCTATTCCCACTACGTCTCCCACATTTTTAAAGCTACAACATTTAAAGAGGCTTTCCAAGTTGAAAAAGCTTGGATAACTTTATTATTTGATGAATATACCCGAAGTATTCGACGTAATAGTGGTGGGGGGAGGCCATGCGGGCTGTGAAGCAGCCTTAGCGGCAGCCCGAATGGGGGCCTCGGTACTTCTTTTGACCCATAACGTGGATAGGATCGCCCACATGTCTTGTAATCCTGCTATTGGGGGGCTTGCCAAAGGGCATTTGGTAAAGGAGATAGATGCCCTTGGGGGAGAGATGGCCAAAAACACCGACAGGACCATGATTCAAATGAGGCGCCTTAACACCAAAAAGGGCATGTCCGTCTGGTCCTCAAGAGCCCAAGTGGATATGGAAGAATACCGCATAGAGATGCGAAAGGTACTGGAATCGACTTCTAATCTTTTCATTCGCCAATCAAGCGTCACCAAATTACTGGTGGACGGGCATAAAATAAAGGGCGTAAAGACCGGTCTTGAAGAAGTCTTTTTGGGAAAAACCGTAATCATAACCCCTGGTACCTTTTTAAGAGGACTCATCCACATAGGGTTTCGGAACTTTCCCGGAGGAAGGCTTGGGGATCCAGCTTCCTATGAGCTATCGGAAGAACTGGAGAGGCTTGGGTTTCGGCTTGGACGTTTTAAAACAGGAACGACTCCTCGCCTTGATGGAAGGACCATAGATTTTTCGAGCATGATCCCTCAGTATGGAGAAGATCCGCCAAGGCCCTTCTCCTTTTTCACCGAGAAAATAGAAAGGCCTCAAGCCCCCTGCTGGCTTACCTGGACAACGGAAAAAACGCACGATATCATCCGCAAAGCCCTGGATCGATCACCCCTTTATACGGGCATAATAAAGGGCCGAGGCGTAAGGTATTGCCCTTCCATAGAGGACAAGGTGGTCAAATTCCCCGACAAGGAGCGTCATCAGGTCTTTTTAGAACCAGAAGGCTTGAGGACGAACGAATATTATCCCAACGGTATTTCCAACAGTTTACCCCTGGAGGTTCAAATTGAGATGGTCAGAAGCATCCCGGGCCTTGAGAAGGCCCATATAATTAGACCCGGTTACGCCATCGAACACGATTACGTAGACCCTACCCAGCTTGAACCCACCTTGGAGACCAAGTTAATAGAAGGTCTGTTTTTGGCCGGCCAGATAAATGGAACTACTGGTTATGAAGAAGCAGCCGCTCAGGGACTTATAGCTGGTATAAACGCGGTCCTCAAGATAAGGGGAGGAGAGCTACTGGTTCTGGAAAGGTCAAAAGCTTACATAGGCGTATTGATCGACGATCTGGTTACTAAAGGAACCGATGAGCCTTACCGGATGTTCCCTTCAAGGGCGGAGTATAGGCTCCTTTTAAGGGAGGATAATGCGGACCTAAGGCTTATGCCCATAGGGTATAAGTTGGGCCTAATCCCAGAGGAGCGTTATAAAAAGCTTCTAGAAAAACAAAACCTAATCGAAAAAACCTTGAAGATACTCGAAGAGTTCAAGCTGAAGCCCCAAGCCTCCGTTAATGACCGTTTGAAGAAAATAGGGACGGCGGCCTTAAAAACACCCCTGACCTTAAAGGAACTCTTAAGAAGGCCCGAAGTGGAATTCGATCATTTAGTTCTCTTTTTGCCGGAGATCGGGAAACTTCCTCAGGACGTAAAAGAGGAAGTAACCTTCCAAGTTAAATATGAAGGATACATCCAGCGCCAAAAACAACAAGTTGAAAAAAGCCGAGACCTCGAATCCATAAGAATCCCCGAAAACTTCGATTTCTCCTCAATCCCAGGGCTTTCCAACGAGATCAAAGAGAAACTCAAAAAGGTGAACCCCAAAACCTTAGGACAGGCCTCTCGGATCCCCGGCATGACGCCTGCAGCTCTTATGCTCCTTGAAATATTTCTCAAAAAAGGAAATAATATGTCCATAAATCCTTAACAGTTGCAAAAGGGTGAACGTTTTGTTATATAAAATAAGTCCATAAGGGGGAGGGGGTGATTTCGCTTGATAAAAGCTTATTCTTTCAGTTTGTCATCTTTATAGTTTTTATGTTTTTGTTAAACCAATTGGCCTTTAAGCCATTCTTGCGTTTTTTGGAAATACGCCATCAGAAGATTTTCGGAAAAAAGGAAGAGGCGGAAAAGCTGAGGAAAGAGGCCGAAAATCTGCAAAAGTTTTTGGAAGAAGAGCTCCGTAAAATACAAGAAGAAAGCCTAAAGGAAGGCCTTTTGCTCCGAGAAGAAGCAAAGAAGGAAAGGGAAAGCTTTTTGTTCTCACTTCGGGAAGAACTTTCGAAGGAGATCCGAGTAATGAGGGAAAAAATGGAAGAAGATTTGAAGGGTGCTTTTTTGGAACTCGAAGTTTTAGCTCAAAACCTGGCAAAAGGTTTTTCAGAAAGAATCCTCGGAAGGCCTTTGAGTTAAAAAGATGTGGGAGTTCTTATTTAAAGTCGTAAACTTCTTATTATTGGTCTTTTTACTTTTCTGGTTTTTGAGAAAACCCATTAAAAGCAAGCTAAAAGAAAGACATGAGCTTCTCAGACGAAACTTTGAGGAAGCTAAAAAAGAAAAGGCTTTCTGGGAAAAACAACTTGAGGAACTTAAGATCAGGGTCAAAGGCTTAGAAGAAGAGGCGAAATTAATAAGGGAAAAGATCATCGCTGAGGCTCAAAGGGAAAAGGAAAGGATATTAGAAGAAGCAAAAAGGGAAGCCGAAAGGATAAGACTTCAAGCTCAAAGGACGATGGAGGAAGAGAGAAGGAAACTGGAGAACTTGTTTCGGGAAAAGTTGGTCTCAAGGACCTTAACGCTTTTAGAAAAAATCCTCAAGGAACACCTGACTCCGAGGGATCAAAAAAAGCTGCTTGAAGATTTCGTCCAAGACCTGAGGAGGATTAAATGTTAGGCCTTGCCAGGCGTTATGCTCGAGCCCTATTTTCCCTTGCCAAAAGTGAGAACAGAGTCGATGAATATGAACGTGAACTCGAGCTAGTTTCAGGGCTTTTGGAAACGGAAAAGGCCTTAAAAGGCGTTTTGACCTTGCCCTTTCTTTCTCTAAAAAAACGAAAGGAGATCTTGGAAGATATAGCCGAAAATTTCAACCTCAGCGAAGGTATAAAGAGATTCCTCCTGATGGTCCTTGAAAACGGGAGAATGAACCTTTTGAAACTTATAAAGGAGGTCTTCACCGAGCTCAAAGAAGAGGCCTTGGGCATTATGAGAGGGGTTTTGTATGTTCCTATGGAAGTGGAAAAGGAAGAAGTCCAAAAAGTAGAAAATGTCTTTTCGGACCTTATGGGCAAAAGGGTTATATTAAGGGTAGCCATTGACCCTTCTCTGATAGGGGGAGCAAAGGTGGAGTTCAAAGGGATAGTGTATGATGGAAGCCTAAAGGCACAGCTTCAACGTCTAAGTAAAACCCTTCTGGAGGGCTCGTGATGCAAGTTCGAGTTAAAGAAATTGTTCAAATCCTGGAAAAGCATTTAAAGGGATTCGAGAAGGAGATAGATGTAAGCGAAACCGGGGTGGTGCTCTCGGTAGGTGACGGAATAGCGAGGATTTATGGCTTAGAAAAGGTCATGATGAGCGAGCTTGTGGAGTTTCCAAACGGAGTTATGGGTCTTGTACTTAACCTAGAAGAGGATAATGTGGGTGTTGCGATCTTGGGAGAGGATAAGGGGATAAAGGAAGGGGATATGGTAAAGCGCACCAAGAGGATCATACAGGTACCGGTGGGAGAAGGACTTCTCGGAAGGGTGGTAAATCCCTTAGGCGAACCCCTGGATGGGAAAGGTCCTATTGAAGCCAAGGAGTATAGGCCTATTGAGAGGAAAGCACCTGGGGTTGTGGAGAGACAACCGGTTAAAGAGCCACTGAGGACGGGTATAAAGGCCATAGATTCCATGATACCCATAGGAAGGGGGCAGAGGGAACTTATCTTGGGAGACCGTCAGACGGGGAAAACTGCCATTGTGATCGATACGATCCTGAGCCAAAGGGATCAAGGCGTATATTGTGTATATGTGGCCATCGGTCAGAGACAATCATCCATAGCTCAGGTGGTGGATAAGCTTCGTCAATATGGGGCTATGGACTACACCATTGTGGTAGCGGCTTCGGCAAGTGAGCCCGCCTCTTTGCAGTACATAGCTCCTTATGCTGGTTGCACCATGGGTGAGTACTTTCGAGACAATGGGATGCACGCCCTTGTAATTTACGACGATCTATCCAAACATGCCATGGCCTATCGCCAGTTATCCCTTCTTTTGAGAAGGCCTCCCGGACGGGAAGCTTATCCTGGGGATGTTTTTTATCTTCATTCAAGGCTCCTTGAGAGAGCTGCTAAGTTAAGTGATGAAAAGGGCGGAGGATCCCTCACGGCCCTTCCCATAATAGAAACTCAAGCGGGGGATATCTCGGCTTATATTCCCACCAACGTCATATCCATCACCGATGGGCAGATCTATCTTGAAACGGACCTATTTTATGCCGGTTTCCGTCCGGCCATAAATGTGGGGCTTTCCGTGTCCCGAGTGGGAGGAAATGCGCAGATAAAGGCGATGAGACAAGTGGCGGGGACCTTGAGGCTTGAGCTAGCTCAATATAGGGAACTTGCTGCCTTTGCCAAATTTGCAAGCGAACTTGACAAGGCCACTCAAGCCCAATTAATAAGGGGCGAAAGGCTTATGGAGATCCTTAAACAAGACCAATACGAGCCCCTTCCTTTCTCAAAGCAGATCTTAATCATTTATGCGGGCGTAAACGGTTATTTGGATGCATTACCGGTTGGAGTAATTAGACGATATGAAAGGGAGCTTTACGAATTTGTAGAACAGAGGTATCCCGAGATCTATAGGGAAATTGAGGAAAAAAAGGAGATAAACGAATCCCTTAAACAGAAAATGGATCAAGCCCTAAAGGAATTTCAGGAGGTCTTTAAGGTCTGATGCTAAGCCTAAAACTTTTAAGGAGAAGGATAGCGGGCATAAGGAGTACCCAACAGATAACCCGGGCTATGTATATGGTTTCGGCTGCAAGGTTAAAAAGGGCTCAGGATCGCATCATTAACACAAGGCCTTATGCAGATAAGTTAAAAGAAATGGTTCGGGATCTTTGGGAAAGGGCGAAAAAGCCCTATCACCCTTTGATGGAGAGGAGAAAACTGGAAAGGGTCATTGTTTTTCTTATAAGTACGGAAAAGGGGCTCTGTGGCAGTTATAATGTCAATTTGTTTCGGGAAGTAGAACGCTTTATAGCCGAGGCCACTTTTGAGGTTCAACTTGATATCCTTGGAAGGAAGGGATGGGATTATTTTCGGAGGAGGTATCCCCAATTGATAAGGCGCACTTATGTTGATCAGGTTAAGCGTTTTGATTATGAGGTAGCTAAAAAGTTAGCCCAACCTCTTATGGAGGACTTTTTAAAGGAAGAGGTTGATGGGGTATTTTTGGCTTATAATTTCTTCCGATCCCCCCTTTCTCAAATTTCAACAATAGAAAGGCTTCTGCCCCTTGAAATCCCCGTGGAAGAAGAAGAGCTCCCTCTTGGTGAACCCATAATTTTCCCGGTGGAACCGATTTATGAACCTTCTCCCCAGGAGCTTTTTGCAAGGCTCTTACCGCGTTATGTGGAAATGAGCGTTTTCAGGGCCCTTTTGGAACATAACGCGGGCGAACACGGAGCCCGAATGACCGCCATGGATAATGCCACCAAAAACGCGCAAGAGCTCATCGAGAAATTGACGCTCCTTTATAATAAGGCCCGCCAGGCCTCGATCACAAAGGAAGTTACCGAGATAGCCACCACCGCTGAGGCCTTAAAGGCCCAGGTGAAGTGAGGGGAGGAAGGAGGATGAAGAAGGTAAATGAAGGAAGGATTGTTCAGGTTATAGGTCCGGTCATTGATATAGAGTTCCCTGACGGAGAGCTTCCAGCCATTTATAATGCCATAAAGATCACCAACCCTTATATTAGCGACAAGGAGTGGAACCTAACGGCTGAAGTGGCTCAACATATAGGGGAAAAGGTGGTAAGGTGCATCGCTATGGATACTACCGATGGCCTGGTGAGGGGCATGAAGGCCATTGATACGGGCAAGCCCATAATGGTCCCAGTAGGAAGAGAGGTTTTAGGAAGGCTTATTAACGTGATAGGAGAGCCCATCGATGAGCTTGGACCTATAGAGGCCAAAAAGTATTATCCCATTCATCGGCCTGCTCCCAGTTTAGTGGAGCAGAATGTAAAGATCGAGGTCCTTGAAACGGGCATAAAGGTCATCGATCTCCTTGCTCCCTTCCCCAAGGGCGGTAAGATCGGGCTTTTCGGTGGGGCCGGGGTGGGTAAGACGGTGATCGTCATGGAGATGATCCACAATATCGCTGTCTATCATAAGGGCGTATCCGTATTCGGTGGCGTAGGCGAGAGGACCCGTGAGGGAAATGACCTTTGGCTTGAGATGAAAAGGTCAGGGGTTTTGGCCAATACGGTTTTGGTGTTCGGCCAAATGACCGAAACGCCTGGGGCAAGGGCCAGGGTCGGGCTTACGGCTTTGACCGAAGCCGAATATTTCCGAGACGAAGAAGGCCTTGACGTTTTACTTTTCATCGATAACATCTTCCGGTACGTTCAGGCCAACCAGGAAGTTTCAACGCTTCTGGGGAGATTGCCCTCGGCAGTGGGTTATCAGCCGACCCTGGGGACTGATCTGGGTGAACTTGAGGAAAGGATCACTTCGACCATTAAGGGTTCCATAACCTCCGTTCAGGCCATATATGTCCCGGCCGACGACCTAACTGATCCAGCTCCAGCAACAACCTTCACCCACCTGGATGCTACCATTGTGCTTTCCCGACAGATAGCCGAATTGGGGATATATCCTGCAGTGGATCCCCTTGACTCCACCTCTAAAATCCTGGACCCGAGGATAGTGGGAGAGGAGCACTATTGGGTGGCTCGAGAGGTGCAGAGGATCTTGCAAAAATACAAGGATTTACAGGACATAATCGCCATTTTGGGCATGGAGGAGTTATCCGAAGAGGATAAGCTCATCGTGGCCAGGGCCAGAAAGATCCAACGCTTTTTAAGCCAGCCCTTCCACGTGGCTGAAGAATTCACAGGTCGAAAAGGGGCTTATGTGAAACTGGAAGACACCATCAAGGGGTTCCGCGAATTGGTAGAGGGCAAATACGATCACGTTCCTGAGATGGCCTTTTACATGGTGGGAACCATCGAAGAAGCCATTGAAAAGGCCAAATCGTTGGGGGTAAAGGTTTAATGCTTCTCGAAGTCGTTACGCCTGAAAGGCTTCTTTTATCCGAAGAGGTTGACGAAGTTATAGCACCAGGTGAGTTTGGACAATTCGGTGTTTTACCTGGCCATAGGCCCTTTGTGGCCACTTTAACTACGGGGGAGCTTTTCTATAAGCAGAAAGAAAGAGAAACAACAATCGCCATAGGAGAAGGGTTTGCTGAGGTACTACCCGATAGGATAACCATACTTGTGGAATGGGCCTTCTTTGGAGAGGAGATCGATCCTGAAGAGGCAAAAAAACAAAAGGAGGAGGCTGAAAAAAGGTTAAAAGAACTCGTCCCTCTTGACCCCCAGTACGAAGAAGCCGTTCGTCGCTTAAAAGAGGCGACCATTAAGCTTGAGGTTTCTCAAAAGTAATTGTATTAAAATATTAGTGTTGAAATTATTGATTTGGGTAAAGGCATGAAATTATCAGATTGGGCTAAAAAGATGGGAATAAGTTATAGGCGAGCATGGTAGATGTTTAAGGATGGGAAATTACATAACGCAAGACAGCTACCAACTGGAACGATTGTAGTTCTTGAGGATGAAACAAACAATTTTTCTAACAAAAATGTTGTAGCTATATATGCGAGAGTTTCGTCTCATGAAAATAAAGATAATCTTGAAAGTCAAATTAACAGATTAAAAGAGTATGCCATAGCAAAAGAATATCAAATAGAACATGTAGTTGGAGAGATTGGTTCTGGAGTAAATGATGCACGGCCTAAGCTTATACAATTATTAAATAAAGGAGGTTACTCTATTTTGCTTGTAGAACATAGAGATAGATTGACGAGATTTTGATTTAATTATATTAAGATGTTGTGTGAAAATCAAAAA
>CAZIZI010000009.1:0-56112 GCA_964543765.1 uncultured Thermodesulfobacteriota bacterium
AGAACCCCCAAGAAATTTTGATGCATCACTATGCGATACATTTTTCCATATAAATGGAAGTTTGCTTTAAAATTTCAAGAGAGAGGTCCTGCCCCCTCTTAAAAGGCGGATCCATAAGGGGATGTATTTAAAGGTTCGAAGTTTAGCTCTTAAAAAGAGCAGTGACCCTTGGAAAAAACACCCACACCCCACAGGTGAAAGCTACCAGGGGAACCGAAAGGTAAAGGTTCCAACTCGTTTCCTCCAGATAAGGCATGATAAAGGGATGCTTACCTATAATGGCATGGGTGACAAAAGCTCCAGCTCCTGCAGCCAAAAGGATGGAACCCAAATGCCGACTGTTAAGGTCTCCTAAAATCTCCTCTATGAGAAAGACAACAGAGGCCAAAGGCGCGTTGAAGGCGGCCGACAATCCAGCTGCCGCTCCAATTACATTAGGACCCCGTAGCCAACGACGAGGTACCCCAAAAAGGCGAGCCAGATTGGTCGCAATGGCCGAACCGAGAAAGACCGAAGGTCCTTCTCGTCCTAAATTCGTACCCCCACCGATAGTTGTTGCTCCAGCAATATATTTGATTATCCCCGCTTTAAGATCTATGTATCCCATTTCCTTCCAATAAGCAGCTTTCACTTCAGGAATACCACTTCCAGCGGACATTGGAGAAAAGTTGAGGAGAATTCCGGCCATTAAAGAACTTATTCCTACTACAATAAAACTAGCTAAAGCAAAATAGACAGGAGAACGTAAGGAGAAATTCAAAATGGTGTGGGAATAAATGAAATTGATCAACATTATAAAAGAAACAGTACCTACTCCTGAGGCCAAGCCTAAAAGAATCGCTGAAAAACTTAACTTAAAATAAGAAGAGGGCTTCTCTTTTAACATAATACTATGGGAAGACTTTTTGCCTTCTTTCAAAGCTTATTTCGTTATCAACAAGCCACACTTCTAAAGGATCTACTTTATAAAACTTATTCTCAAATGAAGCAATAAAGTCAGGTTTAAAGGGGATTTTTTTTAAAAAACTTTCCAATACCTTTATCGCCTTGGGAAACTTGAATAGGGCCTTAAAATAAACGGCTGTGAAGGGATATTTTTTCACATATGACTTTAAAGCTTCAGCTATCTCCTCTTCTTCTTCAAGCCTTTTTGCTCTCCCGAGCATCTGAATGCCTTTTATCTTTTTCCAATCGTCTAATTCTTTAAGATGATAATCCTCGTAAATGGTTATGGCTACTATGGGATTTTTTTCGATATTTTGAGAATGTAAACAAACATTTGGTTTTGAAACGAAATAAAGGGTGAAACCCGAATTAGCATAAAATACGGGAGCTGCCCAAAGCTTTCCCTCCGCAAAGGTGGCGATCGTCATGGTAAAATGCTCATCAATGTACTTTAAAGCTTTTTCCCTAAGCTCTTTTTCGGCCATGGACTACGTACCCTCTCCCATGTTTCAACCTCACCAGAAATTACAAAAAATATCGGATGCGGTTCAATTTGTTCTTTTGAAGAATTTAGGCAAAATTTTAAAAACCTATCTTTATCTCGAACTTTTAGTTTATTACACAAATGCTTTAACTCATAAAGAAGCTGTCCTTCACTTACAGGGATAGACTTCGAAAGAAATGTAATTCCTTCTATCTTGTTCACATTGAAATTATACCCTCGGTCCTTCGCTTCCAAATAGACATAATAGAGATATGAGTTTATAGCCAAAAGAGGATCGCTGTAATTTTTAAATCTTTCAAGTTGCGGATGGTTTTTATAGCCTCTTGTATGTCCTTGGAGGACTTTTTTGGCTAATAAAGCCTCTCTCCAAAGGGCGATTAATCCTTTTGTGTCCAAATATCGAGGATGAATGCTCCAAAGCCGCATAAACGCTTTATTTATCAAATATGCCTATACCTTTGATGTCCTTTTTGTTCAAATCATAAAAGGCCTAAAACCAGCCTGTCAATTTCGGGTTATCTTTGCATTAGCTTGTTTCTCTTTATTGTTTCGTAATTCTGAAAATTGAGCAGAGTCTTTGCAACTTTTCTTACAAACTCAATCATTTGTGTGGTCTCAAAATCGCCTTTTCGGAGAAGGAACCGAAAGGCTTCTCTCTTCCGTTAAGCCGATTTCGATGAGCATAAAAACCCCCTTCGTTTAAAATTTTAACCCAAAATGTCCTTCCATGGCTAATTCCCGTTAAGGGCCTCTTTAAACTCTCTTGACAAAAAATTCCGCCCTGGGTAGAAAGTATGTGTATTTTCTCACAAAGTTGAGGGAAGGGATGTTAAGCGAATACATTGGGATAATTTTGATGGGTGGGCTTGCGGTTTTTGTGGCTTTGCTGATTCTCTTTATGTCACATCTTCTTGGACCTAAGAGGGTTGAAGCGGTTAAGCTCTCTCCTTATGAGTGTGGCGTTATCACCATCGGTCCTACCCATGAGACGATTCCGGTGAAGTATTACATTGTGGCCATGTTGTTTTTGGTCTTTGACCTTGAGGTGGTTTACCTTTATCCTTGGGCCACCGTTTTTAAGGACCTTGGAATGGTGGCTTTTATAGAGATGTTGATTTTCGTGTTTATCTTGCTCATTGGGCTTTTTTACGTTTGGAAGAAAGGAGCGCTTGAATGGGAATAGAGTCAAGGCTTCCTGAAGGCGTATTGTTGACAACCCTTGAGGGTATTGTCAATTGGGCGAGGAAAAACTCCATATGGCCTGTCACCTTTGGTCTTGCCTGTTGTGCCCTGGAGATGATGGTCACAAGCTCCGCTGCCTTTGACATCGCCCGGTTTGGAGCCGAGGTCTTCAGGCCTTCACCAAGGCAAGCGGACCTCATGATTGTGGCTGGAACGGTGACCAAGAAGATGGCCTATATGGTCAGAAGGATCTACGATCAGATGCCAGAGCCCAAGTGGGTCATTGCTTATGGGACCTGTGCTTCTACGGGGGGTATTTTCAGGACTTATAACGTGGTTCAAGGGGTCGATAAGATAGTTCCGGTTGACGTTTACGTTCCCGGCTGTCCGCCAAGGCCCGAGGCCCTCCTTGAGGCGTTGATGAAGCTCCAAGAAAAAATATCCCGAGAGAAGTTCTCTCAAAGGCCGGATATCATAAGGCCATTAAGGCCTGAGGAGATAAGGTAAATGTGGGATAAGGAGACTCCTTTAAGGCTTAAGGAACGTTTTAAAGATGCGGTGATTGAGATTGAAGAGAGAAGGGGAGAGGTTTCTGTTAGGGTTAGTCCTCAAGAGGTCATTGAGGTTTTGAAGTATTTGAAAGAGGAGAATTCTCCGAGATATCAGATGTTGGTTGACCTCTGTGGGGTTGACTATCCTCAAAGGGATAAGCGGTTTGAGGTGGTCTATCTCCTTCACTCCATGGAAACCAACAACCGCTTGAGGGTTAAGACGCAAGTGGGGGAAGGGGAATTCTTGCCTTCGGCCTGTAAAGTATGGCGAGGGGCCAACTGGCTTGAGCGGGAAGTTTACGATATGTTGGGCATCAAGTTTGAGGGACATCCTGACCTTCGGAGAATATTGACCTGGGAAAACTTTAAGGGCCATCCCTTGAGGAAGGATTTTCCCTTGGAAGGCGAACAGGATTTTGAGCTTCCTTCCACTCCTCCTGATCTTGAGCCACCCAAATGGTTCGTTGAAGAGGGAGAGAAGTACCTCATCGTCAACATGGGACCCCAGCATCCCTCAACCCATGGCGTTTTAAGGGTGATCCTTAAGCTTGAGGGGGAGCAAATAATTGATGCGCTTCCGGTCATCGGGCATTTACACCGAGGGGTCGAGAAGCTCGGTGAGAACATGAAATATCTTGAGGCTTTGACCTTAACGGATAGGCTCGATTATACAGCTGCCTTTTCCAATAACTTGGCCTATATGCTAGCGGTTGAAAAGCTTTTTGGGGTTGAGCCTCCCAAAAGGGCCCAATATATAAGGGTTATGCTGGCAGAGTTTTCCCGTATTTCAAGCCATTTGCTTTGGCTTGCGACCCATGCGCTGGATATAGGGGCGATGACCGTCTTTTTCTACTGTTTCAGGGAAAGGGAAAAGATATTGGAGATCGTCGAGGACATAAGCGGGGCTAGATTGACGCCCAGTTTCCTTCGTATAGGAGGGATTGCCAAGGATTTACCCGAGGGAGTTGAGGAGAAGGTCGAGGCCTTCGTAAAGGAGTTTCCTTCCCGAATAAAGGAATATGAGACCCTTCTTACCAAAAACCCCATATGGCTTAAGAGGACAAAGGGCATTGGGGTCTTGAAACCCGAGGATGCCATCGAGTATGGGGTTACAGGACCACCTTTGAGAGGTTCGGGCGTTAAATGGGATGTGAGGAAGGCTTTGCCTTATTCGAGTTATGAGGAGTTTGATTTTGAAATACCCATTGGTGAGAACGGTGATACTTATGATCGATATTTGGTCAGGCTTGAAGAGATGAGGCAATCAACACGTATAATCGATCAAGCCTTAAAGAAGATCAAGGAGACACCTCCTGGTGAGATCTTAGTGGATGATCCATATGTGGTTCCTCCTTCTAAAGAGATGGTGGAGAAGGAATCCCATGCCTTATTGAGGCATTTTAAGTACTTTTCCGAAGGGCCATCTCCATTGCCCGGAGAGGCATACATGAGCGTTGAGGGACCTAAAGGGGAACTCGGGTGGTATCTAGTAAGTGACGGTTCGCCAAGGCCTTACCGTTTTAGGGTGAGACCTCCCACTTTTATGAACCTTCAAGTCCTTCCCCTTATGACGAAGGGACATTTGGTGGCGGACATAGTGGCGGTGATAGGTAGTATCGATATCGTATTAGGAGAGATAGATCGTTAGAGGTGAGGAAAAAATGGGGGTTTTAAGCTGTTGGGGTGAAAGGGTTGAAAAAGATCAGATGATTTTGCCTCTTCCCGAGGAGTTTCGACCCGGTTTGAAGATCAAGGCCTTCATGGGATGGGACGGTTTTGAGATTCGAGAGGAAAGCGTAAATATCGTTGACATGTGCTTGGCCTGGATGGAGGAGACTCAGAGATATTCCTGTGGTAAGTGTTTTCCCTGTAGGGTTGGGACAAAGGTGGCCTGTGAGATTTTACGGAAGATAGTTCAAGGCAAAGGTGAAGAGAAGGACCTGGAAAAGCTGGAGGGGCTACTTGAATCCATAAGGGATTCTTCCAAGTGCGGAATCGGCCAGACATCCTCTGTTCCGGTGCTTAAGGCCTTAAGGTATATGCGTGAGGCCTTTGAAAAGGCTTTAAAAGAGGGCGTCAAGGAAAGAGGGAAGTATGTTTTCAGGCTGACTGCTCCCTGTATGAACGCGTGTCCCGTTCATTTGGATATACCCTCTTATGTGGAGGCTGTAAGGGAACACGAATTTTCGGAATCCTTAAGGATCATAAGGGAGAGGCTCTGTCTTCCCGGGACACTGGGAAGGGTTTGTGTTAGGCCCTGTGAGTCCAATTGTCGAAGGGCTTTGGTGGAAGGATCCATAAGCATAAGGGAGCTTAAAAGGTTTGTGGCGGATTACGAGATATGGAAGAAGAGGGAGCCTGTTTTTGATCAAGCGGAAGCTCCGCGAGGGAAAAGGGTCGCCATAATAGGGGCTGGTCCAGCAGGGCTTTCGTGTGCCCATTTTTTGGCCCTTTTGGGTTATGAGGTGGTTATTTTCGAAAGGCATGACCGTCCAGGAGGAATGGCCAGGTGGGGTATTCCCGATTACAGGCTTCCTCCGGACATATTGGAAAGGGAAGCGGCTCTGGTAAAGAGGCTTGGCGTTAGGATCGAGTATAACGCGGATGTGGATAAGGAGAAGTTTGAGGAACTGTTGCGGGAATATGATGCCATTTTCGTGGGGGTAGGGGCTCAGGGTTCTGCGGAGATGGGGGTTGAAGGGGAGAAGGAAAATTACGAAGGGTTTATCCCTGGAGTCAGGTACCTTTATAAGATAAATCGAGGTGAGGACCCTTACCCTGAGGGTAAAGCCGTCATTGTGGTAGGTGGCGGTAACGTGGCAATGGACTGTGTGAGGACCTCCTTAAGGCTTGGCAAATGGCCGGTGAGGCTTGTTTATCGCAGGACACGAGCCGAGATGCCAGCAAATGAAGAAGAGATCGTTGAGGCCGAGGAAGAGGGGGTGGAGTTTCACTATCTCTGTAATCCCACAAGAATAATAGCTGAGGAGAGGAAGGTTAAGGCGGTGGAACTTATAAGGATGAGATTGGGAGAGCCCGATGCTTCAGGTAGAAGAAGGCCTGAACCAGTGCCAGGGTCCGAATTCGTGATGGAGACCGACATCCTTGTGCCGGCTATTGGACAAAGGGTGGAGCTTTCCTTCCTTGAGGGGTCCAAGGTCAAGATAAGCAAATGGGGAACTGTCGAAGCCGATCCTTTGACCTTACAGACCTCAGATCCCAAGGTCTTCACCGGTGGTGACTGTGTCACGGGGCCCGATGTGCTTATAAGGGCGGCAGCAGCCGGAAGAACGGCTGCATTTATGATCCACTCTTTTCTCCAACAGGGGAAAGTAGAGCCCACGGACGAACAGCTTATGGACAAAATCCTTGAGAAGTTTAAGCTTTTTGATCCCAAGGAGAAAGTCCCGGTGCCTCCAGGCCAGATGAGAGAAGAGCCCTTCATGCTCGAACCCGAGGTTCGAAGGCACACCTTTGAAGAGGTTAATAAGGGGTTGAAGACACCTCAGGCGATAAGGGAGGCCTTAAGATGTCTGAGGTGTTACCGAGGAGCGATGGTGGCCCTTTAAGGGGGATGAAGATGGTGAAATTAAAGATAGACGGAAAAGAGGTGGAGATCGAAGAGGGAAAGACGATCCTTGAAGCCGCAAAAAAAGCGGGGGTAAGGATCCCTACCCTTTGTTACCATGAGAGGCTTTTGCCAATAGCCTCCTGTAGGATTTGCCTTGTGGAGGTCGAAGGGTTTGAGAAACCCGTTACCGCTTGTAACACCGTAGTACAAGAAGGGATGTCTGTAAGGACCCAAAGTCCTCTTTTGATTAAGCTCCGAAGGGAATCGTTAAAGCTCATTCTGATCAATCACCCTCTGGATTGCCCCATATGCGACCGGGGTGGGGAATGCGAGCTTCAAAACCTGGTTTATGAGCTCGGAATTTCCGAAGAGCCTTATTTCGTTGAGGATAAGAGGGAAAGGGGGCCCAAGGAGCAGGCCATATCCTTTATAAGGCATTGGCCTGATCGGTGTATTCTGTGTTTGAGGTGTATAAGGGCCTGTCAGGAGATAAGTGGAGCCAGGGCCTTAGAGCTTGAAGGCACCGGCTATGCGGCCAGAATTAAGGTAAAGGAAGAGAGATGCTTTAAATGCGGAGAATGTGTAAGGGTTTGCCCCATCGGTGCTATGACTGAAAGAACCGTCGTCAAAAGGGCAAGACCCTGGCAGAGGGAGGAGAGGGAGACGATTTGTTCTCATTGTAGCTTGGCTTGTGAACTTAGGGTCAAGGTCTTTGAAGGAGAAGCAGTTGGGGTTTCTTCGGAGAAAAGCCTCTGTGGGAAAGGGTATTTTGGATTTCAGTATTTTAATCCCAAGGAGAGGCTTTTGAGGCCTTTGATAAGGACAAACGGCTATGTGAGGGGAGGGACCTTTGGGGAGGCCGCGGAGGCCGTTCGATCCGCTTTGAAGAAGATAGGGCCCGAGAAGTTCGGAGTTATCCTTGGGGGAAGGCTTACTCTTGAAGAAGGGCTTTATCTTAAGGAAGTTTTGAGTCAAATAGGGGTTAAGGAGATAGGAAGTACCTCCCATTTCCACACAGGTCCCTTCTTCAAGGCTTTTAAGGAGGTGTTCGGAGAGAATTGTCCTGGAAGAAGCCTTGAAGAGGTAAAGGAAGCGGATTTGGTTTTTGTAGTAGGGGATCTTGAAGGCGAAAATCAGGTTTCGGCCAATTGGGTGAGGGAAGCCATTTTCAAAAATGGAGCCCGTTTAATCCTCCTTTACCCGAGAAAGGTCCTTTTGAGAGAAGAAGCGGATTGCTTCCTGCAGGTTAAGGCCGGGGATGAGGGGTTGGTGTTAGGATGGCTCATCCAAGAGCTCGGGAAGAGAAAGGGGTTTGAAGGCCTTTCAATGGGGTTTGATCTTGAGAACGTAAAAAACAAAACTCAACTTTCGGAAGATCTCTTAAAAGAGGCCTTAGATTTATTAAGCGAGGCAAAAAGGCCTTCCTTTTTGATCAGTTCCCTCTATGGTCTTTCGGGAAATGGGCAAGCTTTAATGGAGGCCTTTATGAGTCTTGGTGTTCTCTCCGGGGCGATGAAGGATGGGTGTGGGATTCATCTGGTAGGGCCTCAGGCCAATATGATCGGGCTTTCTCTGATCTTAAATGAGGGGGCTTCTCCTGTTGAGATACTGAGGAAGTTAGAAAAAGGAGAACTTCAGGGACTGTTTGTCTTTGGAGAAGATCTGTTTTACACCTGTCCGAAGGGGCTTGTAGAAAGGGCTTTGAGGGAAAAGTACCTTGTTGTTTGGGACCTTTACCTTGGGCCTTTGGCTCAGAAGGCCAATGTGGTTATCCCAGGCCTTAGTCATGGGGAAAAGGAAGGCCATTTTATAGATTCGTCCTACCAGCTCAAAAAGGTGAGACCCGTCTTCCGAGCGGAAAAGGAAGCAATACCCATATCGGCCTTCATGGAAGGGTTGGCAGCGGGGTTTGGCCTTAGGGTAGATCCTCAGAAAATCCAAAGGGCCCAAGAAGAGCTCATTCAGGGGATCAAGAGATTTGAGGGAGAGGGAAGAATAAAGGTCCCAAGTTTTACCTTTGTGGAAGGCTTGAGGCTCTTTGTAGAAAGGGCCTTTTTGAACCATCACTTGGGGACCAAAGACGAAATGAAGGATCCCGCTATGGCGGAGATCGTGGGGACGGGTAAACTTCTTATTAACCCCGATGATTTGCCCGAAAAGGGACTTAAAGAGGTTAAGGTCGTTGGAGCAAGGAGAGAGACTGTTTTGGAAGTTCAAGAAAGTGAAGACATTCTTTCGGGTAATCCTTGCTTCAGGGTGGGGCTTAATCCGGTAAACCTCACGGAGATCATAGGAGAAGAGGGGGAGGCCCCCCATATTTGGTCCGCTCCTATAAAAAGGATCGAGAGGGTTTAAGAGATGGAGTTCATATATTTTTTGATCGAGACGATCATAAAGGTGATCGTGGTTTTTGCAGTAGTCATGTTATGTGTGGCTTATATGACCTGGCTTGAGCGGAAGGTTTTAGGGCACATTCAGGTCCGGTACGGCCCGAATAGGGTGGGTCCCTTTGGATTATTACAGCCAATCGCTGATGGTATCAAAGCCTTTTTCAAGGAGGAGGTAATCCCGGCAAAGGTCGATAAGGTCCTATATGTGCTTGCGCCGACTATTCCCTTCGTGTTTGTGCTTTCCATTTTTGCGGTGATTCCGTTTGGAGAACCCATAACCCTTTTTGGCCGGAAGATAAAGCTTTGTATAGCTGATATTCCGATAGGGTTGCTTTACTGTTTTGCCATGGCTTCCTTGGCGGAATATGGGATAGTCCTTGGGGGATGGTCCTCTTATAACAAGTATGGGCTTATGGGGGCATTGAGAGCGGCCGCTCAGATGGTGAGTTACGAGATAGCCCTTGGTTTGACGGTTCTTGGTATCTTAATGCTTTCTGGTACCTTGAACCTTTCGGAGATCGTGAGGAAACAGATCGAGGGGCATTGGTTTATCCTTTATCAACCCTTTGCCTTCGTGTTGTTCTTGATTTGTATGTTTGCCGAGATAAACCGAACGCCCTTTGATATGCCCGAGGCCGAGTCGGAGCTCGCTTGTGGGTATAACATAGAGTATTCGGCGATGAAATTTGCCATGTTCTTTATGGCCGAATATGCTCATCTTTTAGCTGTAGCCTCTTTGGCTACGGTTCTTTTCCTTGGGGGATGGGATGGCCCATTCCTCCCACCTGGGCTTTCTTGTATATGGTTTGCGGTTAAGGTTTTTGTACTTGTATTTTTCGCCATATGGGTGAGGGGAACCTATCCGAGGTTGAGGTATGACCAGATAATGAAGTTCGGATGGAAGGTCTTGATTCCCCTTGCCCTTGCGAATGTACTGGTTACAGGATTGGTGATGGCACTTTAGTGGGGAGGAGAAGATGATCTGGCCACTCCTAAAAGGATTAGGCCTCACGCTTAGGGTTTTTTTCTCAAAGCCCGTTACGATCCAATACCCCGAGGAGAAAAGACCCCCTTCTTCAAGGTGGAGGGGGACCCATTACTTTGAGGTCCTTCCGGATGGGGATACCAAGTGCGTGGCTTGTGGTTTGTGTGTGGCTGTGTGTCCTCCTAAGGCCATAAGGCTTGTGGCCATAGAGAGGGAGGATGGGAGGAGATACCCTGAGGTTTATGAGCTTGATGCCATAAGATGTATTTACTGCGGGTTGTGTGAAGAGGCCTGTCCGGTAAATGCCATAAAACTTTCCACTATTACCAATTTGGTGGGCTACAGAAGGGAAGACCTTAAGTGGGATAAGGGGAAACTTATTGAAAGAAGGAGAGAGAAGGAGGAAATGGGATGATCATCCAATGGATTGTCTTTATACTGGCCTCTTTATCGGCCGTAGTCTTTGCCCTTTTGATGATAACTCGTAAAAACCCAATCCATTCAGCGGTATGTCTCATAGTGAACTTCCTTTCAGTGGCGGTGCTTTATGTGCTTTTGGGACGGGAATTCATAGCCATCTCTCAAGTGATCATTTACGCCGGGGCCATTATGATGCTTGTGGTCTTCACCATAATGCTCATAAGTGTGGAAGAGGTGAGGAAAAAGCCCCTTTTGAGGATGGGAGCCGGGGGAGTTATAGGGATCGTTTTAACCATATTGCTTTTAGGGTATTTGGGGCTTGGTTCCTTTGGGGGAAGCCTTTATGGCGAAAAGGGCAATTTCACCATGGATGTGATAAGGGAAATGGGTCCCTTCAAAGCGGTTGGGAAGCTTTTTATGACGGATTATCTTCTTCCCTTTGAATTGGCTTCGGTGGTCCTTCTTGTGGGAATCATCGGGGCAGTGATTTTAGCAAAAAAGGAGAGGTGAGATGATTCCCTTGGAGCTTTACCTTTTGGTTAGTGCTTTGCTTTTCGTTATAGGGATAATCGGCGTTTTGATAAGAAGAGAGGCCATTGTGATCTTCATGTCAATAGAGATGATGCTTTCGGCTGTAGGGATAGCGCTTGTCGCCGCTTCCAGGGTTTATGAAGGGCTTGATGGAATGATCCTTGCCTTTTTGGGCATGACCGTTGCGGCTTCGGAGGCGGCCATAGGTCTTGCCATTTTCGTATTGCTTCATAGGACATATAAGGGCGTTAAGGTGGACGAGATCAATTTATTGAAGGGGTAAGGACCATGATCGAGTACGTGTGGCTTATTCCGCTTTTTCCGGCCATCGGTTTTTTGATAAATGGGCTTATAAGCAGATGGTATAACCTTCCCAAGGCCTTTATAGCCTGGGTCGCCTGTTCCGCCTTGGCCCTTTCCTTTATCGGGTCGGCGGCGGTCTTCTTTGAGCTTTTGAAGCTTCCTCCGGAGCTAAGGGTGAAGATTCCGGATGTGATCCTTTTCGATTGGGTGGTTTCCGGCGATTTGAGGACCGTTATAGGTTACAAGGTGGACCCGCTTTCTATGGTTATGGCCTTGGTGGTCACCGGGGTAAGTTTCCTCATTCACGTTTATTCGGTGGGGTATATGCATGAGGACCCCGGTTTTGCCAGGTATTTTTCCTACCTTAACCTCTTCGTCTTCATGATGCTCAATTTGGTTTTAGCCAATAACTTCCTTCTCATGTTCCTCGGTTGGGAAGGGGTCGGTCTTTGCAGTTACCTTTTGATCGGCTTTTGGTTTGAAAATGAGGCCCCTCCTCGAGCGGGGCTTAAGGCGTTTATCGTTAACCGGGTTGGGGATTTTGGCTTTTTGATCGGGTTGTTCTTAATCTTCTCCAAGCTTGGGACTTTGGTTTTCGATGAGGTCTTTGCCAAGGCCCATCTCCTTGATCCCTGGACCGTGACCCTTATAACCCTGATGCTTTTTGTGGGGGCTACTGGAAAATCGGCCCAGCTCCCCCTTTACGTGTGGTTACCCGATGCTATGGAAGGTCCTACGCCAGTCAGTTCCCTTATTCACGCGGCCACCATGGTCACTGCTGGGGTTTATATGGTCGCAAGGTGCCACGTGCTTTATGAGATGGCCCCTTTGAGCATGATGGTAGTAGCTACTGTAGGGGCTTTGACGGCGATTTTTGCCGCTTCCATGGCCTTGGTGCAAGTGGACTTTAAGAGGATTTTGGCTTACTCCACTATAAGCCAGCTTGGGTACATGTTCTTGGCGGTTGGCGTGGGGGCGTATAGCGCTGGGATATTCCATCTCATGACCCATGCCTTCTTCAAAGCGCTTTTATTCCTTGCTGCTGGAAGCGTGATGCATGGTTTGGCTGGGGAGCTCGACATAAGGCGAATGGGACAGCTGAAGGAGAAGATGCCCATAACCTTCTGGACTTTCCTTCTGGCCGCTTTGGCCATAGCGGGTATTCCGGGCTTTTCGGGCTTCTTCTCGAAGGATGAGATCCTTTGGAACGCCTTCTCAAGTCCGAAAGGGCATCTCATTTTATGGCTTATAGGCCTTATCACCGCGGGCATGACCGCCTTTTACATGTTCAGGCTTTGCTTTATGGCGTTTTTCGGCCGCTTCAGGGGAGATCACGAGGTCTTTCATCATGCCCATGAGTCACCCCCCATAATGACCATACCTATGATAGTACTTGCGGTTCTTTCGGTTATAGGAGGTTACGTGGGAATACCCCATGTGCTGGGAGGTCATAATTACTTCCACGAGTTCCTTTCTCCCATCTTTAAGATTCACGAAAACTTGCCCCATGGAGAAGGAAGCGAGAAATTAGAGCTTCTTTTGATGGTCCTTTCAGTAGCAGTAGCCCTCTTTGGGATATTTCTCGCCTTTAACCTTTACCTCCGAAACCCCGAACTCCCCAAAAGACTCAGCCAAAAATGGCCTAAGGCTTATAAGGTCCTTTGGAACAAGTATTACGTGGATGAGATATACGGATTTATCTTCGTTGAAGGCTCAAAGGGGTTTGGAAGGATCCTTTGGCATAACTTCGATGAGGCAGTGATCGACAGGACCGTCAATTGGATCGGATCGCTAATGAAGGTTATGGGGGCTGGTCTCAGGTTTTTCCAAACGGGGTTTGTCAGGGATTACATCATTGGGATCCTTGTTGGTGCTTTGATCTTGATGCTCCTTATTTTGTGAGGGAGGTAAGATGGAAGGGATATTTGGCTTTGGTTGGCTTACGGTTTTGATATTCTTGCCGCTGGTTGGGGCTGTAGTGCTTCTGTTTTTTCCGAGAAGGTGTGAAGGGTTGATAAAATGGTTTACCTTGGGGGTTACGCTCCTTAATTTCATTCTGTCGGTTATTGTGTTTGCGAAGTTTGATGATTCTAAGGTGGGGATGCAGTTTGTCGAGCGTTTCCCTTGGATCCGGGCTTGGGGAGCGGAGTATTACTTGGGTATAGACGGGATAAGCTTATTGCTTGTGGTTTTAACCACTTATCTGATGGTCCTTTCCATATTGAGCTCTTGGTCGTCGGTCGAGAAGGCGCTTAAGGAGTATATGATCGCCTTTTTGCTTCTTGAGACGGGCATGATAGGGACCTTCTGTGCCCTTGACCTTTTATTGTTCTATCTTTTCTGGGAATTCACCTTGATTCCCATGTACCTGATCATCGGGATATGGGGTGGTCCTCGAAGGGTTTACGCAGCCATTAAGTTCTTCCTCTATACGATGGCTGGAAGCGTTTTGATGCTGGTTGGGATTTTGACGCTTTATTTCCTGCACGCAAAATCAAGCGGCCAATACACCTTTGACCTATTTGCCCTTTACAACACTCCCATGCCGATTAAAACGGCCCTTCTGCTCTTTACGGCCTTTTCCTTGGCCTTTGCCATCAAAGTCCCCATGTTCCCTTTCCACACTTGGTTACCCGATGCCCACGTGGAGGCACCTACTGCAGGCTCGGTGATCTTGGCCGGAGTACTGCTTAAGATGGGGACCTATGGTTTTTTGAGGTTTGCGATTCCACTTTTCCCTCAGGCTGCAAAAGATGCCCAGATCACCGTTTTGGTTTTGGCCTTAATAGGGATCATTTACGGAGCGCTTGTCTCAATGATGCAGGACGATTTGAAGAAACTTGTGGCCTTTTCAAGCGTGAGCCACTTAGGGTTCGTTATGCTCGGCATGTTCGTCTTCACCCATCAAGGCCTTCAGGGTAGCGTTTATCAGATGTTAAATCACGGGGTTTCCACCGGGGCTCTGTTTATCTTGGTGGGGATGATCTACGAAAGGCGCCACACGAGGCTCATTAAGGAGTTCGGGGGGCTTGCTAAAGTGATGCCTATTTATGCCACCTTTTTCATGATTGTGGCGCTTTCCTCAATCGGCCTCCCTGGGACCAATGGATTTGTGGGAGAGTTCACGATTCTGCTTGGGACCTTTAAATCCAAGCCCGTTTTCGGGATCCTTGGAGCTACCGGTGTTATATTTGCGGCCGGTTATATGCTTTGGATGGTGAAAAGGGTCTTTTTCGGGCAGGTGACCAATGAGGAGAACGAGGCATTAAAAGACCTTAACAAAAGGGAAATCATCACCCTGATTCCCATTGTGATTATGATCTTTTGGATGGGCATTTATCCCAAGTTCTTCTTCCAGAAGATGGACCTTTCGGTCGATGCGTTTTTGAAGGATCTTCAAACAAAACAAAGCCTTTTTGTGGAGAAGGCTCAGATAGAAAAACTTGGGGGAAGATAAGATGTGGGCAATGGACTTTAAAAAGGAACTATTGGGCATTTTGCCGGAGATAGTGCTGTTTTGTTTTGCTTTGGTGAGCCTGCTTTTGGGCGCTTTTTTGAAGGGGAACTTGAGGCGTATAACGGGGTATATAGCCCTTTTGGGGTATTTGGTTGCCTTTTTTGCCATCTTTCCAAGTGGAAGTGAGGCCTTTAAGGCCTTTTATGGGATGATCTCCCTTGATCCCTTCAGCGTATTTTTTAAGGTCCTCTTTTTGGTAATCGGGTTCTTGGTGGTGCTTCTCTCTTTGGATTTTGCGAAAAAGGAAGAGGTGGGCTTTGGGGAATATTACGCCCTTATTTTAATCGCCACCTGCGGGATGATCCTTATGGCTTCTTCTTCAAATTTCGTAACCCTCTTTTTAGGGCTTGAGATAATGTCCCTTTCGATTTACGCCTTAACGGGCATCACCCGGGAAGATCCTAGAAGCGTGGAGGCAGCTTTTAAATATTTTCTCCTTGGAGCTTTTGCTTCGG
This sequence comes from uncultured Thermodesulfobacteriota bacterium, assembly GCA_964543765.1. Lineage (GTDB taxonomy): Bacteria > Desulfobacterota > B13-G15 > B13-G15 > B13-G15 > B73-G16. The sequence continues at coordinate 15,356 of CAZIZI010000009.1, forward strand.
CCTTCTTCCTTTACGGGGTGGCCCTCCTTTATGTCTCAAGTGGGACGTTAGATCTTATTGCCTTCGGGCAGTTGCTCAAGTCAAAGGCCCAAGTTTTAAAAGACCCTACTTTCCTTGTGGGATTGGGCCTTTTACTGGTTGGATTTGGTTTTAAACTCGCCCTTGTTCCATTTCACATGTGGACGCCGGACGTGTACGAAGGGGCGCCGACCCCTATTACGGCCTTTATGGCCACGGGGGTTAAGGCCGCGGCCTTTGCGGGATTTTTGAGGGTTTTACTTTTTGCCCTTCCTTCCCTTCCAATGAAATGGGAAGAGGTTTTATGGGTTTTATCGGTTGCCACCATGAGCCTTGGTAACTTGGTGGCCTTGAGGCAGGATGATATAAAGAGGATGCTCGCCTATTCTTCCATTGCTCATGCTGGTTATGTGCTTCTAGGGATAATCTCGGGACCCGAAAGGGGATATTCCGCGGCTCTTTTTTACCTTTATGCCTATGCCTTTATGAACATAGGAGCTTTCTCGGTTGTAGCCATTCTGAGTAAAAAGGGGCATCCTAATACGGTCCTTGAAGCCTATTCGGGGATCGCTTCAAGACATCCGCTTTTGGCCTTGTCGATGACCATATTCCTCTTCTCCTTAGCCGGTGTTCCGCCTACAGCGGGCTTCATGGCCAAGTTTTATATATTTAGCGCAGCGGTTAAAGAGGGTTATATTTGGCTTGCGGTTCTTGGAGTGCTTAACAGTGCGGTTGCTGCCTATTATTACTTGAGGGTTATGGTTTACATGTACTTCAGAGAGCCAAAGTTGGAAATCCAGACGGGCAGCGCTTCTTTTGCAGGGGTTTTGACGATAATTTTCTCCCTTTGGGGGGTTTTACAGTTTGGGATCCTCCCCTCAAGCCTTTTGGCCTTAGCGCAAACTTCCCTAAGGCTCCTTTAAGGAGGAAGGATTATGGTGGAGATCATTGTAAACGGTAAAAAGGTCAAGGTAAAAAGAGGTATCACCCTTCTTGAGGCCTTGAAAGACTTAGGCATGGAAATCCCTGCTCTTTGTTATGATCCAAGGCTTAAGCCTTCGGGTGACTGTGGGCTTTGTGTGGTAGAGGTTAAGGGGCATGGGCTTCTTAAGGCTTGTACTACGTTAGTGGGCGATCAAATGGAAGTTTATACGGATACCCCTCTTTTGAGGCAGGTGAGAAAGGGGAGGTTAGAGGAGCTTTTGAGGGAACATTATGGGGATTGCGTTGCTCCTTGTTCCCTTAATTGTCCCGCGGGGATAGACATCCAAAACTACGTGGCCCTTATAGCCAAGGGCGCCTTTAAGGAAGCAGCGGCCTTAATAAGGGAGAAGCTTCCCCTTCCTGGGGTGGTGGGAAGGGTTTGTCCTCATCCCTGTGAAGAGGCTTGTAGGCGTCAGCTTCTGGATGAGCCCATTTCCATAAGGCAACTTAAGCGTTTCGTTTATGATTATGAGAGACAAAGCGGGAAGAAGCTCATTCCCGATAAAGCTACCTCTACGGGGAAAAGGGTGGCCATTATAGGTTCAGGGCCGGCGGGGTTGAGTTGTGCGTATTTTCTGGCTTTAAAAGGCCATAATGTTACCATCTTTGAGGCCATGCCTCTTCCAGGTGGTTGGTTGAGGTATGGGATTCCTCCTTATCGTCTTCCTAAGGATGTACTGGATGACGAGATCGATATGATAAAGGGGCTTGGGGTCCAAATCCTCTGTAACAAGGCTTGGGGAAAGGACTTTACCCTGGAGGATTTACTTAAGGACTTCGATGCCGTTTTCATTGGGGTTGGCTGTCAGAAAAGTCAGGCCCTTGGGGTTCCGGGAGAGGAGCTTAAAGGCGTTTATGGAGGTGTTGATTTTCTGAGGGATGTGGCCTTGGGTAAGCGCGTTGAGGTTGGGAAGAGAGTAGCGGTAGTGGGCGGTGGTAATACCGCCATGGATGCGGCGAGGGTGGCCTTAAGGCTCGGTGCGGAAGCGGTGACGGTCCTTTACCGCCGAACAAGACGTGAAATGCCCGCTTCTCCTTGGGAAGTGGAGGAGGCTGAAGAGGAGGGGATAAGGTTTATGTATCTGGTTAATCCCGTTAGTGTGAATGGGAATGGGAAGGTGGAGGAGATCATCTGCGTGAGGATGAAGCTCACGGAACCTGACGCTTCTGGGCGAAGAAGGCCTGAACCTCTGCCCGGGAGCGAATTTTCCATCAAGGTGGATACGGTTATTGCGGCCATTGGGCAAAGGCTTGACGCAAAACTTTTGGAGAAAGAAGGGATAGCCCTTGAAAGGGGAAGTATAAAAGTGGATCCCTTGACTCTTATGACCTCCAGGCAGAGGGTTTTTGCGGGAGGTGATGCTGTCCTTGGTCCTGCCACAGTCGTTGAAGCGGTGGCTCAGGGCAGAAGAGCGGCTTTTCAAATCGATGCCTTCTTGAAGGGCGAAAAATATGTGGAGGAAAAACCCTTTAACATCTCAAGAGGAGCCCTTGAGGAGATCGATAAGGTAAGGCTTTATGAAGGCATCGAAAAGAGGCCCAGAAAACACATGCCTGTTTTAAGGCCCGAAGAGAGGAAGGATAACTTTAAGGAGATAGAACTTGGGTACGATGAAGAGGCGGCTCGAGAGGAAGCTAAAAGGTGTCTTAAGTGCGGCTGTCTGGCTCAGGATTATTGCGAATTGAGAAAGTGGGCCCAGCACTTTGAGATTGAACCTCCTAAAGTGAAAGGGCCGGTTTATCCCATCGAAAGGGAACATCCTTTTATCGAGCGCGATCCCAATAAGTGTATCGCCTGTGGTCTTTGCTCTAGGATCTGTGAAGAGGTAATGGGGATCGGCGCTATAGTTCATTCTTACCGAACGGGGATGCCAAAGGGTTTTGGCGCTTCGCTTTTGGATAGTCCTTGTATCTCCTGTGGACAATGTGTAAGCGCCTGTCCAGTTGGAGCTTTGGTCTCTAAGGATTTCTTACCTCCTGAAAGGGAAATAAGGACCATTTGTCCCTATTGTGGTGTTGGGTGTGGAGTGGTATTGGGGGTGAGGGGTAATAGGATTGTTCGCGTAAAGGGCGATTTCCAAAATGAGGTCAACCGGGGTAATTTGTGCGTTAAGGGAAGGTATGGATTGGATTTCGTGAACCATCCGGATCGGTTGAAGAAGCCCCTCATAAGGAAGACCGGAAGGTTTGAGGAGGTGAGTTGGGAAGAAGCCTTGGATTTCATAGCTCAGAAGCTTCAAGCTTATAAAGGTGACCGATTCGCCTTCCTCGCTTCGGCTCGCTGTAGTAACGAGGAGAATTACGTCTTTCAGAAGTTTACCCGGGCAGTGATGGGCACAAACAATATAGATCACTGTGCTCGTCTCTGACACTCCCCTACTGTGGCCGGTTTGGCCACAACGCTCGGTTCTGGCTCCATGACCAACTCCATAGGCGATTTGTCAAAAGCTTCCTGCATCCTTCTTATAGGATCCAACCCCACAAGCAATCATCCCATTCTGGCTTTGAGAATAAAGGAGGCGGTGAAAAAAGGAGCACTTCTCATTTTGGCAAATCCCAGAAGAGGGGAACTCAATAGATATGCTTCTCTATGGCTTCGCCTCAAGCCTGGAAGTGATGTGGCCCTTTTGATGGGTATGGCCAGGGTGATTCTTGAGGAGTCCCTCTTTGATGAAGCTTTTGTGAAGGAAAGGACTGAGGGGTTTGAGGAGTTCAAGGAATCCTTAAAGGAGTTTGACCTTAAGAAGGTTGAAGCGTTGACGGGTGTTCCCCAGGAAAAGATAAGGGAAGCGGCAAGGCTTTATGCCACTTTGAAACCTGCAAGCATCATTTACTGCATGGGTATAACCCAGCATGCTTATGGCACCAATAACGTATTTGCCCTTTCCAATCTGGCACTTCTGACTGGGAACTTCGGAAAACCCGGAGCAGGGGTAAATCCTTTGAGGGGGCAGAATAACGTTCAAGGTGCCTGTGATATGGGAGCTTTGCCCAATGTATTGCCGGGATACAAGAGGGTTGATGATGAAGCTTCGCGAAAAGCCTTTGAAGAAGCTTGGGGGGTGAGATTACCCGAAAAACCGGGATTGACCTTGACGGAAATCTTTTCCGGTTGTTTGAAAGGAGAGATTAAGGCTTTGTGGATTGTAGGGGAGAACCCTGCGGTAAGTGATCCGGACTCGGAGCATGTGGAAGAAGCTTTGAAGAAGGTGGAATTTTTGATCGTTCAAGACCTCTTCTTAACCGAGACCGCTCGATTTGCCCATGTGGTACTCCCTGCAGCAAGTTTTGCCGAAAAAGAAGGAACCTTTACTAATACCGAACGTAGGGTCCAAAGGATAAGAAAGGCCATTGAGCCTATTGGGGATTCAAAGCCGGATTATTGGATCGTGAAAGAGGTGGCCAAGAGGATGGGCGGGAAGGGATTCGAATGGGAGAGCGAGGAAGAGATCTTTGAAGAGATAAGGAAAGTCGTTCCTTCTTATCGGGGAATAACCTATAAGAGGCTTGAAAAAAACGGCATTCTTTGGCCTTGTCCCTCAGAGGATCATCCGGGAACCCCTTACTTATACGGAGAAGGCTTTTTGAGACCTGGGGGAAAGGCTCTATTTATGCCTCTGAAGTACACACCTCCAGCGGAAGAACCGGATGAGGAATACCCCTTCGTTTTGACGACCGCAAGATCCCTTTATCACTACCATACTATCACCATGACCGGAAAAGTTCCGGGGCTTATGCTTCTTAAAGGGTTTGAGACCGTGGAGATAAATCCTGAAGATGCGGCTCAGATAGGGATTAAGTCCGGCCAGAGAATCCGAGTCCGATCAAGAAGGGGAGAGGCGGAGGTTGTAGCTCTTGTGACCGATGATACCCCCAAGGGAGTCCTCACGATGAGTTTCCATTTTCCTGAGACGCGGACGAATCGGCTTTTTTCAAGCTCCGTGTTAGATCCAATATCCAAGATGCCCGAATTGAAGGTAATCGCAGTGAAAGTGGAGAAGGTTTAATCGGTATATCTTGCTATTGATTTGGGAGTATGTTATATTTCCAAAGAGGGAGAGCCTGCTTAAGCGGGCGAAAAAAGCCCGCTTTTTTAACATTAGGATGATCGATAGTAAAGAGATTATCAAGCGGGTAGAGAGGATAGTTGAGCCCATTTTGATGGAAGAAGGGCTTGAGCTGGTCGATATTGAGTTTCGCAGAGAGAAGGCCGGGTGGGTTTTGAGGATCTACATTGACCGTCGAATTGGAGGGGTAACCCTTGGAGATTGCGTTAGGGTGAGTCGAGAGTTGGGGGAGTTACTTGATGTGGAGGATTTTATTCCCTACTCATATAACTTGGAAGTTTCTTCCCCGGGCATAAACAGGCCTCTTCGGAAAAAGGAGGATTTTGAAAGATTTAGGGGGGAATGGGTTAAGTTAAAACTTATGGAACCAATAAAAGGGCGAAGGAACGTAAGAGGAAGGATTTGGGGAATTGAGGGGGATAACATTTTATTGATAGTGGATGAACAAATATGGGAGATTCCTTATTCCTTAATTGCGAAAGCAAACCTTGATCCAGAAATAGAGGTATAAAGATGGAGATTAGGTTGAATGAGCTTATAGAAGAAGTGGTAAAAGAGAAAGGAGTTGATAGGAAGTACATAATTAAGGCCTTAGAAGATGCCCTTCTGAGAGCCTCGAAGAAGCACTTTGGGAGCCATAAGGACATAGAGGTCCGTTTCAATGCGGAACTTGGTGAGCTTGAGGTCTTTCAGTTCAAGACGGTGGTTGAAGAAGTCAAGGATCCCGATCTTGAGATATCCCTTGAGGAAGCGAGAAAGATCGACCCAGAATGTGAGATTGGCGATAGTTTAGGAATTAAGTTAAACCTTAACGAATTGGGGAGGATCGCTGCTCAGACGGCCAAACAAGTGATAATGCAAAGGGTAAGGGATGCGGAAAGCGAGGTTATTTATCAGGAGTTTAAAGATAAAAAGGGGGAGATCTTATCGGGGGTAGTTCAGAGAATAGAGAGGGGAAATATCATTGTGAACCTCGGGAAGGCCGAGGCCATTTTGCCTAAAAAAGAGCAGATTCCCAAGGAGGTCTACAAAAGAGGCGATAGAATAAGGGCTTACGTGCTTGACGTTCAAAGGACATCGGGAGGTTATCAAATAGTACTTTCCAGGACGCATCCCAATTTCCTCGCCAAACTCTTTCAACTGGAAGTACCCGAGGTGGCGGATGGTACCGTTAAAATCATGGCCGTTGCCCGAGAACCAGGAGAGAGGGCAAAAGTGGCCGTCATGAGCCTTGACCCCGATGTGGATCCTGTAGGAGCCTGTGTTGGGCTCAGAGGTTCGAGGGTTCAAAACGTGGTTCAGGAATTAAGGGGAGAGAAGATAGACATAATCCCCTGGCACGAGGACCCCGCCAGGTTCGTCTGTAACGCCCTTGCTCCGGCCAAGGTTTCAAAGATTTACATAAACAAAAGCGAGAAGATGATGGAAATAGTGGTGCCTGATGATCAATTATCGCTTGCTATAGGGAAGGGTGGTCAGAACGTGAGGTTGGCTTCGAAATTGGTAGGGTGGCGCATCGATATAAAGAGCGAGTCCAAGATGGAGAAGCTTTCTCAAGAGATAATCTCGAAGCTTCAAGAAATTCCTGGTGTGGGTGAACTTATAGCGAGACTCCTTTACAATGAGGGCTTCTATTCGGTTGAAGAAGTGGCCGAAGTGGAACCTGAAGAGCTGGCGAAGATCTTAGGGGTGCCCTTGGAAAAAGCGAAAGAGATCGTAAGAGGAGCTCAAAAACTTGTAGGTAAAGAGGTAGTGGAGGAAGAAGAGGAAGTTGACGAAAAGGCCGAGAGGATAAGACGGGGTGATCAAATGGTGGACAAGCTTCCCGGTCTCAATCCCCAATGGGCTCAATGGTTGAAAGATGAAGGCATAGAAAGCATAAGGGATCTTTTCCAGGCTGACAAAGGGCAGCTCATGAGGGTCTTGAAGATTTCGGCTCAGGAGGCTGAAGAGCTAATAAGAAAGGCCAAGCAATATATAGATACGGGGTATGTCTCATAAACCTATAAGGATGTGTGTGGTGTGTAAGAAGAGAGAAGAAAAGGACAAACTTTTGAGATTTACCTTTAAGGATGGGCATCTTTTATGGGATAAAAAGATGCGACTAGGAGGAAGAGGTGCTTACGTATGTCAAAACTCAGAGTGCCTCGAAAAATTGAAAAACTCAAAGATCGTAAAGAGGCTCTCTAATTCTTTGAGGAGGAATGTCCTTTTAGAAGAAGTGGAGGCTCTTTTGGCCCAATTGTGCAAAGAGGAGGTTTTTTAAGGGTGAAGGATGAGGAAGCAAAAAAGGCCGAGTACACAGAGGAGAGGCTAACCTCGGGTGTAATAAGGAGAAGGAGGATTCGCCGAGAAGAAGCTATGCCCCCTCCTCCAAAGGAGGAACTCGAAAAAAAGGCGGAAGAAAGCCCTCCAAGCGCTCCAGCGATTCCGAGTGAGCCACCCTTAACAGCGGAACTTCAAAAGGTCGAAAGGCTTGAAAAACCGGAAAAACCTGAGAAACTTGAGAAACCCGAAAAACTAGAGAGGAAGGAAGCCCCTCCCGAAAAGGAAGTAAGGTTTGTGCGAATTCCAAAAGATAAGACCAAACCGGCGAGGATCGTAGGCCGTATAGAGCTCAAACCACAGGAGGTTCCTCGGCCTGAGGTGCCAAAAGAGGTTTCTCTTCCCAAAGTTCCGCCACCTCCTCAAGAGCCTGTGACCTTTGAAGTTCAGGTAGTGAGTGAGGTTCCTAAAAAGAAGCCTTTTATTAGAAGGGAGGAGGAAGAGGAAGAAAAACGGGAGAAGAAGTTTCCAAAAAGAAAGGGAGGCAAAAGGCCGAGGGAGGTGGTGAGCTTTGACGAAGAGGAGCTTGAGGAACTCTATGCCAAGCAGAAGGTTTTAAGGGAGTATAAAGCGGAGAAAAAGACCCTTTCCCGTCCTCCGCAGAAGCCCCAGATAACTGTTCCTAAAGCCATAAAGCGGAAGATCCGGGTTGAGGAAGAGATCCCGCTTTCGGAACTCGCCCAAAGGATGGGGGTTAAGTTGAGCGAGATTGAGGAGAAAATAACCCAGCTTGGCCTTGAGGTGGGTCCTGAGGGAATAGTGGACGTTGAAACGGCCGCCTTAATAGCGAGCGAATATGGGTTTGAGGTGGAGAGTGCCCTTGAAGAACTCGAAAAGGCCATAGCTCCTTTGCCCGACCCTCCTGAAGCTTTAAAACCAAGACCCCCAGTGGTGACCATCATGGGACATGTGGACCATGGAAAGACTACGCTTCTTGACGCCATAAGGCATACTAATGTGGCGGAAAAGGAAATAGGGGGCATAACGCAGAAGATCGGGGCCTATCAAGTTGAGATACCTAAAAAGGGTACGATCACCTTTATCGATACACCAGGGCATGAGGCCTTTACCGCCATGCGAGCTCGAGGGGCTCAGGTCACGGATATCGTGATCTTGGTGGTAGCAGCAGACGACGGGGTTATGCCTCAGACCGTTGAGGCCATAAATCACGCCAGGGCAGCTTCGGTACCAATCATTGTGGCCATAAACAAAGTGGACAAAAAAGAAGCCAATCCCGAGAGGGTAAAGCGTCAGCTTGCTGAACATGGCCTTATTCCGGAAGAGTGGGGAGGAGACACCATCTTTGTGGAAGTTTCAGCCTTAAAAAAACAGGGGATAGAAGACCTTCTGGAGATGATCCTCCTTCAAGCCGAGATGATGGAGCTTCAAGCTAATCCCTCTAAGCCCGGAAGAGGAGTGGTGATTGAGACACGCCTTGACAGGGGAAAGGGACCTGTGGGCACTGTCATAGTGAAAGAGGGCAGACTCAGGGAGGGGGATTATTTTGTGGCAGGCTTAACTTACGGTCGTATAAGGGCAATGGAGGACGATAGGGGAAGGAAGCTTAAAGAGGCCCTACCCTCCACCCCGGTTGAGGTTATAGGGTTTGAGGATCTTCCTCAAGCAGGTGATGATTTCGTGGTGGTAAAGGATGAGGAGACCGCCAAGGCCATAGCCGAACTGAGACAAAAGCGCTTAACAAGGCTTAAAGGAAAAGGAACGCCCGTTATAAGTCTCGAAGAGCTCTTTCAAAAAATTCAAGAGGGAGAGACGAAGGAATTGAGGATAGTCCTTAAAGCCGATACCTTTGGTAGTTTACAAGCGATTAAAGGAGCTTTGGAAAAGCTTTCAAGTGAAGAAGTAAAGGTCAAGGTCATTCATGATGGAGTGGGCGGGATCTCGGAAAGCGATGTGAATCTGGCTTACGCCTCAAAGGCTATAATCATTGGTTTTAATGCTCAACCGATTGGGAAAGCCAAAGAGACGATAGCCGAGAAAGGGGTTGAGGTTAGGACTTACAAGATCATTTATGAACTACTCGAAGACATCCAAAAGGCTTTGAAAGGGATGCTTGAGCCCAAGAGGCAGGAGATAACGTTGGGGCGCGCCGAAGTCAAGGCCGTTTTCAACATACCTAAAGTGGGGCCTGTGGCCGGTTGTTATGTGATTGAGGGGAAGGTCACAAGGAGTGGTTTGGCCCGTATATGGAGAGGCAAAGATCTACTTTACGAGGGCAAAATAGGGAGCCTTAAGCGATTTAAAGAGGATGTTAGAGAAGTCCAACAGGGATATGAGTGTGGGCTTTCGGTGGAGGGGTTTAAGGATTGGAAAGAGGGTGACATTATTGAGGTTTATACCTTTGAAGAAGTGCCTGTTGGTTAAAGATGGTGGTAGGGGTCTGCCATCTGGACGTGCTTATTGAAGGGGTTGGATCCCTTAAGGGGAAAAGACAAGTTATGAAAAGCTTAATAGAAAGGGTAAAACAGAGGTTTAACGTTTCCATATCCGAAGTGGGAGATCATGATATATGGCAAAGGGCCCAGATAGGGATTTCGGTGGTGGGCTCGGATCAAGAGGCATTGGATTCGGTTTTGTCGAAGTTATTATCCTTTATAGAGGAAACAAACTTAGTTCAAATATTGAAGAGTAACGTGGAGTTTGTGCATTTTAACTTAGATTTTTGGTGAAAAGATGAGTTCGAGAAGGGCTTTAAGGTTAGGCGATCTTATAAGAGAAGAAGTTTCGAAGATCATCCTTTATGAGGCGAAGGATCCGAGGCTCGGTTTGATTACGGTAACGCGGGTTAAACTATCGGATGATCTGAAGAAGGCCAAAATATATTGGACTGTCTGGGGCGATGAGAGGTCAAAGGAGGAATGCTCACAGGGGCTTAAAAGCGCCAAGGGTTTCATCAAAAGGGAATTGGGCAAAAGGGTCAGGGTGAAGGTTATACCCGATATAGATTTTGCCTTTGACGAAGGGTTCGAATATGAACAAAGAATATCCAGCTTGATCAAGAAGATAAAGGAAGAAGAAGGGAATGAGGGAAGCGGTTGACGGGATTTTGTTAATTAACAAACCTGAAGGTTTGGTTTCATTCCATGTGGTGAGGAAGTTAAAGCCCTTCCTCAAGGGCACGAAAGTGGGGTATTTGGGCATTTTGGACCCTATGGCCAAAGGCGTTTTGCCGATACTTTTGGGCAAAGCCACAAGGCTTGCTCCTCTTCTGGAAGAGGGGGAGAAGGTTTATGAGGGGATTATAAAGCTCGGCATAACGACGGATACCCAGGATCGGGATGGGAAGCCTATCAAAGTGGTGGAGGATCTCTCCGCATTTGATCTTTCTCCCTTAAAGATCCAAGAGGTATTTAAGCGATTCGAAGGCAAAATCAAACAAGTTCCTCCCATGTTTTCGGCAAAAAAGTACAAAGGGGTGCCTCTTTATAAATACGCTCGTAAAGGGGTAGAGGTGCCGCGGGAATTCAAAGAGGTCGAAATTTACGAAATAAAGCCCACCAAGGTGGAGCTTCCCTTTGTGGAGTTCTTCCTTAGGTGTTCCAAGGGAACTTATGTTAGGACATTGGCTCATGATATAGGGGAAGCCTTAGGATGTGGGGGACATCTTTATAGTTTGACAAGGCTACGTAACGGCCCCTTTGGTATTGAGGATGCGAAGGATTTAGAGGAAGTCTTAAGGCTTGCCGAAGAAGGCAGACTTTTGGAACTCATTTGGGATCTTAACAAGGCCCTTGGTTATTTAAATGCTTTAGAACTTGAGGGGCAGAACTTGTATCGGATATTACACGGTGGGTTTGTTTTCCTTGAGGATAAGGAGCTTAAGGAAGGCCTGGTGAGGGTCATGGACGGAGAAGGTAAACTGGTAGCCATTGGGTTGGTTAACCGAGTTGGAAAGGAGTGGATGATAAGACCTCTCAAGGTATTGGGGGGTAGAGCATAAATTCAGGAGGTGTCAAATGGCTCTTGAGCGTGAGAGGAAAAAGGAGATAATAGAAAACTTCAAGATCCACGAAAAGGACACGGGTTCGTGTGAGGTTCAAGTGGCCATCCTCACGGAGAGGATAAATTCTCTGAATGAGCACTTAAAGGTTCATAAAAAGGATTATCACTCCAGGTTAGGGTTAATAAAGTTGGTTAACCGAAGGAGGAAGTTGTTAAATTATCTTAAAGAAGAGGATCCCGAGAGGTATAAGCGATTAATAGAACAGCTTAAGCTCAGGAAGTAAAGGAGGAATTTAGGGTATGCCGAGGGCTCATATCCAATGGGCAGGCAGAGATTTAGTGATTGAGACCGAAGAGGTAGCCCGTCAGGCCGATGGAGCGGTATTGGTCAAGTACGGGGAGACGGTGGTTTTGGTTACAGCCGTTTCCTCCAAGGAACTTAAGCCTGGAGTCGACTTTTTACCGCTTTTGGTGAATTACCTTGAGATGACCTTTGCGGCGGGTAGAATTCCAGGTGGATTTTTCAAAAGGGAAGGTAGACCGACGGATCCCGAGATCCTTTATTCCCGGCTCGTCGATCGAAGTATAAGGCCGCTTTTCCCCAAGGGTTACAACTATGATACCCAAGTTATAGCCACGGTCCTTTCGGTCGATCAGGAAAACGATCCGAGCTTTTTGAGCATCATAGGGGCGTCAGCAGCCCTTGACCTTTCGGACATACCTTTTGGAGGACCCGTAGTAGGGGTAAAGGTCGGTCTCATAGAGGGACAGTTCGTGATAAACCCCACAGCAAGTGAACTGGAAAAAAGTTTGTTGGATTTGACGGTAGCGGCAAACCGCGAGGGAATTGTTATGGTTGAAGGAGGGGGCAGATTCGTTCCGGAAGAGGTCCTTCTTGAGGCCATTTTTAAAGGGTATGAAGCTTCAAAACCCGTTATTGAGTTTTTAGAAGAATTAAAAGAGACATGGGGTAAGCCCAAAAGAAGTTACACGGTCTTTGAGGTACCTGAGGATTTAAAGATTTCGGTCTTTGAGTGGGGTATTCCGAAGTTAAAAGAAGCATTGCAGATTACCTCTAAAATCGAACGTAGAGAACGCGTAAGTGAAATTTTAAAAGAAGCATATGGGGTTTTTGGGGCAACAGATCCGCTGAAACAGGTCCAGATCAAGAGTGCCTTTGAGGAGGCCGAGCGTTACTTGATAAGGTCCTCGGTCCTGGAAGAAGGTAAGAGGATTGACGGACGGGCTTTAAATGAAATAAGGCCCATAAGTTGTGAGGTGGGCTACCTGCCTCGGACTCATGGTTCAGCGGTTTTCCGTCGAGGGGAGACCCAGGTTTTGGTCACCACAACCTTTGGGACCGCTGAGGATCAGCAGAAGATAGAGACCTTATTAGAAGGCGAGATATATAAACGTTTTATGGTTCACTATTACTTCCCCCCCTTCTGTGTGGGGGAGATAGCTCCCTTAAGGGCCCCCAGCCGAAGGGAGATAGGGCATGGGGCTTTAGCGGAAAGGGCCCTTGAGCCCGTGATCCCTCCTAAGGAGGAATTCCCTTACACCATAAGGGTGGTCTCTCAAGTTTTGGAGTCTAATGGTTCTTCCTCCATGGCCACGGTGTGCGGGGGTTCGCTTTCTTTGATGGATGCAGGGGTACCGGTTCGAGCTGCGGTAGCGGGGATCGCCATGGGGTTGATGATTGAGGGAGATAAGGTGGCTATCTTAACGGACATAATGGGCGAAGAGGATCATCATGGGGATATGGATTTCAAAGTGGCCGGTACTCGAGAAGGGGTTACTTCCTTCCAGATGGACGTTAAGGTTCCTGGACTCACCAAGGAGATACTTAAACAAGCCCTTGAACAAGCCCGAGAGGCGAGGCTTCATGTGCTTGACGTTATGAATAAAACGCTTGACCAACCCAGGAAGGAACTCTCAAAGTACGCTCCTAAAATCGTCACCATCCAGGTTAATCCCGATAAAATCCGCAATGTGATAGGTCCTTTGGGCAAGCATATTCGTTCCATAATCGAAAAGACGGGCGTCAAAATTGACATTGAAGAAAATGGTCTTGTGAGGATAGCTTCTCCCAACCCTGATGCGATTCAAGAAGCGATAAAGATGGTACGGGAATACAGCGCAGAAGCCAAGATAGGTGAGGTGTATGTAGGTACGGTGAAAAGGATAGCTGATTTTGGGGCTTTCATTGAGATAATGCCAGGGGTAATAGGGCTTTGTCATATCTCGCAGCTTGATACCAAACGGGTGAAAAGTGTGAGCGACGTGGTGAAGGTGGGGCAACAGGTGAAGGTAAAGGTCATAGAGATCGACGAATACGGAAGGCTCAGGCTTTCGAGGAAGGCGGTTATGGAGGAGGAGAAGAAAAAAGCCCCACAAACTTCCCAGAGGTCTTAACGGCCTTGAAAAAAACAGTGCTCGAAAACGGAATTTCCGTTCTAAGTGAGCGACTTCCTCATTTCAATTCGGTCTCCCTGGGCATATGGTTCAAAGTCGGATCGCGCGACGAAGGGGAGGGGGAGAAGGGGATATGTCATTTCATCGAACATACGGTTTTTAAGGGCACGAAAAACAGGACGGCTTCCCAGATAGTGAAGGAAATCGAAGCAGTGGGAGGTACCATAAACGCCTTTACCACCAAGGAATATGTTTGCTTTCACGCAAGGGTTCTCGGGAAGGATTTGCGATTGGCCCTTGGTGTGTTAAGCGATTTGGTGAGGGATCCTCTGTTCGATCCGGAAGAATTGGAGAAAGAAAAGGGTGTTGTCATACAAGAAATCAAAATGACCGAGGACACGCCCGAGGAACACGTTCACGAGCTTTTTTTCAAGACCTTCTGGAAGGATCACCCCCTTGGCTTCCCCATAGCCGGAGAAGAAAGCACCGTAAAGGCCTTCACCTCAGAACAGGTGTTGGAGTTCTACAAAAGGCATTTTGGTCCCGAACGCATGATCGTCGCAGCGGCAGGAAGCGTTGAGCATGGAGAGCTTTTGGAAACAGTACTTAAGGAACTTGGTTCCCTTCAAGGCCAAAATGGGAATTTTTCAAGGCATTCCCCTAAGGAAGTCCAGAGTGGGGTTAAGTCCTTTAAGAAGGACTTGGAGCAGGTCCACGTGTGTTTAGGGGTAGAAGGGGTTTCTCAAACGCATCCCCTTCGTTTTCCTCTCATCGTTCTCAATACCATTATGGGCGGTAATATGAGCTCAAGGCTCTTTCAAGAGTTGAGGGAGAAGCGGGGGTTAAGTTACGCGGTTTATTCCTTTTTGCATAGTTTTACCGATTCAGGGGTCTTTGGCCTTTATGTGGAGACTACCCCCCAAGAGCTACCCCAAGTGCTTGAGGTTATAAAAGGGCAATGGAAAAGCCTTTCCAAAGGAGAGATAAAAGAAGAGGAAGTCCAGCTTGCCAAGGAATACATCAAAGGTGGTTTGCTTATAAGTCTTGAATCGCCCGAAGGGTGGATGAACCGCATTGCTAAGAATGAGATATATCACGGACAGGAGATTAAGGTGGAGGAGACCCTAAGAGCTATTGAGAGCGTTGATATTAAAATCCTTAAAGAAGTTGGTGAGGCCTTTTTGGGCAAGGAACCGTGTGTGGTGTTTCTGGGGGAAGTAGAGGAGAATTGCTCGAGATTGTGGTGAAAAAGCTCTCACCTCGGGCGAGGCTTCCTCAGTATATGAGCGAAGGGGCCTCGGGATTGGATTTGTTTGCACTTTTGGAAGAACCCTTGGTAATAGAACCGGGTAAATGGGCTTTAATCCCCACGGGGCTTGCCCTTTGGATACCTCAAGGGTATGAAGGGCAGATTAGACCTCGAAGCGGTTTGGCTTTAAGTCATGGAATTACCGTTTTGAATGCCCCTGGAACCGTCGATTCCGATTACCGGGGGGAGATTAAGGTGATTCTTATAAATCTCGGCGAAAAGCCCTTTACAATTCGCGATGGGGATAGAATAGCCCAATTGGTTATACAGCCCGTAACGAGAGTGAGGTTAAGATTAAGCGAGGAACTACCTCCTTCTCTAAGGCAGGAGGGAGGATTTGGACATACGGGGGTTTAAAGATGAGGATAGGCGTTTTTTCTGATACTCATGATAATTTGACTATGATAGAAAAGGCCCTCCGGGTTTTTGAAAAAGAGGCCATAGACGCAGCTCTTCACTTGGGAGATTTCGTAGCTCCTTTCGCCTTACGAAGGATCCTTGGGGGATTAAAAGTCCCCCTATATGGGGTTTTCGGTAATAACGATGGTGAAAGGATACTGCTGAAAGGGATAATGGGCGATCGGCTAAGGGATGGTCCTTTTGTGGTTCAATTTGGGAATTACAAGGTCCTTCTTTTGCACGAATTGGATGAGGCTTTTAAAGAGGTTCTTTCTTCAAGCACCTTAAGAGCGGTGTTTTTCGGCCATACCCATCAAGTCTTTTTGGAAAAACGAAACGGAGTCCTTTTCTTCAATCCAGGGGAATGTTGCGGATATCTTACGGGTAAAGGAACAGTAGGTATATGTGATCTGGAGAAACTTGAGGCTTTTGTGATTGAGTTATGAGAAACGAAGACCTGGTGGATCTTTATCTTAATCACTTAAGGGTTGAAAAGGGGCTTTCGCAAAATACCATTGAGGCTTATTCTCGGGATCTCCGAACCTTTTTGGAGTTTTGGTCCGATAAACCTTTACAGGAATTTCAGCGAAACAAAGTAGCCAAATACCTTTCCTTTCTCGGGGAAAGGGGGCTTTCGGCTCGGAGCGTTCATCGGGCTTTGGTGGCCTTAAGGGGGTTTTTTCGTTTTTTGCTTCTTGAAGGTCATTCAGAAGAAGACCCCCTGGAGGACGTTTCGTTTCCCTTTTTTCCTAAAAAGTTACCAAATCCTTTGACCTTTGAGCAAACTAAAGAGCTTTTGGAAAAGCCTGATTCATCAACTCCTATAGGTCTGAGGGATTCAGCGCTTTTGGAGTTGATGTACGGCACTGGTATTCGGGTTTCGGAGGCAAGTGAACTCCAACTTGAGGCTCTTCAATTGGAATTAGGATTCGTTCTGATAAGGGGTAAGGGAGATAAAGAGAGAATTGTTCCCTTAGGAGAGATAGCAAAGGAAAAACTCCTGAGATACCTTTCCGAAGGGCGCCCCAAACTCTTAAAGGATCGGGCTTCTCCTTACGTGTTTTTAAATCCTCAAGGGAGGAAATTAAGCCGTCAAGGCATTTGGAAGATCATAAAGAGGTACGCTCTTTTATGTGGCATAAGGGATATTAGCCCTCATACCTTGCGTCATACCTTCGCCACCCATATGCTTCAAGGAGGAGCCGATTTGAGGGCGGTTCAGATCCTTTTGGGACATGCGGATATTTCCACAACTCAAGTCTACACCAGTGTTACAATAGAATATCTAAAGGAGATTCATAGGCGTTTTCATCCAAGGCCTTAAGAGGAGGTTTTGATGGCTTTGACTTATAAGGACGCGGGTGTCGACATAGATAAGGCTGAGGAGTTTGTGCGATTAATAGGAGAAAAAACCAGACCCCATCTTAAAGAATGGGTCTTAAAAGGGATAGGAGGATTTTCCTCAGTGGTGAGCATTCCTTCGACTTTTAAGGATCCACTTATCGTTAGCTCGTGTGATGGGGTAGGGAGTAAACTGAAGATAGCTCAAATGCTTAAGAAGTTCGATACTGTAGGGATTGATCTCGTTGCCATGTGCGTGAATGACCTTTTGCCCGTTGGGGCCTCTCCGCTTTTTTTCCTGGATTACCTCGGTACAGGGAAACTTGACCTACAAAGGGACCTAAAGCTCATAGAGGGGATAATTCGCGGATGCGAAGAGGCCCAATGCGCGCTTGTAGGGGGTGAAACGGCCGAACTTCCGGGTCTTTATCAGGAGGAGGACTTTGAACTTGTGGGGTTTGCTGTGGGGGTAGTGGAGAGGGAAAGGCTCATCGATGGTTCGGCCATAAGAGAAGGCGATGTCCTTTTGGGCTTAAGCTCTTCGGGGCTTCATTCAAACGGGTATTCCTTGGTGAGGAAGCTGATAGAGCTTCATAAGTTGAGTTTGGGATCTTATTTTGAAGAGTTGGGAACAAGCCTTGGAGAGGAATTACTTAAACCTACAAAAATTTACGTTAAGACCGTCTTAAACCTTTTGGACCGTTACCCTATAAAGGGCATGGCTCATATAACCGGAGGAGGGCTTCCTGGTAATATCCCGAGAATATTGCCTCAAGGCCTGGGCGTTAAGATAAGATCAGGTTGGCCTATTCCTCCGATTTTTCAATTCCTCCAGAGACTTGGGGTAAGACCCGAAGAGATGTGGCGAGTTTTCAATATGGGGATCGGATTTGTGTTGGTAGTGGATAAAGAGGTGGTTTCTTCGATAATAGAAGAAGTTGACCGATTAGGGGAAAAGGCCTTTTTAATCGGCGAGGTCATAAAGGGAAAGGGGGTCATAATTGAGTGAGAAGGTGCTAATTAGCGCCTGTTTATTAGGCGTTAAGTGCCGATATGACGGCAATACCCGAGGTCCTATCCCTTTACCCGAATCCTTATGCCCAATCCCCGTATGTCCCGAACAATTAGGTGGTCTTCCTACCCCAAGGCCCAAGGCCTACTTTGAAGGAGGGGATGGCAGAGAAGTGTTAAAAGGCCGGGCCAGGGTGATAAACCTTAAAGGTGAGGATGTGACCAAAGCCTTCATCAAAGGGGCTAAGGAGGTTCTTGGGCTTTGTAAGCTTTTAGGTCTTAAAAAGGCCATCCTTAAAGACAAAAGCCCTTCCTGTGGGGTAAAAAGGGTTTGGATCGGCAAAGAGCTCAGCTTTGGAATGGGGGTTCTTTCGGCCCTTTTAACAGAAGAAGGGATAGAGGTGATAAGTTCCGAGGAGTTTTTAAAATGAGACTTGCCTTAATAAGGTTGAGTTCCCTGGGTGACCTGGTACTGGTGCTTCCTGCTTTTTGGGCTTTAAGAAAAGCCTTAGCCGAAGCTCATGTAGCCTGGCTTGTCCGGGAGGATTTAAAAGAAGTCCTTGAAGGTACGCCAGGGCTTGATGAAATAATACCTGTACGCTTGCCATCCTTCACCGATAGATATGCTTCACTTCCAAAATTCCTTAAGGGTGTTACTCTCTGGTTGAAGGCCATAAGGGAAATAGGCCTTTCTTACTTTAGAAAGTTTGATCTCGTCATTGATTTCCAAGGGCTTTTTAAAAGTGCCTTTTTCGCCTTTTTTCTGGGGAAGGAGCGTTATGGCTTTCGAAACGGGCGCGAGTTGAGTTTTTTATTTTTAAACAGGCCCATATTCATAAGGGATAAGACCCGACATGCGGTGGATAATTACCTTCAAATAGCGGCCCATTTCGGAGGAACCCCAACAGCGGAATTTCCCCTTTTTATCCCTGAAGAGGCGCGGTCCTTTTGTATGGCCTTTTTTAGGGAGAACGGCGTAAAAGAAAAGGACTTTTTGGTCTTCCTTTCCCCCACGGCTAGATGGGAGACCAAACTTTGGTCACAAGAGGGGTTTGCGGAAGTGGGGGACAGGATAATAGAAGGTTTTGGGGCCAAAATAATCCTTTCAGGTCTTCCTAAAGAACTTGATTACCTTAAGGGAATAAAGGAGCGGATGAGATACAAGGACCGTGTCCTCTTGCCACCCCCTACCTCCATGAAACAGTTTTTTGCCTTACTTGAGGCCTCTTGGGTTTTTGTGGGGGTTGACAGCGGAGCTATGCATGTGGCAAGGGCTTTAGGGAAACCCGTTATTGCGGTTTTTGGTCCCTCGGATCCTAGGTGGATAGGTCCTTATGGCCAAAAAAGGGGAGTTGTAAGGGCAGAGGTAAAGTGTTCGCCTTGTAACAAGAAAAGGTGCAATGACTTACGCTGTATGAGAGAGATTACGCCTCAAATGGTTCTTAAGGAATTTGAACGTTTACTTTCAGAAAAGAATGCCTGACCAATTGGGTTGCCCATCCCCCTCCTTGGGAAAGGTCAATGCCCACGGTCCTCCCTTTTGAATGGTGGTAATGTAAAGGCTTCGTGGTGGCCTCATATCACTTGAAAATACCAAATGTCTCCCATTGGGCGCCCAAGAGGGGTTCTGATGGTTACCCCTATAAGGGGTAAGAAGCCTTAGATCTGACCCATCTGGCCTTATTATAAAAATCTTAAATTCCCCCTCCCATCTCCCCGAAAAGGCGATCCAATCTCCTTGAGGAGACCAAGAAGGGTCGGCGTTATAACTGCCAAACTGAGTTAAAGGCTTACTCTTCCGGCTCTCCAGGTCCATTATGTAAAGCTGTGGGGTCCCCGTTCGGTCAGATACGTAAACCAATCTTTTTCCATCAGGCGAAAAGGAAGGCGAAGTCTCGGTATAATGGGTTTCAGTGAGAGGGGTCAAGGAACCGTCATTTAAATCAAGCAAGAAAAGGTCAAGTGATCCCTTTGTGCCTCTTAAGGATAAAACCACCTTTTTCCCATCCGGAGACCAAGAAGCGGCTGAATTAGGACCCGGTCTGGAGGAGACCAAATTTAATCTTCCCGTTTCCAATTCGAGCATATAAAGATCGGGGTTCATCCTTTTAAAATTGGTTAATAAAAGCCTTTTTCCATCGGGTGAAAACCGCGGTGACATGCAAAGCGTTTGTCTTAAAAGGGGTATTTCCCCTGAGCCTTCAGGATAAATCATCCAGAGTTCCCGGTAAGGGTGTATGTGCCTTATAAAGGCGATATGGGAACAAAAAATGCCGGGCCTTCCGGTCAGGGTTTCAAGGATTTCGTCAACCAATTTGTAACATATAAGGTTCACCCCTTCTTGGGAAGACCGATAAGTCTTCGCCTTAATGAGGCTCTCTCCTAACGGGTCAAATAGAAAGGAACTTAAGAGTACTTCTTTCCCCGAAGCCTCCACCTTGACCGAAAGCGCAAGTTCCACTTCCTTCCGTTTCAAAGAGGCATAATCGATGTTTTGTGGTGTAACATTCCCGTTTGAAGGTAAGTCCACCAGTTCAAAAAGATGCGATATCTCCAGGCATCTCTTTAAGACCCGCTCGATCCTCTCTGAAGGTCCCTTATCCTTGGGGTAAATGAAAAAGGCCAAACGATAAAGTCTTTGTGTAGGCGAATCGATCTCAATGTAAGTGATGCTTTTTCCCGCCTTAAGGAAAAAAAGGATCAAAAAAAACACCAAATAAAGCTTACGGCTTAAAGACAAGACCCACCTCCAAAGTTTTCTTTTCAGGTGGTGGAGGGTAAGGTTCGGCTCTTTTAACCGCTTGAAGGGCTGAATTGTCAAATATCCGATTGCCGGAACCCTGTTCAATTTGAGCTAACAACACCCTGCCTTCAGGATCAATCTTAACCTTTATAACGGTTTTGAGGCCTTCTGGATTGAAACCCTCCGGAATTACCCAAAAACGCCTAACGTGTTGCTGAAGTTGATGAAAATAAATATCTAAACTCACCTTTTCTCCGGGGGTTTCGTTTGACGTTAGCTCTTCTTGGAATTTTGCTTCGATCCTTTTAATGGTCTCTTGGCGTTTCTTCTCGAGCTGTTCGGATAAGGCCTCCGCTTTTTTCACCCTTTCCTCCATCTGCTTTATCTTTTCGCGGTATAATTTTTCCAAATCCATTTTAGTTTCGGTCTTCAGTGCTTTTTCTACCTTTTCCTTGGCTTCGGTTTTTGGCTTTAGGGTTTTTGTTTCCGTTTCTTTTTGAACTTTTACGAGTGTTTCACTTTTGGGTTCCTTGGGCTTTTCCTCCCTTGGTTCGGGTTTAAGCGTTTCGCTTGGCGTTGGCAAAGGGGGAGACGGAAGGGGTTGTTTTTCTATGAGGCTTATTGAAACCGTTTCTCTTAGCGAGAGGGCTTTGTGAAAGGGTTTTAGGACTAAAAATAGTCCCAAATGAAGAAAAGCCGAAAGGATTAAGGCGATCTTTAATGTATTCAATTTGTTTCTTCTTTCCATCTCTCATTGAGAAAAATTTCTGTCAAACGCCGCGCCAAGGGTGTTAAGGTTCTTCCTTTTCTTGTAACAAGATAAAAGGTCCTTCCAATGGGGTCAAGCTCTCTTATCTTCACCTCTCCAAATTCCCTTCCCAGTTCCTCCTTTACCGCTATATTGGAGATGAGTCCGATTCCTAATCCGGCCCGAACTGCTTCTTTTACCGCGGTGGTGGAACCTAAAAGGAGTTTTATCTTAAGGTTACCAAAATTAAGGCCACACCTTTTCAATTTCTCCTCAAAGGCCTTACGTGTACCTGAGCCAAGTTCTCTAAAAATTAGGTGTTCTTTTGAAAGTTCCTCAAAACTTATGGTCCTTTCAAAAAGGGGATGCCCTCGATGCACTATTAGGATTACCCTATCCCTAAAAAAGGGCTGAAAGACTAACTTTTCGCTTTCCCTTTTCATTCCCACTAAGCCCACTTCCACCTCATTACGCTCCACTGCACTTATCACCCGGTGTGAATCATAGATTTGTACCTTAATTTTGGCTTCCGGAGCTTCCGCCAAAAACTTTGGTAATACTTGGGGTATGAGATATTCTCCTGGAAGGGTACTCGCATAGATCTCAAGTTCTCCGGAGAGATTTTCGCCTTCAATGGCCTTTTTGGCCTTTTCCTTTAAAAGTAAGATCTGACGAGCATATTGATAAAAAAGTTCTCCTTCCGGAGTAAGGACAACTCTTTTACCGAGCCTATCGAAAAGCCTTTTGCCTAGGCTTTTTTCCAGCGTCTGTATATGAGCGCTTACCGTAGGTTGGGTCAAAAATAAAGCCTCAGCTGCAAGACTGAAACTTCCAAGTTCAGCTACCTTACAAAAACATTCGAGTTGCCGGAATTCCATCTTTTAGGTTAAGTTATTTAAAGTTTTAATGGTTGTAAAGTTGAGGGAATACCAACACTTGGAATGGGTCATGCCATTACGGATATAAATCAAGGAGCTCTTTCGGTCATATTGACCTTTCTCCCCTATTTAATTAAGCTTAAAGCTGAGGTAGTGATGTTCGCCTTTAACATCAGTTCTTCGGTTATTCAGCCCTTATTCGGGATCATGAGCGATCATTTCAAAAGCCCCCTGGCTTATTCCTTTGGGTGCTTTCTGGCCAGCTTTGGGATGACCTCTACAGGGTTAACGAACTCTTACTTTATGCTCCTTCTTTTCCGTTTTTGAGAATAAATATGGGAAGCATTGGGCCCACTTTTATTTGGTTGGATCGCCGATCACTTCGACCTCAGAACAGCTCTTCGCCCTTTGGTTCTTTTTCCCACAGTAGGGTTTATTTTGAGTCTGTGCTTGCCTAATAGCCGTCAAAGACCTGAGAAGCCTCAAAGACGGCGGGCTTGACGATCCATGGGGCCCAGAATTATCATAAATTTAGATCGCGGGGTGGAGCAGCCTGGTAGCTCGTCGGGCTCATAACCCGGAGGTCGTGGGTTCAAATCCCACCCCCGCTACCATCTTTAGCTTGAACTAGCCTCTGAATCGTGTTGGAATAAAAAAGTGGAGAAGTTTTTGTTCATAGTGGCCCCTTTATATATGGGGGCTTTTATCGTCTTTTTATTTGGTCTCAGGGGGAAAAGAAGAGAGTTTTTGGTGTGGGCGGAGAGGATCTTGTATGTTGGTGTTTTTCTTCACATGTTTATGTTCCTTCTTTTTTTATTGGGAGGAAAGACCTTTATTCTTTTTGAACCCAAAAAGACCTCCTGGAATTTGGGTCTTATTTTGGGGGGGCTTTATCTTTTTCTTAAAGGAAAACTTAAGCTTAAGGGATTTGGGGGTATTATAGCTTTATTCGCCTTTATTCTTACGGTTTTGTCCTATTTCCCTGATAGTTTGGACATAAAAGAGCTAGCTTTACATCCTGTTTGGTCCTCCTCACATGTTCTTCTCTGTTTTATCGGAATAGGAGGGTTTTCCCTTTCGTTTTCAGCCGGTCTCATTTACCTGTTGGAAGAGGAGAAAATCAAAAACAAGAAGTTGGGTGCAAGTAAGCTTCTTCCTTCTCTGGATGCCCTGGATAGGCTCAATCATTATGGGCTCTTTATCGGTTTTTCTTCGTTTACACCGGGGATCATTCTGGGCGGTTTGTGGGCACTCTCGGTTTTAGGAAAACTACCATGGGAAGAACCTAAGGTCCTACTCAGCATGTTGAGTTGGCTTTATTACAGCCTATTAATATGGGGTAGAGTTTCCGGATGGAGGGGGAAAAGGGTGGCCCGTTTATCGATAATAGGTTTTGGGATCCTTATGGTCTCTTATCTTGGGGTTAATTTCCTTTCGGGGAGTCATCTCTCTCATTTTATCCAAACGAGGCTTCAATGAGAGAGATTGGGCTTTTAGGATTAAACCACAAAAGTGCCCCTCTCGAGATAAGGGAAAAATTGGCCTTTGTGAACTTGAAGGAACTTAAAAAGGCCTTAAGCCTTCTTAAGAGGGATAGGATTTTAAAAGAGGTACTTATCCTTTCTACCTGTAACCGAGTAGAGCTTTATGCCGTTTCTTCTCGAATAAGTGATATTTTGCTCTTTGAGGTCTTTGAAAAATTAAAAGGGGTTTCTTCAGAAGAAATATCTCCCTTCTGTTACTTCAAAGTGGGACAAGAGGCGGTAAGGCATTTATTTATTGTGGCCTCAAGTTTGGATTCTATGGTCATAGGTGAGCCTCAGATTCTTGGTCAACTGAAGGAGGCTTACGAGGTAGCCCTCGAGGAAGGTACGGTGGGCTTTTTTCTCCACAGGTTATTTCAGAGGGCCTTTTTCGTAGGAAAGAAGGTAAGAAGAGAGACGGGTATTGGGGATGGCGCCATTTCGGTGAGCTATGTGGCGGTGGAGCTCGCGAGGAAGATCTTTGGAGACTTGGAAAACAAAAGGATTATCATCGTGGGAGCAGGCGAAATGTGTGAGCTTGCCGCCAGGCATTTTCGCAGCCATGGTGTAAAGGAGATAATGGTCGCAAATAGGACTTGGCAAAGGGGGGTGGAACTGGCCTCCAAAATTGGAGGTACACCCATACCGTTTGAGGAGATCAAAGAGAGGTTTAAAGAGGCCGACATAATCTTAAGTTCCACCGGGGCTTCTCGACCTTTGATATTTAAAGAGGATGTAAAAAAGGCGTTGAAATACCGAAAAGGAAAGCCCCTTTTTATCATTGACTTAGCGGTCCCAAGGGATGTGGAGCCTGAGGTTAACGAGTTGGATGGGGTATTCCTTTACGATATAGATGACCTTAAGCAAGTAGCCCAAGAGCACGCAAACAATAGGTTAAACGAAGCAGAAAGGGCGAAGGAGTTGGTGGAAGAGGAGGTGGAAAAATTCATGAGTTGGTATAGGAGCTTAGAGATAGTTCCCACCATCAAGGACCTTAGAGAATGGGCCGAGGCTTTAAGAAAAAGCGAGATGGAAAGGGTTTTAAGGGGGTTATCACTTGACGAAAGAGAGAAGCAGAAGGTGGAACTTTTAAGTAAGCGTTTGATGAACAAGTTCCTTCATCCCCTTTTGGTATTTCTCAAAGGACAAACAAGAGATGAGGATTCCGTAAAGGAGTATTCGGAGCTAATAAGATGCATTTTTGGTTTAGAAGATCAGTAAGTCTATTGATGATCCTGGTTTTTCTCGTTTTAACCTTAAAGCCCTCCCAGGCCTTTCCTTTAAGTGTGGAGGAACAGAAAAGGCTTGGAGAAGAGCTTTTTCTGAGGCTGAAAAGGGAGGTTCGTTTCGTCGATGATCCCCTGATAAACCTTTACGTTAGACAAATAGGTCGTAAGATAGTTGAGATTTCGGGTGATAGAAGATTCGTCTACAGGTTTTACGTAATAGAGGGAAGTCAACCCAATGCCTTTACCATCCCTGGGGGTTATGTGTTTGTGAATACGGCGCTTCTTAACCTGGTGAGTTCCGAAGACGAATTAGCTGGTGTTTTGGCTCACGAGATCTCCCACTCCCTTCTCGAGCACGTTTCTCGGATGTTTGATCAGGCAAAGAGGATATCCTTAGGAACGCTTGCCGCTTTAATAGCTGCCCTTCTTTTGACCAAAGACGCTAAGGCTCAACAGACCCTTATGATCGGTGCCTCTGCTTTAGGACAAAGCCTTCTTTTAAAATACAGCCGAGATAACGAATTCGAGGCCGATCAGTTGGGCTTTGAGCTTCTCTCAAAAGCTGGGTGGAGTCCTTATGGTTTTGTGAGCTTCATGAGAAAGATGGACAGATGGAGCAAAAACATCTCCATCGAATCCCCTACTTATTTGAGCACCCATCCCGCTATAACGGAGAGGATCGCCTACTTGGAGTCAAGGTGCGAAAACAAAACCTTGAGTGATTCCCCTTCCTTTAAACGCATAAAATCCAGGCTGAAACTTCTGGAGAGAAAGTCCGAAAAGGGGGAGTGTGAGAGGGACCCTTATTTTTGTGTTTTGAGTTTAATCCGCAAAGGAGAAAGGGAAAAGGCGCTTCAGATCCTTAATGAGCTCTTAAAGGAATCCCCCGATGACCCCTATCTTTTAAGGGAGAAAGCCTTGATCCTTCTAAGTTTAAATCGATTTAAGGAAGGGGAAATGGAGTTTCGGAAGGCCTTAGAGGCTTTTCCCGGGGATAAGGAGCTTCTTATAGGAATGGTTAATGGGTTGAATGAGGAAGGTAAGGTCTTTGAGGCGATAGCTCTTCTTGAGCAATCCGTTGAAAAAGTCCCGGAAGAACCATTTTTACATAAACTTTTGGGGGAACTTCTTTTTAAGGCGAAAAGGGAAGGTGAAGCCTATGAACAGTTTGGGCTTTATTTCCTCGGAGAGGGTGATAAAAAAAGCGCCCTTCGGCATTTCCAAAAAGCCTTAGAGCTGAGCAAGGGGGAAACGAAGGAGCGCCTTAGAATGAGGATAAAGGAGCTTGAGACTTTGTAAAGGAGGAAGATATGAGAGTGAGAAATCCCAATATACAACAGCTTATCGAGAGGCAGATAAAAACTACCTTTCTGATGAGAAGAGAAGACCTCAAAAGGGAATGGAGGCCTCCTATTTTGATATCCCGAGAACGTCAAAGTGCAGCTGAGGAAATAGCTGAAAGGCTTTCAGAAAGGCTGGGTTGGCCCCTTTATGACAAAAATATCATCTTGGAGATAGCTAAAGAGATCAAACAAGATCCAAAAAGGGTGGAATTCTTAGATGAGCGATATGGAGCAAAGTTTTGGGAATACGTGGAGGTGCTCTCCCGTTCCCCAAAGATTCTACAAGAGGAGTACGTTCTTTACCTTAAAAGGTTTTTGAAGGTGTTAGGGAGGATGGGCAATTGCATAATAGTTGGAAGGGGGGCCAATTTCGTGATCCCACCTTCCAAAGCCTTGAGGATCAGGTGTGTGGGCAGTCCCCATGGATGGAAGGAGATTTTGAAAAGGCGCTATGAGCTTAAAGATGAGGAGATTGAGAAAAGGGTAACGGAATGGAATGAAGAGCAGAAACAATTCATAGAAAAATACTTTGGAGCCGATGTAAACGATCCGCATCATTATGACATTATACTGAACTTGGATTATTACCCTCTGGAAAGGGCCCTGGAAATTGTGCTTGAGGCCTACAAGAAGAAGTTCCCTGAGTTTAACATAGTTGACTCAGGCCACAGGTTATGACTTGACCCTGGCGAGATCCGCTTCGGTAGACGGTAATGCCTTTACATCCCAATTCGTAGGCCAAAAGGAAAGCCAAGCCCACTTTTTCTGGTGTAGCTTGGGGAGGGAAGTTTATGGTCTTTGAGACCGCATTATCGGTATACCGTTGAAAGGCGGCTTGGATTTCCACATGCCTTTCCGGTGGGATTTGAAAGGCAGTGAGAAAAAGTCTCTTATACTTTTCGTCTACAGGCATTTCAGGGGGTATAAACCCCTTTTGGAAGACCTCTTCTTTTTGGTCGTCCCTTAAAAAGCGGTCTTTCTCCAATATCATCTCAAAGACCGGATCTATTATCGGAACCTCCAAGTCTCCTAATATCCTTTTCTTATAAGATAAGGCGAAAATAGGTTCGATTCCCGAAGAACAATTGGCGATAAGGCTTATGGTCCCCGTTGGAGCGATGGTGGTCAAAGTGGCATTTCTTTGGGGCTTTTCTCCTCTTTTGGCGTAAATGCTTAAAGGGAAGTTAGGAAAGGGGCCTTTTTCTTTGGCAAGGGATTGGGAAGCCCTCTTCGCCTCTTGGCTTATAAAGCCCATAAGTTCTTGGGCAAGCCTTACCGCCTGATCAGAATCATAAGGTATGCCTAAAAGAATCAACATATGAGCAAATCCCATAACTCCAAGTCCTATTTTACGGTTTCCCTTGCAAATCTTCTCAACGGCCTTAAAGGGATAACGATTAACCTCCACTACGTCATCCAAAAACCTAACCGCTAAATGAACTACCTCCCCTAGTTTATCCCAATCGATCTCAAAATCTTTGGGTCCTTTTTTTAAGATCTTCACTAAGTTTATGGACCCCAAATTGCAGGCCTCGTTGGGCAAAAGGGGTTGTTCACCACAGGGGTTTGTGGCTTCGATCTGGCCAAGCGAAGGCGTGGGGTTATGACGATTTATCGTATCGAGAAAAAGGGCTCCTGGTTCTCCATTCTCCCAAGCGCATTGGGCCATGAGTTCAAAAAGTTCTTTGGCCCAAACTTGGGTGACCGTGTCCTTGGTCCTGGGGTTAATAAGGGGAAAGGACTCGCCTTTTTTCAAAGCTTTCATAAAATCATCGCTTATTCCTACCGATAAATTAAAGGTTTGAAACTCAAAAGGGTCTCTTTTTACGGTGATGAACTCTCGGATATCGGGATGATCGACCCTTAGGACTCCCATATTTGCTCCCCGCCTGGTTCCGCCTTGTTTGATCACTTCGGTGGCCATATTGAAGACCCGCATAAAGGACACGGGGCCACTGGCCACTCCATGGGTTGAGGCCACCTTGTCGCCCCTTGGCCTTAAGTGACTGAAGGAAAAACCGGTTCCACCTCCTGACTGATGAATTAAGGCGGCCCGTTTTAAAGTGGTGAATATGGAGGAAAGGGAATCTTCGATGGGAAGCACAAAACAGGCTGCTAGCTGCCCTAATCTTCTTCCAGCGTTCATAAGGGTGGGAGAGTTGGGCAAGAAGGTCAGGCTACACATAAGTTCATAAAACTTCTCAGCCCATTCCTCACTTCGTTCTATTTCGGCTTTTGCTACATGTTTTGCTACTCTCCAAAACATCTCCTCCGGAGTTTCTATGGGGTTACCCGAAGGGTCCTTCATCAGATACCTTGCCTCAAGGACTTTTCTGGCAGCTTCACTTAATGTGAGCAAGGGAGACCTCCTCTTTTTTCCTTATTAGCTTCCTGTACCAGAGAAACCAAGGCGTATCTATAAACCCAATGAGGTTTTTGGAGACTATCTGCCCCACTATGAGCGATCCTATCGGAAATACACCCCAAAAGGCAAAGGTGACAAACAGAAAACTATCAAGGGTCAGGTTCAAAAGATCGCTTCCAATGCTTCTTAACCAAGCTTTCTGTGGGTATTTCCTTTTAAGCCAGGAGAACACCCTGGCATCTATCAATTCGCATATCAAAAAAGCAGCCCAAGAAGAACCAGTTATTCTCACCCCTTGAGAGAATATCCTTTGCCATTGCGCTTCAAGCTCAAAAAAGGGAGCAGCCGGTAAGGCCTTAACCAGAAAAATCAAAATCACAAAAACCACCTGAGTCAAAAAGGCGAGGATAATCGCCCTTTGGGCGGCTCTAAGTCCATATGTCTCATTTATCATGTCAAGCACTTGAGCTGTGAAAGGGTAAATGAAGACCGCCGAAGGAGCTTGGAGGGTGTAAAAATAAAGGGGGAAAACCACGATTCTGGTGGCCATAATCTGAGAGGCCACTAGGTATAAGCAATAAAAGGATGTCAAAGCCACAAGCCCAAACTCACGCCATCTGTTAACTATAAAGGCACTGAGGAGCGTTACCAAGGTCATTCCAAAGGCCCAAAAAATCCAAGCCATCCCCTTTCTCCTTAAAGACCCAATCTGTTATAGTATATTTAAAAGGGGTAAGGAGTGGAAACAGAAGAGCTTATAGAAACTTTTTTGGAGCATTTGGTTTTTGAGAAGGGAAGGTCTGATAATACGGTGAAAAACTATCGAGAAGACCTGGAGGAGTTTTTCTCCTTTCTTAAGGCTAAAGGAGAGATAAAAAACATAGGAGAAGTAAGTCATCTGGAGGTGAGGGTTTTTTTAGGTGAGCTTTTGAAAAGGGGGCTTAAAAAGAGTTCCATCGCGAGGAAACTTTCCACGTTGAGGACTTTTTTCAAATGGTTAAAGAGAGAAGGGCTCATAAAGGTTAATCCAGCCCGATTGCTCTCAAGTCCGAAATACCAACGTCAACTACCTCGTTTTTTAACCGAGGAAGAGACATTTAAGCTTGTGGAATCTCCCGAAAAGGAAGACCCTTTGAGCTTGAGAGACAGGGCCATTCTCGAACTTCTTTATTCGAGTGGGTTAAGGATAGGGGAATTGGTTAATTTAAAAACGGGAGACGTTGACTTTTCCCGAGGCATTGTGAAAGTTATGGGAAAGGGGAGGAAAGAGAGGATCGTCCCTTTGGGAAATATGGCTCAAGAGGCTTTATTAAAGTACCTTCAGGTTAGGGACCTTTTCAATCCGAAAACCGATCACCTTTTTCTCAACCGGTTTGGGGATCCTTTGAGTCCAAGGGGTTTCCAAAAAAAGATAAAGCAGTACGCCTTGAAAGCCAACCTTTTGAAACCCATCACCCCCCATCTTTTGAGGCACACCTTTGCCACCCACCTTTTAGATCGTGGGGCTGATCTTCGGTCAATTCAAGAACTTCTGGGGCACCGAAGGCTTTCCACTACTCAGCGATATACCCATGTTACAGTGAGCCGTTTAATGGAGGTGTACGATGTCAGTCATCCAAGGGCCAAAAAGCCCCATTAAAGGCACCACCATCCTTTGTGTGAGGCATAAAGGATCGGTGGTAATGGCGGGTGATGGCCAGGTTACCTTAGGGGAGACGGTCATCAAACACAGGGCCCGAAAGGTCAGAAGGCTTTATAATGAAAAGGTCTTGGCCGGTTTTGCCGGTTCAACGGCCGATGCGTTTACCTTATTCGAGAGATTTGAAAGGAAACTTGAGCAATACAATGGGAATCTCCTGCGGGCAGCGGTGGAACTGGCCAAGGATTGGAGGACCGACAAGATCTTGAGGCGCCTTGAGGCTCTTTTGCTGGTGGCCGATAAGGAGCGTTCCCTCATCATCTCGGGCACGGGGGATGTGGTCGAGCCGGATGATGGGATAGTGGGGATAGGCTCCGGAGGCCCTTATGCGGAGGCTGCTGCTCGAGCACTTATAAAACACTCCCAGCTTTCGGCCAGGGAGATAGCTCAAGAGGCCTTGAAGATCGCCGCTTCCCTTTGCATTTATACCAATGAAGAGATCGTGTTGGAGGAATTATGAAGGAGGATTTTCTCACTCCGCGAGAGATTGTAAGGGAACTTGACAAGTACATCATAGGCCAAGAGGAGGCCAAAAGGGCAGTTGCCATCGCCCTGAGAAATAGATGGAGGAGGCAACAGGTTCCCAAGGAATTAAGGGACGAGATAGCCCCAAAGAACATTCTAATGATCGGCCCCACGGGAGTGGGGAAGACGGAGATATCCCGGAGGCTGGCCAAGTTGGCTCAAGCCCCCTTCATAAAGGTGGAGGCCTCCCGATTTACCGAAGTGGGTTATGTGGGGAGGGATGTGGAGTCCATCATAAGGGATCTCACCGAGGTTGCCGTTAAGATGGTGAGGGAGGAAGAGGAGGCCAAGGTAAAGGAGAAGGCCAGGGAATTGGCCGAAGAGAGATTGCTTGACCTATTGCTTCCCTCTTCGGGATACGCTCAAGGGCCACAGGTTATAGATTCAAGAACAAGAACCCGAGAAAGGCTTAGGGAGATGCTTAGGCAGGGGTATTTAGAGGAAAGGGAAGTGGAGATAGAGGTGGAGGACAAGCTTTTGCCAATGGTTGAGATCTTCGCTCCGGCTGGGTTTGAGGAGATAGAGCAATTGAGGGAGATGCTTTCAAACCTTTTCCCCAAAAAGGCACGTCCGAAAAGGTTTAAGGTGAAGGAAGCTTTGGAGATCCTCACCCATCAGGAGGCCCAAAAGCTCATCGACATGAATGCGGTCATAAAAAAGGCTATTGAGAAGGTGGAGCAATCGGGTATCGTTTTTATCGACGAGATTGACAAAATCGCCAATCGCGATCACGTTCATGGCCCTGACGTATCTCGGGAAGGGGTTCAGAGGGACCTTTTGCCCATAGTGGAGGGGACAAGCGTTACCACCAAGTATGGGGTGGTGAGGACCGATCACATCCTCTTTATCGCCGCAGGAGCCTTTCATATCTCCAAGCCCTCGGATCTAATTCCCGAGCTACAGGGGCGTTTCCCCATAAGGGTTGAACTAAAACCCCTTGGAAAAGAGGAGTTCATAAGGATCCTCAAGGAGCCCGAAAACGCTCTTACCAAGCAATATATAGCTCTTCTGGCGACAGAGGGGGTTGAGCTGAGTTTTACCGATGAAGCTATAGAAGCCATTGCCGAAATAGCCGCTACTATCAATCAGAGGACCGAGGACATAGGGGCTAGGAGACTTTATACGGTGATGGAGAAACTTCTGGAAGATATCCTTTTCGATGCCCCTGAGATGAAAGGGGAAAAGGTTGTGATAGATGGTAAGTATGTAAGAGAGAAACTTGAGCAATTTCTCAAAGACGAAGACCTTTCGAGGTATATTCTGTGATAGAAAAGGAGCTTCTTCAAAAGGCTCAAATTCTTATCGAAGCCCTTCCTTACATTCGCCGTTTTTACGGTAAGACCATGGTTATAAAGTACGGAGGAGGGGCAATGGCCAAGGGGCCCGAAGAAAGGGCTTTGGCTGAGGACATAGTGCTTATGTGGTATGTAGGCATTAAGCCCATTTTGGTCCACGGGGGCGGACCTCAGATAGGGGAGTTCCTCAAGAGGCTTGGAAAGAAATCCAATTTCATCGGAGGGATGAGGGTTACCGACCAGGAGACCATGGAAGTGGTGGAAATGGTTTTGGGCAAATTAAATAAGGATCTCGTTTATTTAATAAACCTTTATGGTGGAAAGGCAGTCGGTTTAAGCGGAAAGGATGCTCGACTGCTTAAGGCGAAAAAGATGATCCATGAGGAGTTTGATCTGGGGCTTGTGGGGGAGGTAGAGGAGGTGAATGTGGAACTATTGGAAGCGCTTCAAAAAGAGGGGTTTATCCCCGTTATAGCCCCCATAGGCGTTGGAGAAGATGGGACACCTTACAACATAAATGCGGATATAGTCGCAGGAAAAGTGGCTGGGGCCTTGAAGGCCGAAAAGCTAATTCTTCTCACCGATGTTCCTGGGGTAAGTGACGAGAATGGGAATTTGATTCAAAGCTTAAAGATTGAAAAAGCCGAAGAACTCATCAAAAAGGGTGTAATCCAGGGGGGAATGATCCCCAAGGTGAGATGCTGCATTGAAGCCCTGAACTTAGGGGTATCAAAGGCCCATATAATCGATGGTACTTTGCTCCATGCGCTTCTTCTCGAAGTTTTTACTGACAAGGGCATAGGAACGGAGATCTTAAAATGAGTCCTTTTAACGAAAATAAATACCTTATGAACACTTACAAACGCTACCCTATAAAGGTCGTAAGGGCGAAGGGTACAAGGCTTTGGGATCAGGATGGTAAGGAGTATCTCGATTTTTTAAGCGGCATAGCGGTTTTGAACCTCGGGCACTGTCATCCCAAAATTGTCGAGGCTGTAAAGGATCAGGCAGAAAGGTTCTTTCATGTCTCAAACCTTTTTTACGTTGAGCCTCAACTTGAACTGGCGAAAATGATCTGTGAAAACTCCTTCGGGGGTAAGGTGTTTTTTTGTAACTCAGGAGCCGAGGCCAATGAGGCAGCGATTAAATTGGCTAGGAAATGGGCAAAACAAAACCGAGGTCCTCATTCTTACAAGATCATAACCTTTTACGGATCTTTCCACGGAAGGACCCTGGCCACCCTTACTGCCACCGCTCAACAGAAATTCCAGCAGGGCTTTGACCCCCTTATGCCAGGCTTCATATACTGCCCTTACGATGATCCTGAGGCCCTTTTAAAAGCCATAGATGATGAGACCTGTGCAGTGATGCTTGAGGTGATACAGGGGGAAGGAGGGGTGATAGTACCTTCCGATGGATACCTAAAGGAAGTGAGAAGGATCTGTGACAAAAAGGGGATTCTTTTGATCCTGGATGAGGTTCAAACCGGAATGGGGCGGACGGGGAAATTGTTCGGTTATCAAAATTGGGGCTTTGAACCCGATATTATGACCCTGGCCAAGGCCTTAGGAGGAGGGTTGCCGTTAGGGGCTATGGTAGCCAAAGAGGAGATAGCCTCGGCCTTTTCCCCTGGGGATCATGCCTCTACCTTCGGAGGGAATCCGTTAAGCTGCAGAGCCGGTTGTGTGGTCTTTCAAGAGTTGCTCGAAGGGGGTGTACTTGAAAACTGTAAAAGGCAGAGCGATTACCTATTTGAACATCTAAAGGAAATAGCCCAAAGAAACTCCAAGATAAAGGAGATAAGGGGAAAGGGGCTTATGATCGGAATTGAACTTGAAGGGCCTTGGGCGGAAAAGGTCGTTTATGAGTGTTTAGGAAAGGGGCTGATTTTGAACGCTCCCAACCATCGGGTCTTAAGACTTCTGCCTCCCTTGATAGTGAGCCAGAGTGATTGCGCTTTGTTTCTTGAGATCTTCGAAGGAGTTCTATCGGGGATTTAAACCAATGGGAGTTTTCCCAGAAGTTCCTTAAGCTCCTTTTTAAAAGAAGTCCCGATTTCCTCCATCACCCTATTCCATTGGGGATGAATCCTTGGGTTAGGGGTTATGGCGGAGCCTCTGATTCCCTTCTTTTCAAATCCTTGGAGCAATTCCTCTTTGAGGGCCTCCGTCTCCACCTCTTGTTTTTTGCGGTACCTCTCAAGAAGCTCTTCGATCCTTTCGACTCCTTCCCTCCCGAACAGTACTTCCAGTCCCGTTCGATAACGATCCGAAAGACCTTCAAGGGAAAGGTTTTCCGCGATAAGATTTAACAGTTCCTCCCTTCCTACTTCATCAAGCTTTTTAACTTCTTCTTTGAAATTATCCCAATCCCTTTGGTCCCCTTCGAAATAGGGGAAAAATAACCTCTTGGCTTTTTCCCTGGCCTCTTCTTTACGGAAGCGTTCCCGCTCTTCCTGCGTTATCTCGCTCTGTTTGAGCTTTTCCATGACGATTTCCCAGGTGCTCTTTATCTCGGCCATTTTTTCCCTCCTTTCAGAATGTGGTACTTCCCAAGGCCTTTTCGCTTTCATTCCCCGAAAGGTCAACTGCCGAAACCCCATAAACCCAACAGCCCCTTTCGGGTTTGTCATAAAAAAACATTTCCTTGATCACTTCTTTAGTGATCCTTTCTAAATTTTCCCCACACCTTCCCCGATAAACATGATACCCTTTAATGGGCTCGCTTACCACCGGAAACCACCTTAAAAGGACGCGCTCTTTTTCCCTTAAAACCACAAAACCCAAAGGAGCAGGAGGAGGGGAATCGTCTTGAGGAACAAGGCAAATTTCCCGGGAGTTCTTTCCTTCTATGAAAACCTTCCCACTTTCCTTAAAGCTTCTTATTACATAGCAATAGGTTTTTCCGTTTTCCAAGTTCTCGTCAATAAAAACTTCCTTCCTAACGTGAAAAGAAGGATCCAAGGGAAAAGGGGAAGGAGGAATCCGTCGGTAAATAGCATACCCCGAGGCTTCACTTACTTTCTCCCATTCAAGGACCGTCTTTCTATCCCCTCCTCTTCCTTTGAGATGAGAAGGAGGCGATGGAGGAGTATTCCATAAAAGGCTTAATTCATCGCTTCCTTTTCCCTCATAACCCCATCGGTTAACCCCTTTGATCTGAAAGATATAGATTTCTCCCTCTTTCAGGTCCGAAAGAACGAACTGGTAAACCTCCTTACCTTCTTCATGCCTTAAAAAACCAAGTTCCGAAAAATCCCCAGGACATCCAGGGCATCCCCTTCTCCAAAGAACCTTGAAGCCAAAAAGACCTTTTTTGACCTTTGGAGCTCTCCACTCAAGAAACGGCGTTCCTTCCCTTACCTTAAGCTCGGCTTCTTTCGGTGGATCGGGCAGAAGCACATCCGGTGGAAGTGGAGCCTTTTTTACCCCACAACCCAAAAGGAGAATCAAAAAGAGAATAAGGTTTCGCAAATTCCAAGCTCCCTCTTGGCCTTCTCTATGGCTTTTTTTACCCTTTCAGGTGATGTTCCGCCTTTAAGGTTCCTTCTGTTTAGGGCATGAAGGGGATCGAGAAACTGAAAGACGTCCTCCTCAATTAAAGGGCAAAATTCCCTCAGCTCTTCAAGCTTAAGCTCCGAAAGTTCCTTTCCCCTTTCTTCACAATAAAGCACTATACGCCCACACAAACGGTGAGCTTCCCGGAAAGGAAGGCCTTTTTGGACGAGATAATCGGCCAGTTCAGTAGCCAAAAGAAATCCCCTTTCAAGGGCCTTTTTTAAATTTAGCTCTTTGAGTCTCAGGCCCTCTATTAAAGAGGCAAAGACTCGCAGAGAACCCTCCACGGTCTTTAAGGCATCAAAAAGCACCTCCTTATCCTCCTGAAGGTCTCGGTTGTAAGTGAGGGACAGACCCTTTAAGGTGGTACTCAAAGCGCAGAAATCCCCCAATACCCTTCCTACCTTTCCCCTTATAAGCTCCAAGACATCAGGGTTCTTTTTCTGAGGCATGAGGCTTGAACCCGTACAAAAGGATTCGGGAAGCTCTACGAAGTCAAACTCTTCGGTTGACCACAAGATCAAATCCTCAGCCATACGGCTTAAATGGACCATTAAAATCACCGCCCACCCAAGGTATTCCAAAACGAAATCCCGATCCGAAACCGCATCAATGGAGTTCTCGCTCATTTTGGAAAACCCAAGTTCACTCATCAGAAATTCTCGATCCAAAGGATAAGGCGTTCCGGCTAAGGCTGAACTGCCCAAAGGAAGTACATCAACCCTCTCAAGACACCCCTCAAGCCTCTCTTTGTCGCGCTTTAACATCTCATAATAAGCCATAAGCCAATGGGAGATGAGTACGGGCTGCCCCTTCCTCAAATGAGTATAACCAGGGATTAACACCCCAAGCCATTCCTCGGCTTTTAGGACAAGGGCTTTCATGAGGTCTTTAAGAAGGTCAAGCTCCTGAGAGATCCTTTTTTTTAAATAAAGTCTTAAATCCGTTACCACTTGCTCGTTTCGACTTCTTCCGGTGTGAAGTTTCCCCCCCACTTCCTCTCCTATCTTTTTCCTCAGAAGGCTTTCAACAAGCATGTGCACGTCTTCCAGACTTGGGTCCAGCCTTATTCTTCCTTCTTTCCAATCCAAAAGTATCTCATCAAGTCCTCGTAAAATCTCCCTTGCCTCTTCCTCTTTGAGAACGCCCGCTCTGAAGAGGGCTTGGGCGTAAGCCTTACTTGCCTGGATCTCTTCCTCAAAAAGCTCAATGTCAAAGGACAAGGAGCTTGTGAATTCCTCGACGATCCTCTCGGTTCTTTCCTTAAACCTTCCCCCCCAGGCCTTTTCCATCACCTTGACCTCGGTCCAAAGATAAGGGTTCCAATCCTTACCAGAGTTGCCCCCTCCTCTATGGCCACTTTAAAATCGTTGGACATCCCCATAGAAAGCTCTGTAAGTGGGAAACCTTCCCTGTTCAACTCTTCTTTGAGTTCTCTTAACTTTCGAAAAAAGGGCCTCGAGTCCTCTGGGTTTTCTGAGTAAGGTGGAATGGTCATTAATCCTATGAGTTCCAAATTGGGAAACTCCAAAACCCTCTCCGAAAGCTCTTTTGCTTTATCAGGAGGAATCCCTCCCTTGGAGATTTCCCCCGAGAGGTTAACCTGAATCATCACCTTTACTTTTTTGCCTTGTTTTTCCGCTGCCTTTTGAAGTTCCTGAGCAAGCCTCAAACTGTCTAGAGAATGGATCACCTCAAAAAGCCTAACCGCATATTTGGCCTTATTAGTCTGAAGCCTTCCTATCATGTGCCAACTCACGCGAGGGCCTATAAGTTCATACTTTTTCTGAGCTTCCTGAACATAATTTTCACCTATGATCCTTATCCCCGCCTCTATGGCTTCAAGGATCCTTTCAGGCGAAACACTTTTTGTGGCCGCGAGAAGCCTTACCTCCTCCGGATTTCTTCCGCTTTTTAAGGCCGTCTCCTGTATCTCGTTTATTACCTCTTTAACCCTTTCCTTTAAAGTCATTTACCAACCATAGCTATAAAGAACCCCGCGGCCATTAAAGTGCCTATGACCCCTGCCACATTGGGGCCCATAGCGTGCATTATGAGGTAATTTCTGGGGTTCTCCTCCAGAGCGAGCTTCTGGCTCACCCTTGCCGCCATCGGGACTGCCGAAACGCCGGCGCTTCCGATTAAGGGGTTTATCTTCTCCTTCAAAAACAAATTCATCAATTTGGCAAAGAGAACTCCTCCAGCCGTACTGAAGATAAATGCCACCAGGCCAAGCCCGTAAATCATGAGGGTTTGAGGTCTTAAGAAGCTGTCAGCAGACATTGTGGCTCCAACCGAAATGCCCAAGAATATGGTCACTATGTTCATCAACTCGTTCTGAGCAGCATCAGAAAGCCTCTGTACGACTCCTGACTCCCGAAACAAATTACCCAACATGAACATGACCATTAAGGGGGCTGAAGCCGGAAGCAAAAGACACGAAATTAGCATCATTACTATGGGGAAAAGTATTCTTTCGGTCTTTGATACAGGCCTTAATTGCCTCATAACTATTTGCCTTTCCTTCTTTGTAGTCAAAAGCTTCATAACGGGAGGCTGAATGATGGGGACAAGCGACATGTAGGAATAAGCGGCAATTGCCGTAGCTCCTAAAAGATGAGGAGCCAGATGAACGGTCGTATAAATTGTAGTAGGTCCATCCGCCCCTCCGATTATCCCTATTGAACAAGCCTCAGGGATGGTGAAGCCCAAAAGGATCGCTATAAAAAAGGCCACATAAACTCCCAATTGGGCAGCGGCTCCAAGTAGTAACGTCTTAGGATTGGCAATAACTGGTCCGAAATCGGTCATCGCCCCAAGGCCCAAAAAGATCAAACAGGGTATGACTTCCCATTCGAGACCATAATGGTAAAAGATGTAAAGAAGGCCTTTTGGTTCCTGGGTCATTAAGGGGGCTAAAGGTAAATTAACCGCCAAAATTCCAAAACCGATCGGCAAAAGCAAAAGAGGTTCGTATTGTTTTTTAATGGCTAAAAAAATGTAAGCAAAAGCAATCCCCCACATGATTAAATGCTTCACCTCAAGATGCCATATCCCCGTTTGAAAAAGTACTTTTCCAAGGGACCCTTCCATTTTCCTTCTCCTTAACTTTTCTTCTTTTGCAAAGCATTGATTACCAAACCCACCAGATAAACGATTACGGCCATTATCCCTAAGGTAAATATCACCCCTGGAAAACCTATGCCAAATATCTTAAGAGCCTCCTCCCACATCTTAACCTCCTCTTAGCATGTAGAACTTCATTTTAATCCTACTCGAAAAACTTAAACAAGAGGGGACGACGCCCCTCTTGTTTAAGGATCGTTTTCTTAAATCTTCTATTAAAGGTTGATATTGGAGTACTTACGCCATGGGCGAGCTACTTGCTTATTCTGGAGGACCTCCAAGGCGATGCAGATATAACGCCGTGTATCCCTCGGCATGATCACGTCGTCCACATATCCCCTTTCGGCTGCTTGATAAGGATGTTCAAACTTAATTCGGTATTCCTCGATTAACTGGCGGGCTTTTTCCTTCGGATCAGGAGCCGATTGGATCTCCTTGGCGAAGATAACGCTTGCTGCTGTTTCGGCTCCTACTATGTTAATTTTCGCCGTAGGCCAAGCGAAAACCAAATCAGCACCTATGGATTTATCGAGCATAGCATAATGAGCGCCCGCATAGGATTTTCCGATGATTATGCTTATAAGCGGAACAGTAGCATCAGCCCAGGCGTAAAGGCATTTAGCTCCATGCCTCAAAATCCCCTTCCATTCCTGATGGGACCCGATCCAAAAACCGGGGCAATCCTGGAAGGTGACAACCGGGATGTTGAAAAGATCACAGAACCTGACAAACCTAGCAAGCTTATCTGAAGCGTCCACATCAAGTCCCCCTGACAACCACATGGGGTTATTGGCCACTATTCCTACCGAATAACCGTTGAACCTCGCAAAGCCCACGATAAGGTTCCTTGCAAAATAGGGCATTATCTCGAGGAAGCTCCCCTGGTCAACTACTTTTTCTATGATTTGATGCATGTCATAGGGGGTCCTCAACATGGGATCAGGCAGAATCTCATCAAGTTCTGGGATCTGACGGTTAGGATCATCTCCAGTTTCAACCCTCGGGGGCTTCTCCCGGTTGTTAGAAGGCAGATAGCTTAACAACCTCTTACAAAGTTCAATGCACTCAACATCATCCTCTCCTACAAGATGCGTCTGTCCCGCTTTAACGGCATGGGCCTCCCAACCGGCAAGCCTCTCAAGCGTGATATCCTCCCCAGTTTGGGTTTTAACAAAAGCAGGCCCTGCTATTCCCATAAAACCCGTTTTTTTACTTTGAATGAGGAAATCCGTCATAATGGGGTGATAGGCCTGCCCCCCAAGACAAGGTCCCAGCAAAAGGGATATCTGGGGCACTATCCCGGAGGCCAATATCTGAGCCCTAAAAAGCCATCCATAAGCCTCAAGCGTATCCATCCCCTCTTGAAGCCTCGCTCCCCCTGAGTCATTTATCCCTATGAAGGGCCACCCCTTCTCCTTAGCAAACTCAATGGCCCAAACGAACTTTTTTCCATGATATTCGCCAAAGGTACCGGCCATAGCCGTATAATCCTCAGAAGCCACTACCACCCACCTTCCATTGACCTTCCCATATCCAGTGACTACTCCCTCTGCAGGTACAAACCTCTTGTCCATCCCAAACTCAGTGGTTCGATGTCTCACAAACATACCCACTTCTACAAAGGTCCCTGGATCAAGCAAAAGGTCAATCCTCTCACGGGCGGTCAACTTACCCCTTTCCTTCTGCTTCTTTATCTCTTCAGGACCGCCCATGGCCAAAACCCTTTCTCGACGTTGGCGATAATCTTCATAAACCCTATCCCACTTGCCCATTTTTCCCTCCTTTGAGGTTTGTTCCTTAGTATTTGTTAAAGATCTCACAAATTCCCCTGAGTGTCAAGCATAGAGGCTGTTCCAAAAATATCTCCCCTTGCCAGATTGCTTACTCGGTTTAACAT
>CAZIZI010000010.1:0-55072 GCA_964543765.1 uncultured Thermodesulfobacteriota bacterium
CTATTCGAGAGGGCGGAAAGACCGTAGGAGCTGGGGTTGTAACAGAAGTGATGGATTGAGGGTGTGAGAGATGAGGGTTATAATTACACTTGCTTGTACCGAGTGTAAGAGGAGGAATTACACGACGACGAAGAACAAGAAGAATACACCGGATAGGCTCGAATTGAGGAAATTTTGCCCAAGTTGTAGGCGCCATACCGTTCATAGGGAAGTAAGGTAGGCCAGTAGCTCTAACGGCAAGAGCGCCGGACTCCAAATCCGGAGGTTGGGGGTTCAAATCCCTCCTGGCCTGCCATTTTTGATATTTTGGAGTATTAGATGAGGGATAAGATAAGGCAATTAGGGGAGTTTTTAAAGGAGGTTAAGGCGGAGGCCAAGCGGGTGAGTTGGGCTCCGAGGAAACAGGTTTTAGGGGCTACCCTTGTGGTTTTGATTTTGGTTATCATTATGGCCATTTATTTAGGGATAATAGATTTGATCATAGCAGCCTTTATGAAGGCGGTGTTGGGTTAACATGGCGCAGAAGTGGTACATAGTACATACGCTTGCGGGTTATGAAGAGAGGGTGAAGGCAGCCTTAGAGGAACGGATTCGTAAGTTCGAAGAGGAGAAGGTCCGCCAAGGTGAAAAGGACGCCCGAGGCAAGTATTTTTCGGAGATCATCGTTCCGACCGAAACGGTCATGGAGGTGGTAAAGGGTAAAAAGCGTACCACCACCAAGAAGATATTCCCCGGTTACATCTTGGTGAAGATGGAACTGAATGATGAGACTTGGCATGTGGTTAGAAGTACCCCGCGGGTTACAGGGTTTGCGGGAAGTAGAACTCGTCCCGTTCCGCTTCCTGATGAGGAGGCTGAAGAGCTCATAGCTCAGCTTAAGGAAGGGGCTTATCAGCCTAAGCCCAGGGTAAGTTTAAAAGAGGGTGATACCGTAAGGGTTATAGAGGGGCCTTTTGCTAACTTCGTTGGTACGGTTCAGGAGGTGCATCCGGACAAGAGGAAGGTAAAAATCCTTATAAGCATATTCGGCAGAGCCACTCCTATTGAATTAGATGTAATGCAGGTAGAGCCCGCTTAAGGGGGTTGATGATGGCCAAGAAGAAAGAAGTAAAGGCTACGGTAAAATTAATGCTTCCAGCAGGACAGGCGACTCCGGCTCCACCGGTAGGACCTGCCCTTGGGCAACATGGGGTCAATATCATGGAGTTCTGTAAGGCGTTCAACGAACGCACCAAAGGCATGGAAGGGACCATAGTTCCAGCGGTGGTGACCATTTATAAGGACAGAACCTTTGACTTCGTGTTGAAGACTCCCCCGACTTCGTTTCTTTTGAAACAAGCGGCAAAGATAGCTAAGGGGTCTTCGGAACCTAATAGGATTAAAGTGGGAAAGGTCACCCGGAAACAGCTCGAAGAGATAGCTCGAATAAAGTTTCCTGATCTTAACACCGATGACCTTCAAAAAGCCATGAGGATTGTGGAAGGTACAGCCAGAAATATGGGCATTGAGATCGTGGATTAGGAGGAGAGGATGTCCAGAAGAGGGAAGAAATATCTGGAGGTTAAGAAGAAGGTGGATCGCACAAGGCGTTATCCCCTGAGGGAGGCTGTTGAGCTTTTGAAGGAGCTCTCTTACGCTAAGTTCGATGAGACCGTTGAATTGGCGGTAAGGCTCGGAGTGGATCCGAGGAAACCCGAGGAGATGGTTAGGGGTAGCGTGGTACTCCCCCATGGGACGGGCAAAGAGGTGAAGGTTTTGGTCTTTGCCAAGGGTGAAAAGGAGAAGGAGGCCAGGGAGGCAGGAGCGGATTATGTGGGAGGGGAAGAACTGGCTGAAAAGATCGAGAAGGAGGGATGGCTCGATTTTGATAAGGTTGTAGCCACCCCCGATATGATGAAGGTGGTCTCAAGGCTCGGTAAAATCCTTGGACCACGAGGGCTTATGCCTTCGGCAAAGACGGGAACGGTCACCTTCGACGTTGGGAAGGTGGTCAAAGAACTCAAGGCGGGCAGGATCGAGTATAAGGTTGATAAATATGGTAATGTACATGTACCGGTTGGTAAGCTCTCCTTTGGTTCCGATAAAATTTACGAAAACGTGGTCACCGTTCTTGATAGCATCATGAGGGCGAAACCGCCTACAAGTAAGGGCACTTACATTAAAACCCTTACGCTCTCTACTACCATGAGCCCAGGTGTTAAGGTCAGTCCCGAATCCTTAAGAGAAGCTCTCGGCATGTAAGGAGGGGTAAGGTGCTTAATAGGGAAGAGAAAAAAAAGCTTGTGGAAGAATTACATAAGAAGTTTACGAAGGTTAAGGCAGTATTTCTGACGGATTTCACAGGGCT
Organism: uncultured Thermodesulfobacteriota bacterium; assembly: GCA_964543765.1. Classification (GTDB taxonomy): domain Bacteria; phylum Desulfobacterota; class B13-G15; order B13-G15; family B13-G15; genus B73-G16. The sequence goes on from CAZIZI010000010.1 coordinate 2,348, forward strand.
TCCGGTTGAGACCTTGACCCGTTTGAGGAAGCAGCTTAAGGAGCAGGGCGTAGAGTATCGGGTGGTTAAGAACACGCTGTTGCGAATGGCTTCCGAAAAAACGCCCGTTGAAGCGTTGGCTCCTTATTTTGTTGGGCCAAATGGAGTGGTTTTGGCTTATGATGATCCGATGGTTCCGGCTCGGGTGCTTGTGGATTTTATAAAAGAAGAACCGGAGTTAGACATAAAGGTTGGCCTCATTGAGGGGAGAATCCTGGGAATTGAGGAGATAAAGGCCCTTGCCAATCTTCCACCCAAACCAATTCTCATAGCGCAACTTATGGGGATGATGAAAGCTCCCTTGGCAAGGTTGACGATGGTGCTCTCTGCCCCTATGGTCCAACTCTTAGGGGTATTTGAGGCTATAAAGGAAAAGAAACAGAAATAAGAAAGGAGGAAGGAGAGATGACCGAACTCAGACTAACTAAGGAGGACGTGATAAAGTACATAGAGCAGATGACGGTACTTGAGCTGGTTGAACTCATTAAAGCCTTGGAAGAGAAGTTTGGGGTCCAAGCAATGGCCCCCATGGCTGCTGTTCCCGCTATGGCAGGGGCTCAGGCGGCGATGGCAGCTCCCGAGGTAGAAGAAAAGACGGAATTTGACGTGATACTCACCGGGTTCCAGGCGGATAAGAAGATTCAAGTCATTAAGGTCGTAAGGGAGCTTACAGAGCTTGGTTTGAAAGAGGCCAAGGAACTTGTTGAGAGCGTCCCCAAGCCCATTAAGGAGAAGGTGTCTAAAGAAGAAGCTATGAAGATAAAGGAAAAACTCGAAGCAGCTGGGGCCACTGTTGAAGTAAAATAGGGGGGTCAACCCCTTTTAATTGCATGGGGAAAAGGAAATAAAATAAGAAGAGAAAGGGGGCTCTTCAGAGGGGGTTCCCTTTTGTCTATATTGGAAGGAGGAGAAGGGATGAGTCTTTTAGAGGAAAAAAGGGTACGGAAAAGGTACGGAAAGGTTTTAGAGACGCTTGAGATACCGCACCTTTTAGAAGTTCAACTTTCATCTTACCAGAAGTTATTGCAAAAAGAAATACCGCCGGATGAACGAAAGGATATCGGTATCCAAAAGGTCTTCAAGCAGATATTTCCCGTTAAGGATTTCTACGAGACGGCTGAATTGCGGTTTGTCAAATATAGGATCGATGAGCCCAAATACGATGTGGAGGAGTGCATAGTCAAAGGGCTGACTTATGCAGCACCTTTGAGGGTTACGGTTCAACTGGTGATTTACGATGTGCAAGAAGGTATTAAGACTGGACAGACGAAGGTCATAAAGGAGCACGAAGTTTATTTTGGTGAGATCCCCCTGATGACTTTTAACGGTTGTTTTGTCATAAATGGCACGAAAAGAGTAGTGGTGAATCAGCTACATCGCTCTCCCGGTGTGTTTTACGATCAGGAGATGCCAAGTGCTTATGCGGGTAGACCCATTTATACTGCCAGGATAATTCCCTATCGAGGTTCCTGGCTTGACTTCGAATTCGATCAAAAGGATTTGATTTACGTGAGGATTGACAGACGTAGAAAGATCCCGGCCACGGTCCTCCTTAAAGCAGCTGGTTACAGTACTGAGGACCTGCTGAGGGAATTTTATGGCGTCGAAAAGGTGATTATTCGTGAAGGGACCTTTTGGAAAAAGGTCACGAAAGAAGCGCTTCTCGGAGAGAAGGCCCCCTGCGACATTATAAATCCTCACACCGGGGAAGTTATTGTTAAAAAGGGAAGAAGGATCAACGAGGTCTTGTTCAAGAAAATAGAAGAAGCAGGTATCCAAGAAATCCCTGTCGATGAAGAGGCGCTTTTCGGAAGCGTAGCGGCTTGTGACATAGTGGATCCTGAAAGCAAAAAGATCCTGGTCGAAGTCAACGAAGAACTCACCCCCGAGAGGTTAAACACCATAAAGGAAAGGGACATAAAAGAGTTCGAGATTATCAAAAAGGAAGAAGATAAGATTTCGTTTGGCATAAGAGAGACCCTATTGATCGACCCAGTGAGACTCACTTTAGTTGAAAGGGAAGAGGCTTGGCAAAAGGAAGACCCTTTAAAGGAGATAAGAAAACTCGAGGAGGATAAGGCCTTAATAGAGATTTATCGAAGGATGAGACCAGGAGAACCGCCGATTTTGGAGACAGCCAGAGCCTTTTTCTATAATCTATTTTTCAACCCCGAGAGATACGACCTTTCGCCCGTTGGGCGCATGAAGTTAAACCACAAGTTGGGTTTGAATGTCCCTTATGAGGTCACTGTTTTGAGGCCTCAGGATCTGTTGGAGGTGGTGAAGTATCTGGTTTCTCTGGCAGAAGGTAAGGGAAGTGTTGATGATATAGATCATCTTGGGAATCGCCGGGTGAGAACAGTGGGGGAGCTTGTGGAGAACCAATTTTATATAGGCCTTAATCGAGTGGCCCAAGCTATAAGGGAGAAGATGAGCATTCAGGATGTGGAGTTCTTGATGCCCCAGGATTTGGTGAATTCCAAGCCGCTTACGGCGACCCTTAAGGAGTTCTTTGGGGCTGGACAATTGTCGCAGTTTATGGATCAGACGAACCCACTTTCTGAAACGACCCACAAAAGGCGGCTGAGCGCTTTAGGGCCAGGTGGACTTTCTCGAGAAAGGGCTGGGTTTGAGGCAAGAGACGTTCATCCTTCTCATTATGGTAGGATCTGTCCCATCGAAACCCCTGAGGGTCCCAATATAGGTTTAATAGTCTCCTTGACCACCTATGCGAGGATCAATGAGTTTGGTTTTATTGAAACACCTTACCGGAAGGTAGTAAATGGAAGGGTTACCGATGAGATCCATTACCTTTATGCCTTAGATGAGGAGAAGTACACCATAACCCATTCGAAAATCCCCGTTGATGAGACCGGAAGGATCACGGCGGATTTAATTCAAGCTCGAAGAGGTGGCGAATACGTTATGGTGAAGCCCGAGGAGTTGGATTATGTGGATGTATCGCCTAAGCAGGTTGTAAGCGTTTCGGCCTCACTGATCTCATTTTTGGAACATGACGATGCTAACCGAGCGCTGATGGGATCGAACATGCAAAGGCAAGCGGTGCCTTTGTTGAAACCCCAAGCTCCTCTTATCGGTACCGGTATGGAGAAGATCGTGGCTCGAGATTCAGGGGCAGCGGTGGTGGCGAAAAGATCAGGTGTGGTAGAGAGCGTTGATTCTCAGAGGATCGTGATCAGGGCCGAGGAAGACGGTCAAGTGGTGGGGGTCGATATTTATAACTTGGTGAAATTTCAGAGATCAAACCAAGGGACTTGCATCAATCAAAGGCCTATCGTCAGGAAAGGGGAGAGGGTTCAAAAAGGACAGGTTATCGCTGATGGTCCGAGTACGGACCTTGGGGAACTGGCTTTGGGTAAGAATGTGCTTGTGGCTTTTATGCCCTGGGGTGGTTATAACTTTGAAGATTCCATTTTGGTGAGCGAAAAGCTATTGAAAGAGGATACTTTTACTTCGGTCCATATCGAGGAATTTGAGTGTGTGGCAAGGGAGACGAAGCTTGGAAGAGAGGAGATAACGAGGGATATACCCAATGTGAGCGAAGAACAGCTTAGAAACCTTGATGAGAGCGGTATTATAAGAATAGGGGCGGAAGTAAAACCAGGGGATATTTTGGTGGGGAAAGTGACCCCAAAAGGTGAGACCCAGCTCACCCCCGAAGAAAGGCTTTTGAGGGCCATATTTGGTGAGAAGGCGGCAGATGTGAAGGATACTTCCCTTAGGGTTCCTCATGGGATAGAAGGGGTGGTCATCGATACAAAGGTTTTGACCCGAAGAGGGCTTGAGAAGGACAAAAGAGCCAAAGAGATAGAAGAAGCCGAGAAGACTCAGGTTTTGAAAGATATGGAGACCGAACAGAAGATCATTGAAGATTTTATCAAAAACAGAGCCCTTGAGCTTCTCGAAGGGCAGCGCCTCAACAAAACTTGGGAGAAGTTACCTGCGGGCACAGTTGTCACCAAAGAATTACTTAAAGAGATCCATTGGAGGAAATGGAAAGACATGCCAGTGGATCCTCGGGTTGCGGAGGAAGTCAATAGATTAATCGAGAAAGGGTTCGCTGATATTCAAGAGATAGAACGCAGGGCAAAAGAAAGGATTAAGAAGATAGAGGCGGGAGATGAGCTTCCCCCTGGTGTGCTTAAGGTGGTTAAGGTGTATGTGGCTATGAAGCGTAAACTTTCAGTAGGTGATAAACTCACCGGGCGTCACGGAAATAAGGGAATAGTTTCCCGTATTCTTCCCGAAGAGGATATGCCATTTCTTGAGGATGGGACTCCGGTAGAGATGGTGCTCAATCCCTTAGGGGTTCCATCGCGGATGAACTTGGGGCAGATTCTTGAGACCCACCTTGGATGGGCGGCTAAGGGGCTTGGTGAGAGGGTAAAGGAGTTTCTCAAAGGAGGAGAGGCGGCTCTAAGGGATGAGGAGGTTGAAGAGTTAAGGAATTTCCTCCTTGAGATCTTCTCCGAGCCCGAGGTGAAGGAGGCTTTAAGGAAGGCTACCCAAGAACAACTGGTGGGTTTTGCCCAACGCCTAAAGGATGGCATTTTTATGACGGTTCCGGTGTTTGACGGGGCAACCGAAGATGAGATCCGATTTGCCCTTATTAAAGCCGGTTTACCCCCGGAAGGACAGGTGGTGCTTTATGATGGCAGGACTGGCGAACCCTTTGATCAGAAAGTGACGGTGGGTTACATGTACATGCTAAAGCTCCATCACTTGGTGGACGATAAGATCCACGCCCGCTCTATTGGTCCTTATTCCCTTATCACCCAACAACCGCTTGGCGGAAAAGCCCAATTCGGAGGACAAAGGCTTGGTGAGATGGAGGTGTGGGCCCTTGAGGCATATGGGGCTGCATATAGCTTACAGGAATTTCTCACCGTTAAATCCGACGATGTAGGAGGAAGGACGAGGACCTATGAAGCTATTGTAAAGGGGAAAACGGATATACTTGATCCAGGGATTCCTGAGTCATTTAACGTGATAATAAAAGAGCTTCAAGGGCTTTGTTTAAATGTGGAGGTAATTGAAAAGGAAAAAGAAATAAAGAAGTAAAGGAGGTTAAAAGTGGACGATATCATCCTATCCTTTTTTGAAAAGCCCAAAAACCCTGATGATATAGAAGCGATTAGAATATCGCTGGCTTCTCCAGAACAGATTCGAAGTTGGTCCTATGGAGAGGTGAAGAAACCCGAGACCATAAATTACAGGACCTTTAAGCCCGAACGGGACGGGCTTTTCTGTGCGAGGATCTTTGGTCCAATAAAGGACTACGAGTGTTTATGTGGGAAATACAAGCGAATGAAGCACAGGGGTATTGTGTGTGAGAAATGTGGAGTCGAGGTCATCCCTTCGAAGGTCCGAAGGGAAAGGATGGGACATATAGAACTGGCGGCACCAGTGGCTCATCCCTGGTTTTTGAGAAGTGTCCCTAGCAAAATAGGGATGGTCTTGGATATGACTCTAAAAGAACTTGAGAAGGTCCTCTATTTTGAGACCTTTGTGGTTATAGATCCTAAAGATAGCCCTTATAAGGAAAGGGAGTTAATAAGCGAGGAGGAGTATCAGGAATACATCGCTAAATACGGAAGGGATTCCCTTGTAGCTGGTACTGGGGCTGAGGCTTTACGTGAACTTTTGAAAAGAATTGACCTTGAGGAGCTCTCCGAAAAACTCCGCTTCGAAATGAAGGAGACCCAGTCTGAGGCTCGTAAGCTCAAGATTGCTAAAAGGCTTAAGATAATTGAGGCCTTTCGCGATTCGGGAAACCGACCTGAATGGATGATCCTTGAGGTTATACCGGTGATCCCTCCAGATTTGAGACCCTTGGTGCCTCTTGACGGGGGAAGATTTGCCACTTCTGACCTCAATGACCTTTACCGAAGGGTTATAAATCGGAACAATCGTCTGAAGCGTTTAATCGAACTCAATGCTCCCGAGATCATCATAAGGAACGAAAAAAGGATGCTTCAGGAAGCGGTGGATGCCCTTTTCGATAATGGAAGAAGGGGGCGTAGGGCTATCCTTGGCGCTCATGGTAAACCCCTTAGATCTTTGGGCGACATGCTCCGGGGTAAGCAAGGGCGGTTCAGGCAGAACCTATTGGGAAAGAGGGTGGATTATTCGGGAAGGTCGGTGATTGTGGTGGGGCCGGAGTTGAGGCTTCATCAATGTGGTCTTCCAAAGAAGATGGCTATGGAGCTGTTTAAGCCCTTCATTTATAACAAACTTGAAGAAAAGGGTTATGCCACCACTATAAAGAGTGCCAAGAAGATGGTGGAGAAGGAAAGGCCTGAGGTGTGGGACATTTTGGAAGAGGTGATAAGGGAGCACCCCGTTCTTCTTAACCGAGCGCCCACGCTTCATCGGTTGGGCATTCAGGCCTTCGAACCCCTTCTTACCGAGCACAAGGCCATTCAATTGCATCCCTTGGTATGTGTGGCTTATAACGCCGATTTTGATGGGGACCAGATGGCGGTTCACGTGCCGCTTTCCATCGAAGCTCAGACCGAGGCTCGAGTGCTGATGATGTCCACCAATAACATCCTTTCTCCCGCCCACGGAAAACCCATCATCCTTCCCACTCAAGACATAGTCCTTGGGCTTTATTATATGACTCGAGAGAGGCCCTATGCCAAAGGTGAAGGAAAGGCCTTTTCCAGCTTGGAAGAGGTTAAGATGGCCTACCTTCTTGGGAAGGTGGAGCTTCATGCCAGGATTAAGGTTAAGCTGGATGGAAAAGTGGTGGATACAACCGTAGGGCGTGTTCTTTTAAAAGAGATCCTCCCGGAGGAGGTCTCGTTTGATTTAGTAAACCGCGTAATGGACAAAAAGGCCATAACCAACCTTATCGATTATACCTATAGGGTTGCCGGAGAAAAGAAAACGGTCATACTGGCGGACAGGCTGAAGGACATGGGATTCGCCTTTGCTACCTTAAGTGGTATATCCATGGCCATAAAAGATGTACTCGTTCCTCGAAGGAAGGCCGAGTTAGTGGAAAAGGGCATGAGGGAAGCCGAGGAAGTGAGACATCAATATCTGGAGGGCATTATCACTGATGGAGAGAGATATAACCGCACAATCGACATATGGGCTCAGGTAACTGAAGAGATAGCCAGTGAGATGATGAAGGAACTGGCCTATGAGAGGGTGAAGACCCCAGATGGTAGGGAGGAGCTTGTACCGAGCTTTAACCCCGTTTTCATCATGGCGGATTCGGGAGCCAGAGGAAGTCCTCAGCAGATAAGGCAATTGGCTGGGATGAGGGGGCTTATGGCTAAGCCTTCAGGAGAGATCATAGAGACGCCCATTACCTCGAACTTGAGAGAGGGGATGTCCGTTCTGCAATACTTCATCTCAACTCATGGAGCGAGGAAAGGATTGGCAGATACAGCGCTAAAAACCGCAAATGCAGGGTATCTCACGAGGCGTTTGGTAGATGTGGCTCAAGATGTGAGGGTTACCGAACATGATTGTGGGACCCTTGATGGCATAACGGTGAGTGCCCTTGTTGAGGGTGGTGAGATCCTTGAGCCTTTAACCGAAAGGATCCTGGGGCGGGTGGCCTTGGAGGATATTATCGATCCTTATACTGGAGAGGTGATCGTTAAAGCCAACGAAGAGATAGATGAAGAGAAGGCCCAAAGGATTGCGGACTGTGGGATTACGGAAGTCAAGATAAGATCGGTTCTCACCTGTGAATCCCGCGATGGGGTATGTGCTTTGTGTTACGGTAGGGATCTGGCAAGGGGAAGACTTGTGGATATAGGTGAAGCTGTGGGCATAATAGCGGCTCAATCGATAGGTGAGCCCGGTACCCAGCTTACCATGCGAACCTTCCACATTGGAGGAGCGGCGTCAAGGCAAGTTGAGGAGTCTAAACTTGAAGCCCCCATGTCGGGAAAAATAAAGTTTGTAAACGTCAAAACCGTCAGGAATCGGGAAGGTAAGCTAGTGGTGATGAACCGAAAAGGTGAAGTGGCCATATTGGATCAGGAAGGAAGGGAGAGGAAGCGTTACCCATTGCCTTATGGAGCTAAGCTTCTGGTTGAGGATGGACAGGAGGTAAGGGAAGGCGAGCTAATTGCCGAATGGGACCCTTACACCATACCAATAATCACTGAATTTTCCGGTTGGGTGAAATTCGGAGATATTATAGAAGGCCTTACCATCCAAGAACTTGTGGATGAGGTCACCGGGCATACTCGAAAGGTGATCATCGAATGTAAGGATCCGGATCTTAGGCCTCGTATCTCCATAAAGCAGAAGCGCATAGATGAGGAAGGCAAAGAGGTTCTTGAGACCATCGGGCGTTATTACCTGGCGGTAGGATCTACCATCTTCGTTAGGGAAGGGGACTGGGTTGAAGCAGGTGATGTATTGGCGAAGATTCCGCGGGAGATCGCTAAGACCAAGGATATTACCGGTGGATTGCCCAGGGTTGCCGAACTGTTTGAGGCTCGAAGGCCTAAGGAGCAGGCCTTGATAAGCGAGGTCGAAGGGTACGTGAGTTTTGGTAAAATTGCCAAAGGCCGAAGGAAGATAATAATCACCCCTGAAGTAGGAGAACCGAAGGAATACCTAATTCCTAAGGGTAAACACGTGACCGTCCAAGAAGGCGAATACGTGAGAGCAGGTGAACCTTTGATGGACGGTACTCCTAACCCTCATGACATACTGAGGGTTTTGGGTGAGAAGGCTTTGGCGCGATTTTTGGTGGATGAGATAAAGGTCATTTATCTCCTTCAGGGCGTTAAGATTCACGATAAGCACTTCGAAGTAATAGTAAGGCAGATGCTTAAGCGCGTGAGGGTGAAGGATCCTGGTGATACAAGGTTCGTTTACGATGAGGTGGTGGATAAATTCGTATTTCGTGAGGAAAACGAGCGGGTGATAAGGGAAGGCAAAAAGCCAGCGGTGGCAGAACCGGTAGTAATGGGCATTACTAAAGCAGCCCTTTATACCGATAGTTGGATCTCCGCAGCCTCATTCCAGGAGACAGTGCGCGTTCTTACCCAAGCGGCTATTGAAGGGAGAACGGATTATTTAAGGGGGATAAAAGAAAACGTCATAATGGGAAGGCTAATTCCCGCAGGAACCGGCTATCCTCTTTACCAGGACTTGGACATTAAGGTCGTAGAAGAAGAGTTAATCCCAATTTACCCGAATGCCGAAGACTCTGAGTAGGGATTAGCGTTTCTTGGGGGAAGGGAGTTTTTGACGTGCTAACTCCGCTTCGGGGGTAGTGGGGTACTCCTTTATCAGCTTTTGTAAAAGGTATTGTCCAGTCATTTCCTCCCCTAAGGCGAGGAAGGAGAGCCCCTGCTTGAGGAGTGCAGCAGGTACCTTGGGGGATTTAGGATAACGGTTCAAGACCTTTTCATATTCCAAGATGGCCCTTTCGTAATCTCCTTGTTTGTAAAAACACTCACCTATCCAAAATTGGGCGTTTGAAGCAAGTTCATGGTTAGGAAATTGGGATAAGAACTGGGAAAACAATTGTTGAGCCTTTTGGAAGTCTTCTTGACGGAAGGTTTCGAGGGCCAAACGATAAAGTTCCGTGGGATCTGTGGGTAAGGGAGGTTGTTCGGTTCGAGGAGGAGGTGGAGGTGATGGTGGGGGTGCAGTTTTGGCTTCCTTTAAATCCTTTATGCTCTTTTCGACCTCGTTTAGGTTCCTTTCGATTGTTCCAAGCTTAAGGACTAATTTTTGAAGGACCTCAGCCTTTTCCTGCTGATCAGCTTTGAGAGAAGAGAGGGCTTCTTTTAAAGCATTGAGTTCACCTTCATTATAGGAGGATATCCGATTTAATTTTTCATCAAATTTTTTAAGCTGTGAGGAGGTGTTCTCTTGATTTTCCCTTAATTGTCGAATCTGGGTCTCAAGATTGTAAATTCGGAATTCAAGCTTAGAAAGGTCTTCCTTAGTAGCACATCCTAAAAAGCAAAACGCAAAAAAAAACCATATCTTTTTCATCTTTCTACCACTACAAACTCGCATCGCCTATTCTGGGCCCAAGCCTCCTCGCAATGTCTCGGATCAACAGGTCTTTCCTCACCGTAACTCACAATGGATAGTCGAGAGGGATCTATACCAAGTTGAACTAGGTACTCCATCGCTGCTCGCGCCCTTCTTTCTCCCAAAGCCAGATTATACTCGTTACTCCCCCTTTCATCACAATGACCCTCTATAAGGATTTTCCAAGTGGGGTTTTCCCTGAGCACTTTCGCATTTTCTTCCAAAGTTTTTCTTGCGTCAGGACGAAGGTCATACTTATCGAAGTCAAAATAAATGGTCTTGAGAAGCGGTGTCCTCCATACCTCGCCTTCTATCCCGGGATATTTTACGGGTTGTAAGGTTTCTTCACCCGGAGGGGCTTTTGCCTTCTCCGAAGGAAGAGCCTTTTCAAATTGTGGCGAAGGAGTAGTCGTAGGAGGTACAACTATCACCTTTCTTTCACATCCCAAATAAAGCATTACTATGCCAATTATCCCTATTAAGAATCCCTTTTTCATCTTTTCTCCTGTTGAGACTTAAAAAAATTTTACCAGAACTTTTATGAAATGTAAACATTGTGTATAATTTAAAACATGAAGCCAAAAATAATGATCGTGGACGACGAAGAGTCAATCCTCAAGGCTCTATCAGGTGCCCTCCAGGACGAAGGGTATATATGCCTTTTAGCTCGCAACGGAAAAGAAGCCCTTGATCTTTTTCAAAAAGAAAGACCCGAAGTGGTGCTTTTAGACATTTGGATGCCCGACATGGATGGCCTCGAGGTGTTGAAAAGGATAAAGGATTTGGACAACGAATGCTCAGTGATAATGATATCCGGTCACGCAACGGTCGCAACGGCGGTTAAAGCCATGAAAATGGGGGCAGCTGACTTCTTAGAAAAACCGCTCTCGATAGATAGCGTCCTCATGGCCTTGAAAAGGGAAGAAAAAGGGCGTGTTTTAAGAGAGGCAAAAAACGGTGAACCTTTAAGGCTCACATCGAAGGAAAAGCCGTTTGGGGCGCAGGTTCATCAAAAGACGATAAAAAAAAGCGCTGTTCTTTACGGTACGGGTCTTCATTCGGGTCACAAGACGGGTTTGATCCTTCTTCCTCAGCCCCCTTTTACCGGTATTCTCTTCTATGATCTGGCTGAGGATGTGGTGATTCCAGCCACGGTTGATCACGTGGTGTCCACCGATTTTGCCACTTCTTTGGGCAAAGAAGGCGTCTACATAAGAACCATAGAGCACCTCTTAGCAACCCTTCATGCTTATGGGATTACCAACCTCCTTATAAAGGTGGACCGGGAGGTTCCGGTAATGGACGGTTCGGCCATTGAGTTTTGTCGTTTGATCGAAGAGGTGGGACTTGAGGAGCAGGAAGAAGTGGTGGAGATATTAAGAGTTCCCAAACGTTACGAGATACGTAATGGTGATCGAGTGTTAATTGTTGAACCTTCAGAGGAACTGGAGATCGAGTTCGTCCTTCCCAACCCTCCCTTTAACGGGGATTCCATGAAGTTTGTTTTAAAAAGTCCCGAGGATTTCAAGAGGGACGTCGCTCCTGCTAGAACCTTTGCATTTCTCAAAGACGTGGAGAAGTTGAGCAAAATGGGACTTGCGGGAGGAGGGCACCTTCATAATGTGCTACTATTAGACGAAACAGGACCCGTGAATACCACGTTACGGTTTTCAAATGAACCTGTGAGGCACAAGATCCTGGATTTATTGGGTGACCTTTATCTTTTGAATCGGCCCTTAAAGGCCAAAATCAAAGCCACCATGACCGGTCATAAAGAAAACATAGCCTTTTTGAAAATGCTCAAGGAAGATCTGGGGCTATAAGTCTATTTCTTCCACCTCTTCAGGCCTTTCCCCTAAGAAAAGTTCTCCCAAATATCGAAACTTCTCAGGATTATCCGTCACGTAAAAGGTGGTTCTCCCCGTTCCCTTTTCCCTTCTCAAACTTAACGATTCCAAAACCCTTTTTACCTCTTCGGCGGTTTCTTTTGCCGAATTTATTAAGCTCACTCCCCAACCCACAACCTCCCTTATTACCTTTTCAAGAAGTGGATAATGGGTACAACCTAAAACTAACACATCGATGCCCTTTTCGATCAAAGGGTTAAGATAACGCCGTGCTACCTCTTTGGTGATGGGGTCGTCTATCCATCCTTCTTCCACTAAGGGAACGAATAAAGGACACGCCTGGCCCATCACTTGGACCCTTTTCCCTTGGGCTAACCTTTTTATGGCTTCTTGATAGGCTTGACTTCGAATGGTGGCTTCCGTTCCTATTACCCCTATAATTCCGTTTTTGGTGAGCTCCACGGCCTTTTTAGCCCCCGGTTCTATTACCCCTATTACCGGTATGGTGTTTTTAAACCTTAATAGCTCAAGGCTTACCGCCGACGAAGTATTACAGGCTACAACCAGAAGTTTTATGCCCTTTTTTATCAGAAACTCCGTATTTCTTTCTGAATAACGCATTACCGTTTTGGGAGAACGAGTTCCGTAGGGCACTCGGGCAGTATCGCCTAAATATACCAAATCCTCTTGGGGTAAAAGGCGTTTGATCTCCTTTAAAACCGTAAGTCCACCTACCCCTGAGTCGAAGATTCCTATGGGTTGAGAACTTTTTAACATGGAGGCATTATAACATTTTAAAAAAGGAGGGAAAGATGAGGCTCAAGGATAAGGTAGCCATAATAACAGGTGCTTCAAGTGGAATAGGTAAGGCTTGTGCCAGGCTTTTTGCCCGAGAGGGGGCCAAGGTGGTGTTGGTGGCAAGGAGGATGGAGGCTTTGGAAGACTTAACTTCTGAGATAAAGAGGGAGGGAGGAGAAGCGATTCCGTTAAAGGCAGATGTATCAAACCCAGAGGACGTAAACCGTGTGGTCGATGAAACGGTAAAGGTTTATGGAACGGTTAATATACTCATAAATAACGCAGGCCTCACTCAAGACAATTTGGCCCTTAAACTCACCACTCAACAATGGGAAGAGGTCCTTAAGGTGAACTTGCTTGGGACTTTTTATTTTTGTCAAGCGGTTTTCAGACCAATGAGAAGGGAGCGTTACGGTAAAATTGTCAATACCGCTTCAGTGGCCATAAAGGGAAACATCGGACAAGCCAACTATGCGGCTTCAAAAGCCGGGGTTGTAGCCCTTACCCGGACCTTAGCCTTAGAATACGCTCGGGCGGGAATAAGAGTTAATTGCGTCGCCCCAGGGGTGATAGAGACCCCTATGACCGAAAGTTTTTCGGAAGACATGAGGAAGAAAATCCTTGAGAGAATACCCTTAGGTTACTTGGGAAGGCCAGAAGATGTGGCTTATTTACACCTATTTCTGGCAAGCCCTGAGTCAGATTATATAACGGGTCAGGTCTTTTTTATCGATGGGGGGTTAACAGTAGGCGTTTAAAGGAGAAGCGGAAGGATCATCATTTCAATCCATTGGAAGTTCCTTCTTACCGCCTCTTTTCCCACTAAGATCTGTCCGTGTCCAGGAAGGAGGAACTCTACTTCTAATTCCATAAGCCGTCTTATGCTATTTGCTAAACTCTGGGGATCACCTCCGAGGTCAGTTCTTCCGACTCCTTGTAGAAAGACCACATCTCCAGTTATAAGGATCTTACCTTGGGGATTATATAGGCATATTGAACCAGGAGAATGGCCAGGTGTATGTATTATTCTCCAAACCTCCCTTCCAAATTGGAGTTCTCCTTCGTTGAGGTAAAAATCGGCCTCTTTAGCAGGAAGTCTCGATCCCGAAGCCTGGAATAAATAAGGACCGTAAAATTCCTTTAGGGCCCGCTCTTCTTCTTCGTTAAAAGCGAGGAGGCTCCCTTTGAAAAATTCAACACCTTCAAAATGGTCGGGATGAAGATGAGTGCATATGACCAAGGTGATGTCCTTTCCGTGAAAGTTGTCTCTTCTCATCTCTCTCAAGAGCTCCGGTATAAAGGCCAAATGGCCAGGATCTATGAGCACATTGATCCCTTCCGAGGAGATGATGTAACTGTTGGCGTTGTTGTATTCAGGGTTAAGCCAAGGGTAAATGTATAAGTTTTCCAAAAGTTTCATCTTTAACCTCAGAGTTAAGGACCCTATCACGGCAGAGGATCCTTGTCAACGGTTACTTGAAGGTGGTAAAAAGATGGAAAAAAGTCAAAGGAGGAAGGATGAGAAGGAAGTTGGTATTACTATTTACCGTTTTTTGCCTCTCGGTTTTAGGGTGTAAGACCCTAGGAATAGGAGAAGGTATTGAAAAAGGTGCTACCTCCACAACCATTCCCTCAGATTTTTCCGATATCCCGATTCCCAAGGAACTTAAGCTTGATAAGAAAAGCTCCTTGCTCTTCGAGGGTGGTCCCTATAAGAGCGGGTATTTCGTTTACAAAGGAAGGGTTGAGGCTTCTTCCCTTGCTGAGTATTTCAAAAATGCGCTTCAGGGTTATGGTTGGGTTCTTTTGAATAACTTCAAATACCGCCATTACTTGTTGAATTTCATAAAGGAGAAGGAACAAAGAAGTTGCATCATACTTATAAAAGAAGGATTATGGACCACCGAGGTTCACCTGTGGGTTGGGCCCACCGAGAGTAAACTTAAGGGAAGTTGAACATGTCTCAAGCTCAACTAAGGGTAGTGCTTTTTGAGGCTTCAAGTGAGGCTTTGGACCTCATTTGGAGATCTTACCGGCAATGCTATTCGTCTCGATTTGCACCGGAATTAAAAGATGTGCCCAATGAGGAAAAAGAACGTTTCGTTAAGGAGATGGTAAAACGGGGTCACCATAGTCCTTTGGAGCACGTAAAGTTCACCTTTGCCATAGAAGGGATCTCGAGGGCCTGTTCCCATCAGTTGGTGCGGCATCGCATTGCTTCTTATTCCCAACAGAGCCAAAGGTATGTGGATATGTCCCAATTTAGATATGTGGTTCCCCCTTCGATTGCCAAAATACCCGAGGCTTTAGAAGAATTCCAACGGGCCATGGAAGAAATAAGGAAAAGCTACCAAAAGATAAAGGATATCCTCCGAGCCCACGGTCTAAATGACGAAAGGGCGAAAGAAGATGCTCGTTTTCTTTTGCCTCAAGCTGCCGAGACAAAAATCATTGTCACAATGAACGTGAGGGAGCTTTTACACTTCTTTTCCCAGAGGCTTTGCTCAAGGGCTCAATGGGAGATAAGGGAATTGGCAAAGAGGATGTTAGAAGAATGCAAGAAGGTGTTGCCTACCATATTCGAGGAAGTTGGCCCCAAATGTGTGATCTTAGGATATTGTCCTGAAGGCCAAGAAAGTTGTGGGTTTTATCTTTCGCGGAAAGTTTAAAAGGAAAAAGCAAAGATGTTTTTGGATAAAATAGGGGAATGGTTTTTGCCCTGGTTGGTAAAAAGGGAAGGAAGAAAGTTTCTCCTTTTAAAAGACAAAGAGGAGCTTCCCCTTTGTCTTTCTTCCGAAACTTTATTGGCCCTTTATGTTCACATTCCCTTTTGCCGGAAACCCTGTGCTTACTGTTCTTTTAACCGCTATCCATTTGAAGAGGAGCTAGCCTCAAGTTACTTTGAGGCTTTAAAAAGGGAGTTGGATTTATATTTGGAAAGGGGGTTTCGTTTTAAGAGCGTCTATATAGGAGGTGGAACCCCTACTGTTTCGATGAGACATTTGGCCTCCTTTTTAGAGTATCTTCTTTCCAAGAATGCCCTTCAAGAGATCTCCCTCGAGACAAATCCCAATGATGTGACCTGGGAGAACATAAGGATTTTGAAACAACTTGGGGTGGGAAGGCTTTCAATGGGGGTTCAAAGTTTTCAAGACCATATGCTCCGATTGATGGGGCGCTTTTCCCATACAGGCGAAGAAGCTCGGGAAAAGTTGGAACTTCTACAAGGGGTCTTTAAGACCCTTAATGTGGATTTAATCTATAATTTTCCGGCCCAAAAGTTGGAGGATCTCCGAAGAGATATAGAGGTGGTAAAAGAACTCAAGGTCGATCAGGTTACTTTTTATCCCCTTATGCCAGCCCCAAGGAGATTGAGGGAAATAGAAGAAAAGATTTCAAAGGTCGATCATAAGCGTGAACGTGCCTTCTACGAGCTTATATTAAGAGAAATGCTCACGGATAACTGGAGACCTTCAACCGCTTGGTGTTTTTCCCGAGGAGATCACATGATTGACGAATACATTATCGAATACCCCGAATACATCGCTATAGGAAGTGGTTCGGTGGGACTTTATAAAGAGGTGTTTTTTGTGAATTACTTTGACCTAAATAATTACATCTCCGCCTTAAAAAACGGCAAGTTCCCTGTCGCTATGATAAGGGAATTGAAAAGAAGGGAATTTCTCAATTATTACCTTCTTACCCAGCTTTTTGGTATGAAGCTTAAAGAGGATTATCATCTCAAGGTGTTTGGCCGTTCTTTAATGGAGGATTTAAAATGGGAAATTTTTATTCTCTCCCTTTTGGGAATTATCGAGGAAGTACCGGAGGGCTATCGGGTGACCCAAAAGGGCATGTTCCTTGTAAGTAAAATGATGAGGGAGTTTTTTACTGCTTTAAATAGACTAAGGGAGTACTGTATGGTTAATAAGATCTGAGCTTCAAATGATCAAAAGTAATACCGTTATGAAAAAAACTATCGTGAAGATCAATATCCCAATCCCCACGGGAAAACGATAACGATTGGGGTTATAAGGGGAAACGGGTTTCCTTTGTTTTATCCTTTTAAGTTCAAAAGGATTAAGGCCTAAGAGTTCAAAGAAAGAAACTACATCTTTCATTTTTTCCTGCAAAGCCATTCTTAAACCGTAAATCCCTCCACAGAACGTAAAAAATACCAAGGCTCCCTTTCGGTAAAGCCAATCCGTGTCAAGGGTGATCTTATCCGATGGGGCAAGATATCTTATAAGAAGCCACACTGAGAGAGCCGAAGAGGAGAGAAGCTGTAAGGATTCGATAAGGTGTTTTTTCTCATAAGGGGAAAACTCAAAAGGATATGGTAAAAGTCGATAAAGTAAAGAGGGCCAAAGGCCAAAAAGTACACATAAAAAACTCAAAAAAGCCATACCTGCTTTCATACTTAGAGGAAGTGGGGAAACAGAAATGGAGACTTCTTCTTTTTTGTTTCCAAACCAGGTGTAATAGGGAAGTTTAAAGGCCGTACAAAGCCAGGTACCTATTGAGGCCAGATGAAGGAGCAAATAAGGTATTAAATGCCCTTCCTCCTTACAAGCTTCTACGATCATGGGCTTACTTATAAAACCGCTGAAAAGTGGAACCGAAGAGATGGAAAAAGCTCCTACCATGTAAGGGAAAAATGCCCAAGGCAAAAGCTTAAAAAGTCCCCTTCCTTCCAGTTCTGTCATGAGCCTTCTACCAGTAGCATAAATGACACTGCCTGTACCCATGAAAAGAAGGGCTTTATAGAGAATGTGAGTGAAGGCATGAGCTGCGGAACCACTCATGGAAAGGCTTGTACCTATCCCAACCCCCGCTACCATATAACCCACCTGGCTCACGATGTGGTAGGATAAAAGCCTTCGAATATCATTTTGGATTATGGCCCAAACCACCCCATAAAGGGCCATAATAGCCCCAAACCAGGTTAAAATCGCCTCTCCGGGGAAAGCTCGAAGCAGGACATAAACGGCCGATTTGGTAGTATAAGCGGTTAGATAAATGGCCCCCGTTGGGCTTGCTTCAGGATAAGCATCAGGAAGCCAAGCGTGAAGGGGAGGAACTGCAGCGTTAAGCATAAAGCTCATTAAGATCAGATTCCTTCCTAAACTTGTTTCTTCAAATGCCCCGGAAAACGCGAGGTTTCCAGTTTCATGAAAATGAAGTAATATACCACTTAAAAGAAGGGCTCCCCCAAAAAGGTGTACCAGTAAATACCTATATCCCGCTTTCAAAGCTTCAGGCGTTTTATTGGACCATATTATGAAGACGGCCGAGATCGCCATGAGTTCCCAAAAAAGATAAAGTGAGATAAGATCCCCCGAAAAAACCGCTCCCAGAGCCGAGCCAGCATAAAACATAGCCCAAAAATGTTCCCCTTTTTCTTTCACGTGTAAACTGTAAAGGAATCCCCCAAGGGCTATAATTACAAATACATATCCAAAAACGAGGCTAAGCTTATCCACTTGTCCAAAAGAAAGTTCAAGCCCAAAAATCCGAGCTCCCATACCTTCCCATTCCCAAAACCGTAAAAGGGATAAAAAAGCGAGTAGCGCAACCGATATTCTTAAGACCCCCCTTCCTTTATGAGGAAGAAGGTAAAGAAGAGAAGCACCTAAGAAAAACCAAAGGAAAGGATGGACCTTAAAAATCCCCATAATAGTCCCTCCTTCTAAAGATAAAGAACTTTCCCAAAAATTCGGAAAAGAAGATTAAGCCTATACAACCCAAAAGGCCAAAAACGACCTCAAAAAAACTGAGCCTTTCCCACAAATGATGAGCCTCTTTTTCTTGAATAAAAATCCCCAAAAGACCGCTTAAGATCGTGAGAATGAGAAGAAGCCTTTTCATGCCCTAAACTCCCCAGGAAGAAGATATGACCATCTTCACGAGGTCCAATAGGTGAAAGGCAAAATTAGGAAAAAGCCCAAACACTATACTTACTAAAGCGGTAAACATGAGGGGAATGGTCATACTCGGGGGGGCTTCATTTATTTTTGGGTCTTTTTTTCCTTTAAAAAAGGCCCTATAGACAATTGGGAGGAAATAAACCGCATCAAGAAAGGAACTTGTAAGCCAGACCAAAAGAAACCAATGTTTGGAGGCCTCAAGAGTACCAAGACACAGATACCATTTGCTTAAAAAGCCGCAAAGAGGCGGTATCCCACAAAGACCAAGGGCTGAAACCGTGAATGCTCCCATAGTAAAAGGCATATTATGGCCTATTCCATCAAGTTCACTCACCCGCTCCTTTTTGCTCTTAACATATATAGAACCTGCACACATGAAGAGGGTAATCTTCATAAACCCATGGAAGGGAATATGAAGAATCGCCCCTTTTAAAGCTTCCTTAGAAAGCATAAGGGCTCCCAGGAGGATCGCTGCTAAATTGTTAATTGTCGAAAAAGCAAGCCTCCTTTTAAGATTATCCTCCCTTATAGCTAAAAGGTTGGCTCCTATGACGGTAACACTTACAAAAAGGGAAAGCCAAAAGGAAAATTCAGTCGGAAGCTTTTTCGCCTCAAACAAAAAATACAGAACCCTCAAACACGAAAAAACCCCCGCTTTCACCACTGCCACCGCATGAAGAAGGGCGCTTACCGGAGTCGGAGCGATCATGGCCGAAGGGAGCCACTCGTGAAAAGGCATAAGAGCTGCCTTTACTCCAAATCCCAAAAATAAGCTTAAAAACACAAAGTTCAAAACCCAATCCTTAGGCTCCTTTATAAATCCACCTGCTACAAAAGAGACATTATGATAATGGGCCCAAATATAAATGATGCCGAAAAGTCCAAGTGAGGCTCCACTTAAAAGATAAACCAAATACTTCCTTCCCGCTCTCAAGGCTTCAAGGTTTCCCTCATGAGCCACAAGAGGAAAGGTTGAGATCGTTAAAATCTCATAAAAGACAAAAAGGCTTAATAAATTTGACGAAAGTGCCACCCCAATGGCCCCTAATATGGCCAAGGAAAAACAAAAGAAAAACCTGGTTTGAGCATGTTCATTAAGGCTTCTCATATACCCAATGGCGTAAATGGAGATGATGAGCCATAAGCTTGTAGAAAGCAGTAAAAATACCATACCCAAAGGATCGGCTCGGAAGGAAAACATAAGGCCGGGAAAGAGTTCAAAAAGGTCCTTTTGTGGAATATATCCGGCCCTTAAAGCCTTAAGCATCAAAAAAGCCCATAAAAAGGTTAGGGAAGAAGCCAGAAGGGTTGTTCCTTCTCTTAAATTCCTCCTTTTTTCTCCAAAAATGAGGATCAAAAAGCTTCCCAAAAGAGGGGTTAAAAGGGCCAAAAGCGGTAAAAGGGATTCTTTCTCCATTAAAACCCTCCGAGCGTATAGATCCAAGGATCAATGACCTTTTTTACGATCGTCGAGGCTAAACCGCCTAAAACAAAAAGGGATATCGAAAATATCACCAAAGAAACCAAAAAAGTAAAAGGTAACTTCTTCAACGATTCTAAATGAGGATGTTTGAGATAAATTTTTTCTAAAACCTTAAAGATCAAAATGGTGTTAATAAGGCTTGAGACCAAAATGCCCACCAAAAGATGCCACTTCTTCCCTTGAATTGTCCCAAGAATTAGATACCATTTGCTGAAAAACCCACAGAGAGGAGGAATACCAATTACCGAAAGCCCTCCCATCAAAAAGCCCAAAGAGACCCAAGGACTCAGAATGCCAAGGCCTTCTAAATACCTTAACTCCTCTTTTTCAAACTGGTGAATAAAAGCACAAAGACTCGTAAAAAGACATCCCATCATAAAGACGTCATTTATCAAATGTAAAATGGTTCCCCTTAAACCGTCTAACGTACCAGAGGCTACTCCCATTCCTAAAAAGGAGATTTCACTCAGAAGAAGGTAACAAAAAGCTCTTCTAAGTTCTCTTTGTACTATTGCCATAAAAGAGAAGAAAAAGGCCCCCGTAAAGGCCATCCACCCCAAAATTTCCAAAAGCAGTTTTTCTGAAGGAAATGAGGGTTTGAAAATCCAAAAGAGGATTCTCAAAAGCACATATCCTGCCACCTTTGTGCCTAAAGGAGCCAAAAAGGCACTTACCGTAGAAGGGGCATATGAGTAGGCATCGGGAAGCCAGGTATGTAAGGGAAAAAAAGCCATCTTTACACCTATTCCGATCACAAGAAGACAAAGCCCCACCCTTAAAGCCGAGGAGTCAGTAATGTTTTTCAAAAGGTTAACCATATCCACCATGTTCAAGGAACCGGTCAGAATATAGAGATGCCCCACCCCTAACAGATAACAACAGGCCCCGATGGTTCCAAAAATGAGGTATCTCAAGGCCGAGAATTCGGCTCCCCTTTTACCGATCGCTACCATCGAATAGGCGGAAAAGGAGGCTATCTCAAGAAGTACATAGAGGTTAAATACGTCTCCTGTTACCGTTATGCCTAAAAGGCCACATAATTGAAGCGAAAAAAGGGCATAAAGTTGGGACCACCGAGGGGGATCGACTTCCCTTTCAACCCTTTCCTTGAAGGATAGGATCACCAAAAAAGCCACAAATGAAACTGCAAAGGCCACAATCCCATTAAAATGATCAACCCTATATTCTATTCCCCAAGGAGGTTCCCATCCGCCCATGTGATAACTTAGAGGTCCTACCTTTATCACCCTTATTAAAAGCTTCCAAGAAAAAATGGAGGTTAAAGCGCTTGAGATCAATAGCAGAAAATAAGGTGTTCTTTTTTCGATAAACCCTATCAGAAAGATGAGGAAAGAAAACAGAAGAGGAATTATCACTACTAGGGCCGGCAATTGTTCATTCATTTCTCATCCTCTCCAAAATCTCATCCTCTTCCAAAGTGTTCCAGTTGTGCCAAATTTTTATAAGTAGTGCCAAAGCTATTCCCGTAGTAGCTACTCCTACCACAATGGCAGTGAGCATCAGTACATGTGGCAAGGGATTTACATAATCGTGAGCTCTAATTGTCAGTTTTTCAATTCCATGTTCGGGAAAGATTGGGATATTTCCCCCTTTTTTTGCGCCTATGGAAATAAAGTAATAGATGATGGCCCATTGAAAGATGCTCATCGCCATTAGTTTTTTCATCAAATTGTTTTTTGACATCATCCCGTATAACCCTACGGCTAAAATAAGGGCATATAGCCAATAGTTGTAATGTCTCAGAAGTTCATACACTTGTTCTTTCCTCCTGAAGGAGCTTCAAAAAGATCAGAGCCATTGTGCACATCACCGTAAATTGAACTCCCGTTTCCACCATGGCTATTCCATAATAACGGGCTTTAATGGGACCGTTAGGGAGGAAATTATTTAAAGCCGCATAGTCTAAGAAGTTTTTTCCAAAAAGCATGCAAAGGGCACCTATTCCTGCATAAGACACACCGACGCCGAGAGCTGAAAGGATGAAAAGGAATTTGATGGGGAAATTGCCTTCGAGTCCTCTCGGTCCGTAAAGCAGAAACAGCAAAATTAAGCTTGCCGCATAAATGCACCCTCCTTGGAAGCCCCCTCCTGGGCTGGAATGCCCATGGGCTAAAACGTAAAGCGCATAAATTTGAATGAAAGGAATGAGAATTCGGGATACGGTTTCAATTATCAGGTCTTCCCATTTTTCCTCCATCTGAGTGCCCCTCCCAAGATCATCATTACCGAAAGCCCGGCGGTGAAAATAACGGTGGTTTCATAATTGGTATCATAACCCCTGTAGTCAGCAAGAATAGAAGTAATGGCGTTTGGAACATCTGTTTCTTCAATTGTCTTTTCCACATATCTCGGGACCACATGAACGGAAGCCGGCTGTTGTGGATCACCAAGAGCAGGGAAGTCCTTTACAGCTTGTCCGAGGGCTAAAAAGGTAAGAAGAGCCCCAAGTATTCCCCATTTTTTCTTCAATCCTTGCTCCTCCTTGTGGTTTTGAAGAGCGTAGCTACAAAAAAGGCCGCACTCACACCAGCTCCAACGGCTGCTTCTGTGAAGGCCACATCAGGCGTTCCAAGTTCCGCCCAGATAAGGCACATAAACAAACTAAAAACCCCCAAAAGAACAACCGCCCCCAAAAGGTCTTTCAGTTCCAAAGCTAAAAGGGCCACTAAAAAGACCAAGGGGCCAAGCAATAAATTAAGTTCCCAAATCATGATTCACCCTCCGGCCATTCCAGAATCTCCTTTCCGTCCTTGGTCCATAGTCGCACTCCCCTTTCAAAGGCCGAACGTAAAAGGGCATGGGTCGCCGTAGGACCACCCAGAAACCAAAACAGAGCTATAAAGAGGATTTTTACTACAAGCAAAAACCTTTCCCCTTCCCACCCCTTATGAAGCACAAAAATTGCTAAGCCCAATAAGCTAAGAAGGATTCCCATGGTGTCAGCTTTCCCAGTTGCATGCATCCGGCAATAACAATCGGGAAATCTTATGAGACCTATAGCGCTTGATAAGAAGAAGAAAAGTCCTAAACTCACCAAGCCTATTCCTAATACCACCATCTTATGGTCCCTTATTGGAAAGGTATTTGGAAAAAATTAAAGTTCCGATGAAAGAGAGAAGAGAGTACATAAGGGCGATATCTATAAAGAGCTCAAGCCTTTCGTAAATAAGCCCGATAATAATAAGCAAAACAACCGTAACTGTTCCTACAAAATTCCCCCCCACAATTCGGTCGATGACCGTAGGGCCAAGGACGGCTCTCAAAATACCAATTGCCGAAAGCCCAAGTAGAAAAAGGCCTACCCCCATAAGAAAGCCTTCCATCTCAGGTCTCTCCGAAAACCTTTCCTACTCTTCTCTCCATTTCGCCTGGCAAGCCCTCTCTTGAGGGCTTGTCAATGGCATGAACGTAAAACTGACCTTCTTTGATGAGAAGGGTTATGGTACCAGGGGTAAGGGTTATAGAGTTGGCAAAACAAACAAGAGAAAGTTCTTTCCTCAAGCGGGTCTTAAACCTTATAACCTTTGGGTCTATTAGGTCTTTCATTTTTGGATGAAAGGCCAAATAGGCCACATGTAAATTGGCCTTCCAAATCTCCTTAAGTAACCACCAAAGGTAAAGCAAAAAGCCCCCTGCCTCTTTGGCCTTTTCTTTAACGTTAAGGGGGGTCTTAAAGAGAAGGCTGGTAGAAAGAAGCGAGACCACAATCACCGATCCTATCCCCCAACTTAAGTGCCAAAGATCAAACTTTCCCGAAAGGAGAAGCCAAAACCCGAAAAGTAAGAAAAAAGTCATCAAAAACCTCACCTTTCCATACCTCCTTTAATGCCTATGGAACCTATACCACGGAGAGTTATCTGAAGAAGCACTTTCCATTCGGCCTTTCTCCCCCTTAAAAGAGAAGCTCCGATGTCTTCAAGTGTAAGCCCCAATTCCCAACACTGATGTCGATACCGAAGCCCATAGGTCGTTTCCACTCTTGAATTAGAATGAAAATCATAATCGTGAGAAAAATAAAGGTCAAGTTTCTCTGAAGCCTTGAAGGTACTACTTATTTTCAGGCTTTCGGCTTTAATCGATTTGTCATAGGTATAATCGCCTCCAAGGCTTAATTTCCCATAAGAAAAGTTTATGTTACTATTGAATTGCTCGATTTTTTGTGACCAATAGTTATAATTTAATTCTGCCGAAAGGGAGAATTGACTGTAAGGGTTGAATTTGAGTTGCATACTTAATGGTTTTAAGCGTTCCTTTTCCTTAAGACCGGGGAAGAGATCATAGGGTTGAGATATCTTAAACCAAAGGACCTCTTTGCCTTGGCTTTGAAACCTTTGGAGTAACTCCGCAGTAAAGAGGGCATTTTCCTTTAATCGATCGGAGCTATCGTAAATGGGGTTTTCCGATTGTTTTACTTTAGGCCTTAAAGCGAAACTCAATTTGGGTTCAACCAGGTGGAGGAATTCTTGGGAAAAAAGACGATAATTTTTAAACCCTAAAGCCGAAAGGGAGAAGCCTCCTTCAGGAAGTACCCGGTAAGAGAGGCTTTTGTACGGGTCCTTTTGGTTTTGCGTGAAGTAAAGAGTTGTCCTCAAAAGGGCCCAGGGTTCGAAATTAAGGAAGCCGTAAACCTTTGTTGGGTATGATAGCTTTGGGACCACTTGAAACCTTTGTCCTCGATAACCCTCTTTCCGGAAGAAGTTAACTCCTTCTGCTTCCGTCTCAAAATAAGGGCCACTTTTAACGATCTCTTTTCGGAAAAGTCGGAAGGTCAGTTCGGGAAAGCGGTGAAGCGTTTGTTCGTCCTCTTTGGTGGTCAAGTCCTGGAAGTATATGCCCTTTAAAGTAGCCTCCCCAAAAGGCCAGGTTTTCGAAAGAAACAAAGTGGATTCCAAGGTCCTTTTCGAACGGGCTTCCTTTCGGGATTCCTCAAATAGGTCATCCTCAAAATCCCAAGGATATTCGTCATCGCTTACTAGATTGAGGTTTAAGATGCCCTTTATGCCGTAAGGCAAAGTGCCCTTTTGGCGAGAGAATATGGCCCATCTGTCCTTATGGAGAACCTCATCGTGTAGGCCGAAAACCCTTATTTCACCTTGATCTGTCCTCTTTAAGGCGTATCGATATTCTATTCCTCCCTTAAATCCCCTACCTCGTCCATCCCCGTGTCTGGTGAGGTAAAAGGTGAGGTCTTGATTCTCTGAGAGTACAAGGAAAAAAGGAAGTGTCACTTGAGGGCCATAACGACTGCTTATTTCAAAAGAAGGGATCAAGAAACCAGTTTGCCTTTCGGTTTTGACGGGAAAGATCGCCCACGGAATGGAGAAAAGGGGAGTCTCTTTTACTTTAAGGGAAAGCCATGAGACCTTTCCATAGCCCTCCACTTGGACTTCCAAGCTTTTAGCCGTGAACTTCCAAGGAGGTTTTTCATCGTCACAGGAGGTAAGGCTTGCCTCTTCCACGGTATATCTGGAGGGTCCGATTTTCTTTATTTGTCTTCCAGTTACGTAAAAGTGCCTTTGAGAGATGAAGATCTTCCCATTTTCTATTTCGCCTTCTTTTCTCTCCAGGTCAAAAAAGATCTTATCTCCCCTTATCCAGTCCTCTCCTTCCTTAAGAAGACAGTTTCCTTTTATTAAGACCTTTTTTTCCTCTGGCCAATAAAATAGTTCATCCCCTTCAAAATAACGGTCTTCGTCCCATCCTCGGACATCTTCTTGAAAATTGATGAGCCTTTGAGCTCCATCATAAAATACCCTTTGAGCCTCTATCTTCAACTGGGCGTATAAAAGACTTGGAACAAGCAAAAGGATCAAAAGGAGAAGTCTTTTCATAGTCCTTCAAGGAGAGCGTCTCGGATTTCACCGACTGCAAAAAGGGACCCTGTAATGAGGATCAGGTCTTCCGGATCTGCCTTTTCTTTGGCAATTTTTAGAGCCTCTTCTGGGGTTTTCGCTTCGAAGCCTTCGAGGCCCATCTGTTTTGCCAAGTTTACTATAATTTCAGGTTCGAGGCTTCTTGGGTTTTGGGGTCTAAAGGCTATAACGCTTTGGGAAAGGGGGAGGAGTGTCTCGAGCATCTCCTTCCAACGTTTGTCCTTCATTATCCCTATTATTAAATGAAGCTTTCCCAAGCTTCTCTCCCTTAAAAATTCGCAAAGTACCTTAACGCCCTCTGGATTATGGGCTCCATCGAGTAATACCCTCGGTTTACCTTCAAAAAGTTCGAGTCTCCCAGGCCATCGAACCTCTTTGAGCCCTTTTCTTATATCCTCTTCCTCGATGGAGAAACCAAGATCCAAAAGCGTTTCAATGACCTCAAGCACCAAAGAGGCATTTTCTCCTTGATGCTTACCCAAAAGGCCTACCTTTAAACTTTGAAGCTTTAACCTTCTTCCGGAAAAGGAAAAAGTTCCTTCAGTGTAGTTGTAATCAAAATCGCGACCCAGAAGGTAAAGAGGGGCTTTCTTTTTTAGGGCTTCCTCTACAATCACCTGAAGGGGCTCTTCCTTTTTTTCCCCGCATATAATAGGCGTGTTTTCTTTAATGATCCCCGCTTTTTCCCTTGCTATGTCCTTAAGGGTTGGTCCGAGTACATCCATGTGGTCATGACCTATATTGGTTATCACCGCGACCAGGGGGCGAATTACGTTTGTGGAATCAAGTCTTCCTCCGAGTCCTACCTCTACTATGGCGAGGTCCACTTCTTTTTGAAGGAAGTAAAAAAAGGCCAAAGCGGTGGTGAAATCGAAAAAAGTAAATCTTTCGGGTCGTTTTGCTTTTTCGGTTTTTTCTCGTAAAAGCCTTATGAGGTTTAGAAGCTCCTCATCGCTTATTTCCTTTCCGTTAATTTTTATCCTCTCATTAAGTCGATGTAGATGAGGTGAGGTGTAAAGGCCAACTTTATATCTTCGAGAAAGTATGGCATCCAACATAGCACATACGGATCCCTTACCGTTGGTTCCTCCCACATGGATCGCTCGAAGCTTCAAATGGGGATTACCTAAAAGTTCTAAAAGGCTTGAGACGTTTTCCAAGCCAAAGATCATTCCAAATCGTTCAAGGCTGTAAAGGAAATCGATCTCCTTCTGAAGTTCTTCCATCTTTAACCTTTAACTGTAAAGAAGGCTCAAAAGTTTAATCAAGGCTTCCCTTAATTTGCGTCGGTCAATGACCATGTCCACCATGCCGTGCTGAAGCAAATATTCCGATCTTTGAAAGCCCGGAGGCAGTTCTTCCCCTATTGTCTCCTTTATTACTCTTGGTCCGGCAAACCCGATCAAAGCCCCTGGTTCGGCAATAATGATGTCACCCAGCATCCCAAAACTGGCAGTGACCCCTCCGGTTGTGGGGTCAGTAAGAACGGAGATATAAGGAACCCCCTCCCTTTTTAACCTACCTAACGCTGCCGATATTTTTGCCATTTGCATAAGCGAAAGAGGTCCTTCTTGCATCCTGGCTCCGCCCGAGGCACAAAAGATAATGAGCACCTTTTTCTCCCTTAAGGCCAATTCGACTGCCCGGGTCACCTTCTCTCCCATAACCGACCCAAGGCTTCCTCCGAGGAACTCGAACTCAATAGCCCCTATTATGACCGGATTACCCCCTATGCTTCCCTTTCCATAGATGAAAGCTTCCTTAAGTCCTGTTTTTTCTTGGGCTTCTTTTAAACGTTCTGAGTAACGCTTGGTATCTTTAAAACCCAAAGGATCAAGGGGTTCCAAGTTCATGTCATATTCCGTGAAACTATTAGGGTCAACCACAAGTTCTATTCGAATTCTGGCTGGAATGGGAAAATGGTAGAAACATCTCGGGCAGACCCTTAAGTTCTTTTCCAATTCCCTTATTAGGACCATCTCCTGACAAGAGGGGCACCTTTGCCATAGATCCACCATAGCGGACCCTAAAATACCAAATTGGAAGGCAAAAGCCAAGAAAGAGGGAAAAGTTGAGGAGTTTCAGACCGATTAAGGACGGTTTTTAACCCTATAAGGGTTGAATGGTAAGGATGACAGATTCCTATGGCTTGTCCTTTTCTTTTGGCTATTTTTATAAGTTCCTCCCATCCCTTTAAAAAGTCCTCAGTTGTTTCAGCATTATCAAGAAATACATCCCTTTTATAAAAAGGTAAACCGAGCTTTCGAGCCTCAGCTTCAGCTGCCGAATTTGGGGTGGTGAGGCTATCTAAGAAAAATAGTCCTTCTTCCCCTAAAGTCTCCAGAACAACCCTTACCATTTCGGGATCTTCCATAAACCGGGAACCCATGTGATTATTAGCCCCTTGAACGTGAGGTATAGCTTTTATGAAGAATCTGACTTTTTGCCTTATCTCCTCTCTATCCATTGAGAGCATTAAAGCCTCTCTGCCTGGGTCGTTTAACGGATAAGCCTTGGGTTCCATAGGGATATGAAGCAAAATCTCAAATCCCCTTTTTGAAGCCTTGAGAGCTATCTCTCGGCTGTGTTTCCTTAGAGGTAGGATAGAAAAGGTTAAGGGTTCACCAAGCGCCATAAAATGGGAAGCCAGGTTTAAATCATTCCCTAAATCATCCACTATCAGTGAGACCATTGGTTCCTTAAAGGGGAAGAGGGTGACTTTAAAACTATTATTTCCTGAACGGATGATAATGAGGGTCTTTTCTCCTTCCAAAACCTCATATTGTACCCCTTTCAGGGATTCTGCCTTCCTTTTTAAGGTGGAAAAGAATCTTTCTTCCACTCGTTGAGGCAAAGTGATCTTTGCTTCACTTTCTTCCAACTCTATATATTGGCGTTTAAGACCTATTTCCAAGCAGGTGGCCTCGATTAACGTCTTTAACGTTTCGAGTTCCAGTTGGTAACCCGAAGGTTGGTTTATTTTCGGAACGGGGGCGGGAGGTTTAGGGATTTTTCTGGTCCAATAAAGGGAGGAAAGGACTGCTCCCACAATTGGTAAAATTAAAAAAAGCAACCACACGAAAGAAGGCAATTTCTTTTTTTTACGAGGTGGCATTGTTTTTTAATAATTTTCCACTTTCAAGTAGTTTCCATAAATGCTCAATACCTTAAGATATTCTAAAGCTTTCTTAAGGAGAGGGTCTTCTTTTTCGGAGTTTTCCTCTTCTTCAAAGGTTATATCGGGAATGATTCCCTTATCCTGTATGGAATTTCCGTCCGGAGTAAAATACCTGGCTGTGGTAAGCCTCAATCCCGCTCCTCCTTCGATGGGGATAATGGTTTGGACTGATCCTTTACCGAAGGTCCTCGCTCCGAGTATTACCCCCCGGCGATGTACCTTTAAAGCCCCTGCCACTATTTCCGAAGCGCTGGCTGAACCATGATTCACCAAAACCACAAGGGGCCAATCGGGAAAAGTGCCTTCTCGTTGGGCTTGATACACCAACTCTTGTCCTCCTCGTGTCTTTACCGATACTATGACCCCTTCCTTAAGGAAGAGATCCGCTACTCCCACTGCTTGGTCCAATAGACCTCCTGGGTTGTTCCTAAGGTCGAGGATCAACCCTTTAATGGGCGTTTTTTTCCCATAAACAACTATGGCCTCCCTTAAGTCCTTAGTGGTCTCCTCTTGGAACTGGGTTATCCTTAAATATAGGTAACCTGGTTCGAGCTCCTTTGATTTAACGCTTTGAATCTTTATTATGTCCCTTACGATGGTAAAATCCTTGGGCTCACTGAAACCTTCCCTAAGGATGGTAATCGTGACCTTTGTTCCTTTAGGGCCTCTAAGTCTTTTAACGCACTCCATTAAGCTCAGACCCTTTGTGGGTTCTCCGTTTATCTTGAGAATCTTATCGCCTGCCTTAAGCCCCGCTTTCCAAGCGGGTGTATCCTCGATGGGGGATATAACGGTCAGGATTCCGTCCTTTATACCGATCTCTATTCCTATTCCTCCAAAAGTTCCTTTCGTTTCAATCTCCATTTCCTTCATCATGTCGGGCGTCAGATAAGAAGAATAGGGGTCAAGGGACTGGAGCATACCTTGGATTGCACCGATAATAAGCCGGTCGTAATCAACTTCTTCCACATATTCCTTCCGGACGATCTCCATGATTTCGGTAAATTGTTTGAGCCTTCTATATACTTCATCCTTTGACTTTGAGAGGGCGAAGCCACTTATAATGAAAGCCGACCATAAGATGAAGATTACAACTGCAAAAAATTTCCACTTCTTCATCCTTACCCCCTATTGAGTTATAGGAACGGAGACCCATTTTTCTATGGGTTCACATCTCCCATTATGACGGACTTCAAAGTAAACCATTCCTTCGGTTCCAGTTGAACCAGCAATGCCAATTACCTCACCCATTCTAACCTCTTCGCCCACCTTTTTTAGTAACTTCTCGAGCCGCGCGTAAACCGTGTGATACCCCCTTCCGTGCTCTATTATTAATAAGTTACCATATCCTTCAAAAAAAGAGGCGAAGACCACTTTACCATTAGCTACCGCTTTTACTTTTGTCCCCTTTTCACAAACGATGGCTACCCCTTCATAATGAGGGAGCTTCTTCAAAATTCCTTCCGCAGGAAGGGGAAAATTGACTTTAAGTCTGCTCAAAAGCACAGGGCTTTCTTTTTTCTGTAAACTGATTATTAGTTCCTCCAAAGCCCTTTTCCTCTTTTCCAATTCAGCGATCCTTCTCAACTCTTCTCTTTTTTCTTCCCTAACAGCGGCTAGTATGGTTTTTACTTCTGTTTCTTTTTTTACGTACTGTTTATGTAAGGCTTCGAGCTCCTTTGCCTTTTTGCTCAAAGCGCTTTGTATTCCTCTCAGTTTATCCAGCTTATCCTTTCTCTCCATAACGAGGGATTGATATTGCCTTATTAAGCCCCAATCCCTTTCTGCTACTAAGGAAAGGATTTTTATGCGATTTATAAGATCACCGTTAGATTTGCTTTCAAACAGGAGCTGTAAAAGCGTGCCATTTTGTAATTTATGTAATTCGATAAACCTTATCTTTAGTTCTTCCTTTATTTTCTTTATCTTCTCCTGGAGCTGGTTTATCTCTTTACTCAAGTTTTCAATTTCCCTTTCGATTTGTTTATATTCTTCTTTCAGTGACTGAAGTTTTCCATGAACTTGACCGGCCTGAGAGGAGACCTCTTCCAATTTTTTCTTAAGGCTTTTTTCCTCTTTCTCCTTTTGTTTCAAACGTTCTTGTCTTAAAAGCAGTTCCTTATTTATCTTCTCAAGCTCTCCTTTACTTTGAGAAAGGCCAAACGAAGGAAAAAACAAAAAACAAACAATTAAGATAAGGACCCCACGCAAGAGACCAATCCTCCAATCATTCCGGAAAAAAGCCCCAATCCCAGTATAAAAAGCATGGTTTTAAGGGAGAGAAACTTTAGTTCTGGCAGATAAGGTAGCGTCCATATGGGTATTTTGCTGTGGAGGAATTCGAAGATCAGATAGGAGAGGGCCAAGGAAAGAATCGCTCCTAAAGCCCCTTGAAAGGCCCCTTCTAGGATAAAAGGAGTCTTTATGAAACTCTCACTCGCTCCCATGAGGCGTAAAATTTCGATCTCCTCCTTTCGTTGGTAAAAAACAAGCTTAAGGGTATTGGCAGAGATAAAAAGCGTTATACCGAAAAGCAGTAACCCTCCCACAAGAAGTAAGCCTTTTAAGAAACTCAAACTCTCATAAGCTCGTTCAAGCCATTTTCCTCCATATTGGACTTCCCTTATGCCAGGTATATCTTGAAGCCTCAAAGCCAGAGCCTTTAACTCTTGAACCGTGAGCGGTTTTTTGAGTTTGACCTCGATGAGGTTTGGGAAAAGTTCTTCCTCAAAATCCTCAAGCCCTTGGAGGAGGTTTCCTGCTTCTTTTAAAAACTCTTCCTTTACCTCCTTCGAAGAGACGTACCTTGTTTCACTTATGTGGGGCTCGTTTTTTATTCGAACCAGGATTTCTTTTATCTTAAAATCTGGCAAATCGGGTTCCAAATAGCACAATATTTCTATACCCTGTTGCCATTTTGAGATAATCCTTTGGAAGTTTTCGATTCCGAGAAGAAAAACCGAGAAGATGGTGAAGGCAAGGCCTATGGTTAAAATGCCGACGATTTGTGGCCCCTTTGAACTTCTCCTAAGGATTTTAAAACCTCTCATCGCCTACCATCCTTCCTTTGTGTAAGAATATAGTTCTTTTCCGATATCGCTCGATGATGGATCGTTCGTGAGTGGCCACAATAAGTGTTGTTCCCGTGAGGTTTATTTTATCAAACAGATGCATAATCTCCACCGTAAGATCTGGGTCAAGATTGCCAGTGGGTTCATCAGCAATTATTAAAGGGGGGTTTGAAACTATGGCCCTGGCTATAGCTACCCTTTGTTGCTCACCTCCGGACAAAGCCGGTGGTAACTGGTTAAAGAGTTTATTATCGAGGCCCACAAGCATCAAAACCTGTTCGACCCTTTTCTTTACCTTCTTGAGAGGGTAACCCGATATTTCCAAGGGGAGGGCCACGTTTTCAAAGACCGTAAGATGGGGAATTAACTTGAAGTCCTGAAAGACAAAGCCGATTTTCCTTCGAAACTGATGAATGGCCTTACGGCCTAATCGGGTTATATTTACGCCTTCGAAGATGATTTCGCCCCGGTCCGGCTTTTCAGCAAGAAGAATTAACCTCAAAAGAGTGGTTTTACCGGCTCCGCTTGGTCCAGTTACAAATACGAATTCTCCTTTATTTACCGAAAAACTCACCCCCTCCAGGGCCTTGATTCCGCCAGGATAGGTTTTGGAAAGTCCATATACTTGTATCATCTCTTTTCCTTGGCCATTTTTACCAATTCCAAGATCAGGCTACTCAATTTTAACATCTCCTCCACTTTAATGTATTCCTCTTCGGTATGAGCCAAATGAAGCTCACCAGCTCCAAGGACAAAGGCCGAGATCCCTTTTTGTCTCAAGCTCAAAGCATCAGTCCAAGCGGGCATACCACAGATGTTCACCTCTTCCCCAAACGTTCTTTGCCAAGCTTCCTTTATCATTTGAAAAAAGACTTCGTCTTCCTTTTCCATTTGCCAAGGAGGTTCTATGTCTATGACTTCGATGATTTTTACTTCAAAGACTTTGAGAATTTTTCTTATAGCTTCCAGTACCTCCTGAGGATCGAAGCCAGGAAGGACCGGAAAATCTACAAGTGCCTCACATTCATTAGGGACAAGTTGGGGGTCTATGCCACCATTTATTTTTCCCAAATTGGGCCTAATACCTGGGAAAAGGGGGTTTTTCTTGGTGAAAAAGGGGAGTTCCAATAACTTATTCCAAGCCTCAAAAAAGGCCTCAATGGCGTTTTTCCCTTTTTGGGCCATGGCTCCATGAGCGCTTTTTCCCCCTATTTTGATCCTCACCTCCACCCATCCAGCCTGACAGATGGCAAGTCGTAAATCGGTCGGTTCAAGCACAAGGGCCCATTTTATCCCCTTGGGGACTACGAAGGCTTTGGATCCCTTTCCACCTCTTTCTTCATCGCAAAAAAAGGCGATATTCATCGGGTCTTCGGTAAGCTCCGAAGCCAAAAGTAAGGCGCCTATCTGTCCTTTCGAATCTATGGCCCCTCTGCCGAAGATTTTGCCTTTGAAGACCTTAGGGTTTAGATAGTAAGGATGCCCCCAAGAAGGCACCGTATCCAGATGAGTGGCAAAAAGTAGGGGGCTTTTCCCCCTTTGGGCCAATAAATTACCCCCGCAATTTTCAACCTCTTGAATCCTTACCTCAAACCCCCTTTGGCGAAGCTTTTCCGAAAGGACTTCAATAAGCGGTTTTTCTTTCCCACTTACGCTTTCTATCTTTAAGAGTTCTGTAAGGATCTCTATGGCTCTAAAGTTAAGATCATCCTTATCCATATTCCTATTCCCCCTACTTCTTTGAAGCCGAACTTCTTATAAAATGCCTTAGCCCTTTCATTGTTCTTTCCGACCCAAAGGCCTATCCTTTCATGACCTTTGTTTTTCAAATAAATAAGGGCTTCTTTAAGCAATGCCGAACCTATCCCCTGGTTTCGTTTTTCAGGCAATACTACAAGCTCGTGAATCTCCCCTATGAGGCCAAAATTTCGATCGAACCAATTGCTAACACAACCCAAAAACCCTACCTCACTTCCTTCCTCTTGGGCCACGAAAAACCCATCAGGATCACCTCGATAAAGCCAATTCAAATACCCCTTAACATCTGACCTTCGACTGTAAGCGTACTCCTCAAGCCCCTTATATCCTTCCAGGTATATCCTTACAAGAAGATCCCTCTTTTGTTTGAATTCTTCAGGTGAAAGGTTACTTATCTTTGCGTTCATGGCTCAATACCATTAAAATGGTTCAAAAAGCTATGGTGATAAACAACATAATAAAATACTTGATATTCTTCGATTTTGTCACCGTATCTTCGTGGGGATTAATTTCGCCCATATTTGCTATTTTTGTAACCCAGCAGATCCTAAATGGTTCCCTAAAGGTGGTGGGATTTTCCTCGGCCCTCTATATGGTCTCCTTTTCCTTGGCCCGCCTCATCTCAGCTTACACTGTTGATAGGAAGCTCAACGATAAACAGAGGATAATTCTTTCAGCCCTTGGCTCAATTTTGATAGGGATGACTTCCCTTTTTTACCTTTTCGCTCAATTACCCTCCCATGTTTATCTACTTCAAGCGTTAAACGGAGCCGGGTTTGGTTTGCGTTATTCGCCTTTTATGAACCTATTCACCCGGTATATAGATAAGGGGCTTGAATCCTTTGAATGGGGGCTTAATGCGGTAAGTGTGAGCTTGGGACAGGCAGCTACCGCGGCCGTTGGAGGAGTTTTAGCCGAAAAATATGGTTTTAAGGTGGTCTTTCTCCTTGTAGGAGTTTTTACCCTGCTAGGTTCTTCCATTCCCTTTGTTATTTACAAAAACATAACCCAAAATAAAAGCTTTTAAACGAGCTCATCTTTTAGCTTTTTTAAATTTAAAAGGACCCCTTTACCGGTTGATTCGGAGAGGATCCCCTCTTCCTTCAGGCCTTTCAAAACTCTCGAAAATGTCTCAGGAGTTATCCCGAGTAAAAGGGCTAGCTGGTGTTTTTTTAAACTGAGCCTTACGCTATTCGTTTTTCCCTTTTCGGATAGCTCCCACAGGAAATAAAGCACCCTTTTCCTAGCGTCTCTCAACTTTATGTTTTCTATGAAAGAGAGGAAATTTTGTAGTCTAAGGACACAAACGCCGAGGACACCCATCATTATTTCGGGATGATTTCGAAATAATTCCATGAGCCTTTCTCTTCGGAAAGCCACAAGCTTTGTAGGGGCAAGGGCCTCAGCTGAAGCAGGATAGGTTTGATTTTCCAATAAGGCTATCTCCGCAAAAAATTCACCCTTGCCGAAGATGTGCACTATCTGTTCTTTTCCGTTTTCCCCTATTTTATAAATCTTTACGACCCCATCTGCTATAAGATAGGCTGTATGAGCCTTTTCGCCTTCCAAAAAGATAGTAGCCCCTTTTTCGTAACGGCACATTTCACCTATAAGGGCTAACTTTTCTAAGTATTCTTCCTCAAGGTAGCCGAAGAAAAGATTGCTTTTTAAAGCTTCTCGGATAAGTTCATTTTTTGACACGGTTTTAAAATCTATTTTAAGAAAAAGAAAAGGTCAAGGAAAAGGCCTTTTCCTTGACCTTTTTACGGGCTTTTAAGAGGAGTTAATTTTTAACCCAAAATGCTTTTAAGGTCCTCTTCAGGTGTGGTTATAGGAGTTAGGAGGTAATTTTGTTTTATGAAGCTCATCACCTTTTCGCTCAGGAAAGCGGGCATGGTGGGGCCGAGTCGTATGTTTTTTATTCCTAAATAAAGGAGGGTTAAAAGGATGGAACAAGCTTTTTGTTCGAACCAGGACAGGATTAGTGAGAGGGGTAGTTCGTTTACATTGACGTTAAAGGCTTTTGATAGAGCAAGGGCTATTTGGATTGCGGAATAGGCATCGTTACACTGACCTATGTCGAGAAGTCTTGGAATTCCTTCTATCTCTCCTAAGTCCTTATCAAAGAAGCGGAACTTACCGCAAGCGAGAGTTAAGATTAAACAATCTTTTGGCACTTTTTCCACCAACTCGTTGTAATAATTTCTCGTAGGTCTTGCTCCATCACAGCCACCCACCAAAAAGAAGTGTCGTATTCTGTGAGATTTAACAAGCTCTATGACCTTTTCCGCAACGGAAAGGATGGCATTTCTTGCAAACCCCGTTATTACCTCTTTGCCGGGTATCTCCTCTTTGAAACCTTCCATACTAAGAGCTAAGTGGATAAGGGGTGAAAAATCGTTCTCCAAAAGGTGCTTTACCCCTGGGTATCCCACTGGACCCACGGTGAAGACCCTTTCTTTATAAGAATCCCTAGGAGGCATTAGGCAATTTGTGGTCATGAGTATTGGACCGGGAAAAGCTTCAAATTCTTTATGTTGATTTTGCCAAGCTGTGCCGTAATGGCCATAAAGATGCTCAAACCTCTTTAAGCCCGGATAACCATGAGCGGGAAGCATCTCTCCGTGGGTGTAAATGTAAATGCCCTTTCCTTCAGTCTGTTTTAAAAGCTCGTAAAGATCCTTAAGGTCATGCCCCGAAACCAAAATGGCTTTTCCCTTCTTGGCCCCAAGGGACACCTTAGTGGGTACAGGGTTCCCAAAGGTAGTTGTGTGGGCTTTATCTAGGGTCTCCATAACCAAGAGATTAAGCCTCCCAACCTCAAGGGCTCTTTGGATCCAAGTTTTAAGATCTGGACTTTTGTCTTTAAAGATTTTACCTAAAAGGCTTTTTAAACCCTTTAAGACCTCTTCGTTTCTCACGTTGAGCTTTTCAGCATGATAAGCATAAGCGGCGATACCCTTCAAACCGTATAAGATGGTGAGTTTCAAACTGCCCACATCTTCTCCTTCTTCCCGAAAGGATTCTGGTCTTATCTCCTTTTCCTCCCCTTGTTTTAGCAGTTCGTCAAGGTCTTTAGCCGGATAAAAGTTAGAAAGGGGGGAATCCGATTCTATTTGGGCTTCCTTCTTTAAAGTTTCCCTTAGCTCTACCGCCTTATAGATGTAATCGCGGATCCTTTCTGAATCGAAATTCACGTTAGTAAGGGTCGAAAAGATGGCCTCAAGAATAAAGAAATCCACCTCGTCCTTTTTGATTCCCCTTTCCTCAGCCAATAGGTTTATTTCTGAAAGCCCACCACAAACGTAAAGCAAGAGATCTTGTAAAACATCTACTTCGTGTGTTTTTCCACATACCCCTTTTGTAGTACAAGCAACTCCTTTGGCAGTTTGTTCACACTGATTACAAAACATGTTTTCACCTCCTTAATTTTTATTTTATGAGTATCAAATGAGTAAAAGTTATTAGTAACAAACCAAAAAATCATTATTAAAAAGTTAAACATTTCTCTCATGATACCCTAGTTGATCCTGTTGGTCTTGGAGCTTTAATAACTAGGAAACGTAAAGTGTGGGTACTTTCGTTATACCAACAATTAGGTATATTTGAAGGACTATAAATAACGCTATCTGGTCCCACTTCCTGTTTTTCATCGCCAATTTCAACGATTCCTTTTCCTTCTAAAACATAAAAGATTACATTAACCGGTGTTATATGTTTTTTTAATGTCTCGCCTGGTTTCAAAGTTATATGAACAATTTGTAAATGTTCGCTTTCCCAGAGTATTCTTGCGTCTACCCCGTGTGGATTTTGTGCGATTTCAAAGTCTGTCCATTTTACTGATCTCATAGTGTTACCTTCTTAAGGATTTCTCTTAGCCAATTTAAAAATTTTTTCTTTTTAATTTCCTTGAGCTATATCAATTTTTTGGGGGTAATAAAAAGAAGTGCAAGTTGGTAGCAATGTAGTTATAATCTCCTTTTGTAATATGAAGGAAATTATTGACTCATTTTGGATTTATGGGGTTAATCCGGTAAGGGAAGCGTTGAGGTCTTCTGTGCCCGTAAGGAAGGTACTTTTGGCGGAAGAGAGGTCTAAGGCTTTAAAGGAGCTTTTGGAGCTTGCTTTTAAAAGGAGGGTAAAAGTGGAGTTCAAAACCAAAGAGGAGCTTTCGAGGTTCCTCTCGGGTGTTCCCCATCAAGGGGTTTCGGCCTTGATCGAGGGGTTTCCCTATTGCGCCCCGCTTGATCTCCTTAACAGGGAAGGGGACCCGCTTCTTTTGATACTTGATCAGATCCAGGACCCTCGAAATCTTGGAGCCTTAGTGAGAACAGCCGAGGGCCTTGGCTTTTGGGGGGTGATCGTTCCAAAGAGAAGAAGCGCGAAAATAAGCGGCGCTGTAGCCAAGGCATCAGCCGGCGCCCTTTTTCATATTCCGATTGCCAGGGTTAATAATCTTTCCCAAACCATAAGGTTACTTAAGGAAAAAGGGATAAAAGTTATAGGAGGGGAGGCAAACGCCCAAAAGACGGTCTTTGAAGCCGATCTCCGAGGCCCAATAGCCTTAGTCATAGGAGGCGAAGAAGAGGGTATAAGGCCATTAGTCCAAAGGAACTGTGACCTCATCGTCTCAATACCCCTAAAAGGAAAAATAAATTCCCTTAACGCCTCGGTCGCCGGAGCTATCCTTATGTACGAGATAATAAGACAGAGAAATCAGCCCCTTACTTGAAAATGAGCAAAGTTGTGATATCCTTAATTCGTGAAAAAAATAACAATGGAGGGAATAAATGAAGAAAAAGCTTTTTTCTCCGGGTCCTACTCCGGTTCCGGAAGGGGTTCTTTTAGCAATGGCGAAACCCCTTTTTCATCACCGGGATCCGGTTTTTGAGGAGCTTTTTCAAGAGGTGAGGGAGGATCTGAAGTATGTGTTTCAGACCAAGCAGGATGTACTTGTTCTTGCTTCTTCTGGAACTGGGGCTATGGAGGCGGCAATTGTTAATACCTTAAGGAAAGGAGATACTGTTTTAGTCATCCGAGGGGGTAAGTTTGGAGAAAGATGGGGTGAGATATGTGAGGCTTATGGGGTGGACATTATTCCTATAGATGTGGAGTGGGGCCAAGCGGTTGATCCGGTTTTGGTGGAAAGAAGTCTTGAGACTTATCCGGAGATAAGGGCGGTTTTGGTTCAAGCCTGTGAGACGTCAACGGGTGTTCTTCATCCTATAAAGGAGTTATGTGAGGTAGTGAAAAAAAGGGACGATGTGATAATCATAGTTGATGCTATAAGCGCTTTGGGGGCAGTGGATCTTCCTATGGACCTTTGGGGCATCGATGTGATGGTGGCGGGTTCTCAGAAGGCCCTGATGCTTCCGCCTGGGCTTGCCTTTATTGCCCTAAGCGAGAAGGCTTGGGGGTTCTGTGAGATGTCCGATCTTCCCAAGTATTATTTTGATCTTAAGGCCGAGTTGAAAAACCAACGGAAGAATCAGACTCATTTTACCCCTGCTATTTCTTTGATTGTGGGGTTAAGGGAAGCGTTGAGGATGATAAAGGAGGAAGGGCTTCAAAACGTCTTCAGAAGGCATGAAGTTTTAGCTCGAGCAATGCAAGAAGGGGTTAAGGCTTTGGGTCTTGAGATCTTCAGCAATCCCCCGAGTCCCACGCTTACTGCCATAAAGCTTCCTCCCGAGATCGACGGACAGAAGCTCAAGAGGAATTTAGAAGATCATTATGGGCTTATAACAGCCGGAGGGCAAGAGCATTTAAAGGGAAAAATCATAAGGATAGCTCATATGGGTTATTTTGAGCCTTCGGATATCCTGCAAGTTATGGCGGCTTTAGAGCTTGAGCTTTCGAAAATGGGTTATCCGGTTGAGTTTGGTAAAGGTGTAAGTTCAGCCCAGAGGGTTTTCAAGGAGGCTGGATTATGAAGGTCCTTGTTTCGGATAAACTTCCGGAAATAGGGCTTAAGGTATTAAGGGAAGCCGAGGGGATTGAGGTAGATGTGAAGACCGGTTTATCCCCTCAGGAACTGATGGAGATAATTGGCCAGTACGATGCTCTTAT
This sequence comes from uncultured Thermodesulfobacteriota bacterium, assembly GCA_964543765.1. Lineage (GTDB taxonomy): Bacteria > Desulfobacterota > B13-G15 > B13-G15 > B13-G15 > B73-G16. The sequence goes on from CAZIZI010000010.1 coordinate 42,459, forward strand.
CGTCCGTTCAGGTACCAAGGTGACTAAGGAGCTTATAGAGAGGGCAGAAAGGCTTAAGGTGATAGGAAGGGCTGGGGCTGGGGTTGATAACATCGATGTGGAAGCGGCTACCAAAAAGGGCATAGTGGTGATGAATACACCCGGTGGAAATGCCATAGCGGCTGCTGAGCACACCATAGGGCTCATGTTGGCAGCAGCACGCAATATCCCCCAGGCCCATATGGCTTTGAAGCAAGGAAGGTGGGAGAAGGAACGTTTTACGGGTATCGAGCTTGAGGGAAAAGTGTTGGGTATAATCGGTTTAGGAAATATAGGAAGGATCGTAGCAGAGAAGGCCAAGGGCATGGGGATGAGGGTTTTGGCGTTTGATCCTTATATTTCAAAAGAGGTGGCGGAGAAGAAAGGCATCGAGCTTGTTTCCTTTGAAGAGCTCTTGAAAAAATCTGATGTCATAACCCTTCACGTTCCCAAAACAAAAGAGACGACCAATATGATCGATCGAAAGGCCTTTTCTCTGATGAAGGACGGGGTGATACTCATAAACTGTGCCCGGGGTGGGATAGTGGATGAGGAGGCCTTGATCGAGGCCTGTCGGTCAGGGAAGGTTAAGGCAGCGGGTCTGGATGTCTTCTCCCAGGAGCCACTTCCCCCTGATGATCCCATTTTGAGCTTGGATAATGTGGTGGTGACCCCTCACCTTGGGGCCTCGACAGAAGAGGCCCAGTTTAACGTGGCAAAGGCCATAGCCGAACAGATCGTGGATTACCTTAAGACTGGCACCATAAGAAATGCCGTTAATGCCCCTTCGGTTGACGCCAAAACCTTAGCCACCATTGGGCCTTATCTTAATCTGGGGAAAAGAATGGGGGGTTTTCTTGGCAAGATAGCTCCTTTTGCCATAAGACGGCTTATCATCGAATACCAAGGAGAGGTCACCAAGTTCGATTTATCGCCCATAACCTCGGCGATTTTGGCGGGGCTCATTGGGGCTTATCTTGAAGAAGGAGTAAACGAGGTGAACGCCACCTTTATAGCCAGAGAGAGGGGGCTTGAGTATCACGAATCAAAGGTGAGTGAAGAGGCTGATTTTACAAGTTTGATAAGTCTAAGAGCCGAAGGTGATGGAAGGGAGTACCTCGTAAAGGGTACTCTTTTTGGAAAAAAGGAGCCAAGGCTTGTTCAGATAAATGAGTACACGGTTGAAGTTGCTCCTGAGGGGATCATCCTTTTGATTCATACCGAGGATAGGCCTGGAGTAATAGGCAATATAGGTCTGACCCTTGGGCAGAAGGGGATTAATATAGGCAATATGCAATTTGGAAGGGATAGAATAGGAGGAAAGTCACTTTGCATACTACATCTTGATTCCATGCCCAACATGGAAGTACTCGAGGCATTGAAGGCTTTACCTCATGTATTAAGCGTTCAACTGGTGGAGCTTTAAGGGGGGGATATGCCCTCGATAGTATTAATAGGAGCTCAATGGGGTGATGAGGGGAAAGGGAAGGTGGTGGATTTACTCTCCGAGAAGGCCGATATTGTGGTCCGGTTTCAAGGAGGAGCTAATGCCGGTCATACGCTCGTTGTAGGGGGTGAGAAGATAATACTTCACCTTATACCTTCTGGGATCCTTCATCGGGATAAGATCTGTTTGATAGGTGATGGAGTGGTCATTGATCCTGAAGAGCTTTTAAGGGAGATAGAGTTTTTATCCGAACGGGGGTATCTGGATGATCCCTCCCGTTTGCTTATAAGCCAAAAGGCCCATCTGGTTATGCCCTATCATAAGCTTCTTGATGCCCTAAGGGAGTCCCGGAGGAAAAAACCGATAGGGACGACTCGAAGGGGGATTGGGCCGGCCTATGAGGATAAGGTAGCAAGGCTCGGCATAAGGATGGGCGATCTTTTGGAAGAGGATGTTTTAAGGGAGAAAGTGGAAGCCTTAGTGGAAGAAAAGAACCTTATTTTAGAACGCGTTTTTGGAGAAACCCCCTTGGAGGTCCAAAAACTTTACATACTTCTTCTCCAGTACGGAGAAAAGTTGAGGCCCTTTATATGCGATACTTCCTATTTCCTTTATCAAAAACTTAAAGAGGGTAAAAAGGTCCTTTTTGAGGGAGCACAGGGGACCCTTCTTGATGTGGATCATGGCACGTATCCGTTTGTCACCTCCTGCAATACGGTTTCGGCCAATGCTTGTTGTGGCAGTGGCATAGGGCCGAAGCAGATAGACCTAGTGCTTGGGGTGGTCAAGGCCTATATGACCCGCGTGGGCGAAGGGCCATTTCCGACGGAACTGCGTGATTCTACAGGTGAATTTTTGAGAAAGAAGGGCAACGAATATGGGGCTACCACCGGAAGGCCCCGGAGGTGTGGCTGGTTTGATGCGGTGGCAGTAAAGTATGCTTTAAGGATCAATGGGGCCGATGGAGTAATATTGACAAAGCTCGATACCCTTTCGGGTCTTGAGAGGTTGAAAATATGTGTGGCTTATGAACTGAATGGAAAAAGGGTAGAGGAGTTTCCGGCTTCGGCTGAACTTCTCTCACGTTGTGTTCCCGTTTATGAAGAACTCCCCGGATGGAAGGAGGAGCTTAAGGGAAAGCACTCTTTGGAAGAGCTTCCAGTTGAAGCAAGACGTTATCTGGAGAGGTTAAGGGAGCTTCTTCAAGTTCCCTTTTTCCTTATCTCAACCGGTCCCGAAAGGGAGGACGTTATATATTTACGAGATCCCTTTACCTTCTTCTCGGATAAGCGCCAATTATAAGGACTTCGAGTTTTTCCTTAAAGGGATTTCTAAGGGAATGTGAAGTATTAACAGGTATCCAAATTACGTCCTTCTCCTTGACCTTTTTCTCCTCTTCTTCAACTCGCATTATTCCTTCGCCCCTGCAGATAAAATAAACCTCCTCCACCGGGTCCACATGTTCTTCAATTTCTTGACCTGGCATAAGGACCGCATAAGCCACATACTCGAGCCCCTTAAGGATGTTTTCGGCAAGAAGTAGCCTTATGGGTATCCCCTTGGGAAAAATGTGAATGCTCCTTATTACCTCAGGGTCATTTGGGTTTTTTACGATCATGGCTTTTTGGGGATTACCATAAGCCTTCGATAATGTCAAAACCTTTTAGGCTTTGCTTCTTTGAGGATTTCGGGTTAAAATCAAAGGCCTGATGAAGAGGGATTTTATTTCGCTTTACGATTGGACCGACCAAGAGCTTCGGCAGCTTTTGGAGAGGTCTAAGTGGCTTAAGGAGAGGCAAAAAAGGGGCGAAATTTGGAGACCCCTTGAAGGGAAGACCCTGGCCATGATCTTTGAAAAGCCCTCAACCCGGACCCGTGTCTCCTTTGAGGTGGCTATGGTTCAATTGGGAGGATACCCCATTTACCTGAGTGCCAATGAAACACAGCTTGCCCGAGGCGAGAGCCTCCCTGATACGGCAAGGGTTCTTTCACGTTATGTGGATGCCATAGTGGTTAGGACCTTTGAACATTGGAAAGTTGAGGAATTGGCCCGTCATGCCTCAGTACCCGTGATTAACGCCCTTACGGACCTTCTTCATCCCTGTCAGGCCTTAAGCGATGTCTTTACCATTTGGGAGAAGCTTGGAAGATATGAGGAGGTGAAGATGGCTTATGTGGGAGACGGGAACAACGTGGCCAACTCCCTCATTGAAGCAGCTTTGAGGTTTGGATTCGAGCTCAAAATAGGGTGTCCCGAGGGCTATGAGCCCGATAAAAATATTTTGGAAAGATCATTGAGGGAAGGGGCAAGGGTTGAGGTTCTTCATGACCCAAAGGAAGCAGTTAAAGGAGCCGAGGTCCTTTACACAGATGTTTGGACCTCTATGGGTCAAGAATCAGAAAGGGAAAGACGACTCCAAGTTTTTAGGCCTTATCAATTGAATCGGGATCTTGTGGAACTTGCTTCTCCTGGGGTTTTGGTGATGCATTGTCTTCCCGCTCACCGGGGAGAGGAGATCACCAATGAAGTGATGGATGGGCCTTGGTCGGTGGTTTTCGATCAGGCCGAAAACAGGCTTCATGTGGCAAAGGCAATTCTCGAATTCCTTATGAGGTAAGGAAAATGGACATAAAGAAGGTCGTTTTAGCTTATTCAGGAGGTCTTGATACATCGGTTATCTTGGTGTGGCTTAAGGAGAAATATAACTGTGAGGTCATAGCTTATTGTGCTGATATAGGTCAGAAGGAGGATCTCGAAGCAGTAAGGGAAAAGGCCTTTCGATGTGGAGCTTCAAAGGTCATAATCGATGACCGGCGGGAGGAGTTTGTGAGGGATTTTGTATTTCGAGCCCTGAAAGCGGGAGCTATTTACGAAGGGGGTTATCTTCTTGGTACTGCCATAGCTAGGCCCTTAATTGCCAAAGGGCAGATGGAGGTGGCCAAAAGGGAAGGGGCAGATGCGGTAGCTCATGGGGCTACTGGAAAGGGAAATGATCAAGTCAGGTTTGAACTTACCTATTATGCCTTTGATCCTAACATAAAGGTCATAGCTCCTTGGAGGGAATGGAAGTTCAAGTCAAGGAGTGACCTCATAGCGTATGCGAAAGAAAAAAGAATACCCATTCCGGTCACTGAAGATAAACCTTACAGTTGTGACCGCAATCTCCTTCATATAAGCTATGAAGCCGGCATCCTTGAGGATCCTTGGGTTGAGCCACCTGAGGATATCTTTACCCTTACCGTTTCTCCGGAAAAGGCGCCTGATAAACCTACATATGTGGAGATCGAGTTTGAGGATGGGGTTCCGGTGGCAGTTGATGGGAAAAGGATGAGTCCCTTTGAGCTTCTTGAACATTTGAACAAGATCGGAGGAGAAAACGGAATAGGCAGAGTGGATATTGTTGAAAACCGCTATGTGGGGATGAAATCACGAGGCGTGTATGAGACGCCAGGGGGAACCGTTCTTCATATAGCCCATCGGGCCATAGAATCCATAACTATGGACCGAGAGGTTATGCGGCTTAGAGATAGTTTGATTCCTAAGATCTCAGAACTCATCTACTACGGCTATTGGTTTTATCCCGAAATGGACCTTCTTTGGCAGTTTGTAGATGCGACCCAAAAAGGCGTAAGTGGGACAGTCAGGCTTAAACTTTATAAGGGTAACTGCATGGTTGTTGGAAGGAAATCCCCTCGAAGCCTTTATCATCCCGATTTCGCCACCTTTGAACGGGAGGAGGTTTTTGATCAAAAGGATGCTACCGGCTTTATAAGGCTTAATGCTCTAAGGATGAGGATAAGGAGGCTTTTGGGGCTATGAGACCTTATGAGCCTGAAAAGATAGAACTTAAGTGGCAAAAATTTTGGGAGGAGACCAAACTTTTTGAGGTCGATCCTGATCCCTTAAAGCCCAAGTACTATCTTTTGGAGATGTTTCCTTATCCTTCGGGTCGACTCCATATGGGTCATATAAGGAATTACTCCATCGGGGACGTTGTAGCCCGTTACAAGAGAATGAAGGGCTTTAATGTGCTTCACCCCATGGGCTGGGATGCCTTTGGGCTTCCCGCTGAAAATGCCGCCATTGAGCATGGGGTTCATCCCGCCAAGTGGACCCAGGAGAACATTTCTTACATGAAAAAACAGCTCAAAAGAATGGGTTTCAGCTATGATTGGAGGCGAGAAATAGCCACTTGTGATCCCTCTTATTACAAATGGGAACAGCTTTTCTTCATTCAAATGTACGAAAAAGGGCTTGCTTATCGGAGTCTTCAAGAAGTGAATTGGTGTCCGGATTGTGAGACTGTCTTAGCCAATGAACAGGTAATTGACGGAAGGTGTTGGAGATGTAATTCCGAGGTGGAAAAGCGCGAGATTGAAGGATGGTTTTTGAGAATAACCGCCTATGCTGATGAGCTTTTAGAAGGTTTAGAGGAGCTCTCCTCCGGATGGCCCGAGAAGGTGCTCATCATGCAAAGGAACTGGATCGGTAAAAGCGAAGGGCTTGAAGTGGAGTTTCCGCTTGAAGGAAGGGAGGGTTCTATAAGGATTTTCACCACCAGGCCCGATACCATTTATGGCGTTACCTTTATGGTGCTTGCCCCTGAACATCCACTTGTGGAAAAACTTGTGGAAGGGACTCCTTATGAAAAGGAGGCAAATGAATTTGTAAAAAGGGCCAAAAAACAAAGCCTCCTTCTTAGGTCCTCGGACGTATTCGAGAAGGAAGGCGTATTTCTTGGTGTTTATTGTAGGAATCCGCTGAATGGGGATTTGGTTCCCGTTTGGAGCGCTAACTTCGTCCTTATGGAGTATGGGACAGGTGCCATAATGGCGGTACCTGCCCATGACCAAAGGGATTTTGAGTTCGCCAAAAAGTATGGTCTTCCCATAAAGGTAGTCATAACGCCTCCGGATCGAATGCTTGATCCTTCGGAGATGAAAGAGGCTTATGTGGAAGATGGCATAATGGTCAATTCTGGTCCTTTTGATGGGCTTTCTAACCGAGAGGCCATGAAAAGGATAATGGATCTGATAGAAGAGAAGAGACTCGGGAGGAGGACCTTTAATTATCGTCTGAGGGATTGGGGTATATCCAGGCAGAGGTATTGGGGAGCTCCTATTCCCATTGTCTATTGTGATAAATGCGGAACCCTTCCCGTACCTCCGGAAGAGCTTCCGGTGGTATTGCCCCTTGAGGTTCAGATAACCGGGAAAGGCGCTTCTCCTTTGGCTCAACTTGATTCATTTGTTAAGACCAAATGCCCAAAGTGTGGAGGTGAAGCCAGACGTGAAACCGACACGATGGATACCTTTGTGGAGTCCTCTTGGTATTTCTTGAGGTATTGTTCTTATAAAAACGAAAAAGCCCCCTTTGACAAGGAGGTAGAATATTGGCTTCCGGTTGATCAGTACATCGGAGGGGTTGAGCACGCGGTTTTGCATTTGCTTTACTCTCGATTTTTCACGAGGGTTTTAAGGGATTTGGGATACGTAAAGTTAAGCGAACCCTTTAAAAATCTTCTGACTCAAGGCATGGTCATTAAGGATGGGGCCAAGATGTCCAAATCTAAGGGCAATATCGTGGACCCCGATGATATGATCTCCAAATATGGGGCCGATACGACTCGGCTTTTTATCCTCTTTGCCGCTCCTCCGGAAAGGGATCTTGATTGGAAAGACGAGGGCATTGAGGGGTGTTTTCGGTTTTTGAACAGACTTTGGAGGCTTTTTTATGAAGTTTTGCCAAAACTAAAAGAGGAAGATAAAGAAGGTGGGTGGAATCTCCAAGAACGCGAGTTCAATCGAAGGATTCATCTGGCTATAAAGAAAGTAAGTGAAGACATCGAAAGATTCCACTTCAATACGGCCATTGCCTACTTAATGGAATGGGTTAATTATCTCAATGAAGTTTTGGCCGAGCCAATAAGGCCATCCCTTTGGCGAAAGGCCCTTGAGAACATGTGCCTTTTGCTCCATCCCTTTGCTCCTCATATAACGGAGGAGCTTTGGGTGGAGGTGCTCGGTAAGGAACCCCCTATTTTAAAGGAGAGTTGGCCCACTTATGATAAAGAAGCCATAAGAAGCGAAACGATCACCATCGTTGTCCAGGTGGATGGTAAAGTACGTGACAGGATTCTTGTTCCTGAGGATGCCGAAGAGTACCAAATAAAGGAACTGGCTTTAAATAGCCCTGGAGCCAGACGTCACTTGGAGAGTAAAAAGGTAAAAAAGATCGTTTATGTCCCCAAAAAGCTTGTTAACATCGTATGCGAAAGTTAACCATTTTCCTTTTGTTTAGCTTTCTTTTTTGCTGCACTTACAACTGGGTTGGGCTTTCAAAGCCTCCTTTCAATGAACTTTCCCTTGGACCGATCGAAGGACTTCAAGAGGAACCAGGACTTGAAAGTACCTTAAAAGAATCCCTGAGGCATTATTTTCAATCTAAGGGTATTAATATAAGAGAAGAGGCCACTTTAAGGCTTGAGGGGAAGATAAAAGAAGAAAAGATTTATACCATTGCCCGCGATCCCAATCGTCTTTCTCGACAAGTTAGAGTTTTTCTAAGGGTATGGTTCAGTCTGGTAAAAGACGAAAAGCCTTTATGGGAAACTGAGTTAAAAAGGGACAAGCTTCTTAACCTCGGTGACAGTCCGATTTTGGATCAAGAAAAACGAAGGAGAATCCTTTCGGAGTTATGTGACGATTTGAGTCAGGAACTTTATATACGGCTTATACTTTCTTTAAAATGATCCACAAATAAATATTCGGCCCAAGCACTTGGCAATTTTTCCATTTTTAAACTCATATGTACAAAGGGTAACCATACGGGTCTTTTTGGTTCTCTAAGAAGCTTCATGCCCGCCTCTTCGGGTGTTCGGTCTCCTTTTTTGTTGTTGCAACTCTTACAGCAGGTTACCACATTATTCCAATCCGTTATTCCCCCTTTGGATCTTGGAATTACATGATCACAGGTTAGCTCTTCCGGAGGAAATTCCCTTCCACAGTACTGACACCTGAAACCATCTCTGAAATAGACATTTTGCCTGGAGAAGGTTATCCAATTGTGATTACCCCTCACATACTTTAAAAGCCTTATTACCGAAGGAAGTTTAAGCCTTATGGAGACCCCCCTTATTTCCCGTTCGTATTCTTTCAAAACCTCCACCTTTCCCAGAAGGACCAGTATAAGAGCCTTTTTCCACGAAATGACCCTCAACGGTTCATAGGTAGCGTTGAGCAAAAGAGCAGGATACTGCATGGTTTATATTCTATTTTTAATGAGAAAATAGGCAATAGGGCTCATATTCACAAAAAGAACAGCGCACAGGATCAGTCGAGCTGTAATAAGAGGGGGACTCCAAAATATGTTTCAAAAGGTATCCCAAAAGCTTCGGGAACTTCTGTTGGAAATAAGAAACCCGTTCAGTCGTTATTTCAAGCTTTTTAGGTTCGATAAAATACTTAATAATCTCTTTCTTCTTTACAGTATTAGAATCTGCATCTTGTTTTGCTATCCCTAAATTAACGTATGCTGCGTTTACTTTTTCAACGTCTTTTTTACCACCTTCAGTAAAGAGAAAAATGTAATATCGAAGTTGTATGCTGTTCAAATTTTTCTTTAGTTCTTTAAGCGATTCGTAATCAAAAGTTTCTGGTATACGAAGGGAAAAATAAAATTTTTCCTTTGCTTCACTTCCGGTTTTGTAATCTATAATTAGAAATGTATCCTTTATTTTATCTATCCTATCAATCCTTCCAAACAAGTTCCACTCGGTGTCAAGCAGTCTTACCTTTAAACTCAATTCTTTTTCAAGGTCAATAATGTTTGTAGGCGTGTCTATGCTATTCAAATAACTTTCAAGGCGATATTTTACTGCTTCTTTAATAAAGATCTTTTTTTCTTCAGCCAAGTGTTGAAGATGGCTTTTGTTGAGATTTGAAAGGAATAATCTAAATATCCTTTCGGGGTCATGATGTTTTGAAGGGTCGTAAGTTGTTCCTACATAAGGTTTGAAGTATTCTTCAAGGGTCCGGTGGATTACCTCTCCTAATACATCCCCTTCCATTTCCTCTATGGCTTCTTCAGGAGGTTTTAGCTCGAGGATATACCGGTAGTAAAACTCGATAGGGCATTCCATATAAGTTTGGAACAGTGAAGCTGAAAGTCCTCTTTTTTGAGAAATGGAGAAGAGTTTGAGTTTTAGCTTCTCTTTATCCTTTTTAGGGATTTCCTTTTTGCGAGATAAGAAAGCGGGGCAAAGATTTAGGCTTATTTTTTCTATTTCATCTTCCAAAAGCCTTCCCTTTTTCTTTTCCTCTTCCCACAGAAGCCTTTCCACAAAACGGCTTCTTTCCATCTTCAATTCGCCTTTATCTTGAGAGAGCACGTTGCTTTGCCAAAGAAGGTAAACTTCTTTAGCTGATCGTATTAACCTTTGAAAGTGATACCAAATTATTTCTTCTTCCCTTTCTCTTTCGGGAAGCCCGAGTACTGGCCTAAAAGAAGAAGGCAAAAGGGGATCCACCTCTTCGGAAGGAGGGAGTATCCCTTCGTTTACGTCTATCACAAAGACTCGGTCGAACTTTAAAAGTCTTGTTTCAAGAAGCCCTAATACTTGAAGTTTTACGAGGGGTTCCCCTTCAAAGGGTGTTCTTATAAAGGAAACGAGTTTTCTCAAAAGTTCAAACAGAAGCTTTTGGTCGATTTTCTCTTCAAAGAAAAGCGAGTCTTTTAAGGTAAGAAGTAATTCCTCTCTGAAGGTATAAATAAACTCTTCTTCGAGCGAATATTCCTTTGGTGGGATTTGCTTTTTTTCAAAGAAATTAAGGATTTTCTCAATCCCCTTACATAAATCCTTTAAACTCCCCATTTCTTTCCAAATGGAGATTACCGTTTGGTGAATCTCCGAAAGAAACCTTTTAGCTTCTTCTGTTTTTATTTCCCATTGGAAAAGTTCCTTTTCTTCGAAGCTTTCTACAAGTTCTTCAATCTCTTCAAGAGTTAGATAAGGTTTCCCCTTTTCCCTTATTTTGCTTTCCAAAAGGTGTAATACCGCTTGGCCTGTTTTATCAGCACTTAATTTCAAACGTTTAAGGAAAGGATGTCTTATAATCGAGAGATAATCTCGGTAGTAATAGCCCCTTTGGGGGTCGAAGTTTTCTTGGAGTTTCATGAGCTGATCGATCAATCCCCATATGGCCGTTCTTTCGAGGGGATAGCCCAAAGTGATGTTTACGTCTTGGTCCTCCGGGAGTTCATAGAGTAAGGGCATTAAGGCCGAAGGGTCCGGTAAAACTATAGCCGTGTCTTTTTCGTCCTTTTCTTTTTCGAGGATTTCTCTTACTTTGGAAAGTTGTGAATGAAGGTCATAGGCCGAAATGAAGTGAATAGTGGGGTTCCAATTACTTTCTGCTTTTATAAACTCAAGCTCTGCTTTCCATAGGTTTTGCCATCGTTTATAAAGAGGTGGCAAATTTTCTTCAGCTTGCCAGAAAACTCGAGCTCCCTTTTCCCAAAGTGATCGAAAAAGCAAGTTCTCCGCTTCGGTTAAAGCATAAAAACCTACAATAAAGACGTTTTGTCCGTTAACGGGTATTTCCTTTGCCTTTTGAGCCAGATAGTTAAGCCTTCTTCCCGGGGTCGTAAATCCGTTGGCTTTAAGGGCTTCTTCATAACAGGTAAAAATCTCAGAAAGGTCCTCTAAAAATTCCTGAGCCTTGGGGTGAACTCCTAAGGGATATTGGATAGAGGCTGGTTTGATCATCTCTTTGTAAAATTCTTCAAAAAGCCCAACAAGCCTCACTCCCCATGGAAAGAACGACGTAAATTCTTCCTGAATTCCCTTAAAGGCCTTTGTTTCATTAAGTGAATGGAATAAAAGCCATACCCTATCAGGGATTGAGAGCACTTTTTGAGGTGGATCCTCAATTTTCAAGGATAGTTCTGTTATAAACTCTTCGAGAGAATAAGTACGAGGTGGAATAAAAGGTTTTTTTATGAGTTCTTTAAGTTGATGCCTTAAATATATCTTGGGTCTTCTATGTGGAAAAATGACCGTAACCTTTACCAAAGATAAAGGATCTTTTGGATTCCAATACTTTTCTACAAGCTCCTTGGCTAACTCCTCTATCAAAGACCGTCCATAAGAAACAACCTTTATCGGGTTCATATAGACATTTTCCCCTTCTTTCCAACCGAAAGGAAGCCCCTTTCTCTGGGGCTGTTCTAAAAATATCTTCGCCCCTCCAGCCTTTAAAGGAGCTAACCCATCCCTCACCCTCTCTCACATCCCTTGAACCAGTATCGACCTCAAGGGAGAGAAATCCCTTGCCAAGGATCTCCCAAGGACGAAGAAGAAAAGGGCTTTCTTCAGAACTTCCTAGACAACATAACGGAAGTCGGAATTCCTTCCATCCGTTCCCTGCTTGGCTCACTCTGAAGGATTCTTAATAGTAAAGCTTTCTCTTTCTGAATACCAGCAAGCTCCGACTATATCGCCTTCTGCTTGTATTGGTCAAATTTTTAACTTTCCCTCTTACTTAAAAGAAGCTTCTTTATAAGCACTTGCTATGTCTTTATCTATCCCAAGCTATGGAGAGTATTTAAGGCCTATTTATTCTTTGGCAATACTATAAGTTCATGAAGACTAAATTCCCATCAGGGTTAACTTTTGCTATTGCTAAGTGCAAAGGGCTTGCGTTTTCTCTGCTTCTGGACAGTCAAAAGATACTGTCCCATAAACTTTTCCATTTTTTAGCTTTAATTCTACCGTGTAGAAAAAGTAATTTTCACTGCTCCAGCTTCGATAAAGCATAGCTAAAAAGGTATTCCACTTTTCCCTTTCATTGCTTGGTTCCCTTTTTTATTTTGTTTCCTGTTTCTATCTTCTTTAATCTTTTTCTTTGCTTACCTTGTCGCAGAGCTTTTCAAAGGGCGTTTTCCAGCAAAGACTACTCCTCTATCTTTCGGGTATTGGCTTACTTTGATGATGGCTGATGGGATGTATCTTTTGGGGAATTTGGGGAAAAGCCTTCTGAGCTTATCGTATATTTTCTGATGGCTGAAGATTGCCCACGCATTAGGGTTAAGAGTTTCTGTTTATCTTGGCTTTCAAGGAAGAGTTTAAAGCTTAAAGTTACATACATC
>CAZIZI010000011.1:0-54367 GCA_964543765.1 uncultured Thermodesulfobacteriota bacterium
CTATTCGAGAGGGCGGAAAGACCGTAGGAGCTGGGGTTGTAACAGAAGTGATGGAATAATCAAGAGGAGTTTCAGCAATGGCAGGGGAGAGGATTCGGGTCTGTTTAAAAGCTTATGATCATCGGCTGCTGGATCGTTCGGTAAGGGAGATTGTGGATACTGCCAAAAGAACTGGAGCGAAGGTGGTGGGTCCAGTGCCCCTGCCTACGCGTATTTATAAATTCACCCTTTTACGATCACCTCACAAACATAAAAGAGGTATGGAGCAATTCGAGATAAGAACCCATAAAAGGCTCGTGGATATCGTGGAACCTACGCAACAAACGGTCGATGCACTCATGAAGTTGGAATTGCCAGCAGGCGTTGAGGTAGAAATAAAGTTACCCAAGGGGTAATGACCATGTTTAAGGGGATAATAGGTAGAAAGTTGGGCATGACCCAAGTTTTCGATCAGAAAGGGAATGTGATTCCGGTGACGGTGATAGAGGCTGGGCCTTGTTCGATTGTGCAGATAAAGACCGAGGAGAAAGAGGGGTATAATGCCATTCAGCTTGGTTTTTTGCCCAAAAAGGCTTCCAGGGTCAATAAACCGCTTTTGGGACATTTCCAAAAGGCAGGGGTAGGCCCATTTTACATCCTTAAGGAGTTTAAGGTCGAAAACCCGGAGGGGTGTACGTTGGGGCAGGAGATCCGTGTTGACCTTTTTAAACCGGGCGATTATGTGGACGTTATCGGTTGGACAAAAGGAAGAGGGTTTACGGGGGTTATGAAACGACACAACTATTCCGGTGCTCCTTCAAGTCATGGCACAAGTGATTATCATAGGCATGGGGGGTCGGTTGGTTCCAACACGGATCCCGGTCGTACCTGGAAAGGGAAAGGGATGCCCGGTCGTTATGGTAACGAAAGGGTGACCGTTCAGAATCTTTTAGTAGTTGATGTTAAACCGGAAAAGAACCTTCTTTTAGTAAAGGGAGCTGTGCCAGGAGGAGTTAACTCTATAGTCCTCATCCGGGAAGCCAAAAAGAAGAGGGGTTAAGATGGCTAAAGCTGATTTATATGATCTAAAAAGCGGAAAAATTGGCGAAGTCGAATTAAAGGATGAAATCTTCCTATACCCAACAAAGCCTCATTTGTTTTATGAGGTGGTTAAGTGGCAACTGGCAAAAAGGCGGAGGGGGACTCATTGCACGAAGACAAGGGCCGAGGTCTCTGGAGGTAGTCGTAAGCCTTGGCCTCAAAAACACACTGGAAGAGCCCGTCACGGTAGTATCCGTTCTCCCATATGGAGACATGGAGGAATAGTCTTCGGTCCTAAACCCAGAGATTACGAATATACTTTGCCTAAAAAGGTAAGAAAAGCTGCTTTGAAATCTGCTATAAGTCTACGGTTTAAGGAAGGGAAGGTCTTCGTAGTGGAGGATTTTGAGCTTGAGCAGATGAAGACCAAAAAGTTCGTAGAAGCTATGGAAAAGCTTGGGCTAAAGGAGCAGAAGACCCTTATTGTCATCGACAAAAAAGACGAGGTATTAGAAAAAGCTGCTCGTAATGTTCCCTGGGCCAAAGTTTTGAGATGGGAAGGGTTGAACGTCTTTGACCTTCTTTATTACCAAAACCTGGTGATTTTAAAAGAGGCTTTACCCAAAATCGAAGAGAGGTTATTGAGATGAGGGATCCTCATCAGATAATAATAAGGCCGATCATTACCGAAAAGGCCATGGAGCAGAAGGAGAAGTTTAACAAGGTGACCTTTGAAGTGATAAAGGACGCTAACAAATTGGAGGTCAAAGAGGCGGTTGAGAGGCTCTTTGGAGTTAAGGTGGAAAAGGTTAATATTGTCAATGTCCATGGAAAACGGAGATATCGATTCGGCAGGATTTTAGGGAGGGAACCCAACTGGAAAAAGGCCATAGTGACGCTTAAAGAAGGATATAAAATTGAGTTCTTCGAGGGAGCGTAAAAGATGGGCATAAGGTCCTTTAAACCTACAACGCCAGGAAGAAGGTTTATGACGGTTTCCACCTTTGAGGAGATCACCCGGGATGAACCGGAATGGAGTTTGGTGGAGCCGTTGAAGAAGAACGCCGGCAGGAACTGTTACGGCAGGATTACGGCCAGGCACCGAGGAGGTGGGCATAAAAGGCTCTATCGGATCATAGACTTCGTGAGGAGGGACAAAGCGGGTATTCCGGCGAAGGTGGTTTCAATAGAGTACGATCCCAATCGTTCTGCGAGGATAGCCCTTCTTCAATATGCGGATGGGGAAAAAAGGTATATCCTTTGGCCGGTAGGGCTTAAGGTAGGCGATACGGTAATGGCCGGTGAGAATGCGGAGATAAAGCCTGGTAATGCGTTGCCGTTACGGAACATTCCCGTTGGAACTATAGTACATAATGTGGAACTTAAAATAGGAAAAGGTGGTCAACTTGCTCGTTCGGCAGGGGCTTATTGCCAGATTATGGCGAAAGAAGGCGATTATGCCCATTTGAGGCTCCCTTCAGGCGAGATAAGGCTTGTTCATTTGGATTGTTACGCAACAGTGGGTCAGGTGGGCAATTTGGATCACGAGAATATCACTATAGGGAAAGCCGGTCGTTCAAGATGGATGGGATGGAGGCCCTTTGTGAGGGGAGTGGCGATGAACCCCATAGATCACCCCCTTGGAGGAGGTGAGGGAAAGGCTCATGGGGGAAGGCATCCTTGTAGCCCGTGGGGACAGCTGGCTAAAGGTTATAAGACCAGAAGAAGGAAGGACACCGATAAGTACATAATTAAACGGAGAAAGTAGAATGGGGCGTTCGAGGAAAAAAGGTCCATATGTGGATCCAAAATTGTTGGAGAAAGTGCGAAAGCTAAAAGAGGAAGGAAAAACCGATAAGGTCATTAAGACATGGTCGCGGCGTTCTACTATAATCCCTGAATTTGTAGGTTTGACCTTTGCCGTTCATAACGGTATGAAATTCATACCGGTCTATGTGACCGAACAGATGGTCGGTCATAAGTTAGGCGAGTTTGCTCCTACTAGGACCTTTAGAGGACATGCTGGTGATAAAAAAACCAGGGTGGTGAAGAAGTGATGGAGGTTATAGCCAGGGCCAAATACTTAAGGATATCGCCCTTTAAGGCGAGGCGTGTGGCCAAGTTAGTGAAGGGCAAAAGGGTTGATGAAGCATTGGCCATTTTGTCCTTCACCAAGAAGAAGTTTGCCCCTATGTTGAGTAAGGTTATAAAGTCGGCAGTGGCCAATGCCGAAAACAACACGGGTCTTGACGTGGATCGACTGTGGGTGAAGAACGTTTTAGTCGATGAAGGACCTATGTGGAAACGTTGGAGGCCAAGAGCGATGGGTAGGGCTACTCCCATACTCAAAAGGACTAGTCACGTAACGGTAATTCTCGAAGAGAGGAGTAAGTGATGGGGCAGAAGGTTCATCCGATAGGATTTCGTCTTGGTATCACCAAAGGATGGAAGGCCAAGTGGTATGCTGAAAAGGGATACGGGGATCTATTAGAAGAGGATTTAAAGATAAGGCGATATATTAAGGAAAAGCTTTACCATGCGGGTATCTCCACCATTTTGATAGAAAGGGTTGCCGCGAGTAAAGCGGGACGAGTGAAAATAGACATATGGACCGCCAGGCCGGGTTTGGTAATAGGTAAGAAGGGAGCGGAAGTGGAGAATCTCAAAAAGGAATTAGAAGGTATGACCCAGAAGGAGGTGATACTCAACATAAAGGAGATAAGGAGGCCCGAACTCGATGCTCAGCTTGTGGCTGAGAATATCGCCTTCCAGATTGAAAGAAGGGTTAGCCACAGGAGGGCTATGAAGAGGGCCATTTCTATGGCGATGAAGCTTGGAGCCCAAGGGGTGAAGGTTAGTTGTAAAGGGAGGCTCGGAGGGGCGGAGTTGGCCAGAACGGAATGGTATAGAGAGGGCAAGTTGCCCCTTCAAACCCTAAGGTCAGACATAGATTACGGTTTTGCGGTTGCTAAGACAAAATACGGGACTATCGGCGTTAAGGTGTGGATTTATAAAGGGGAGTTTTTGGAGAAGGAGGATTTGAGCGATGCTTCAGCCTAAAAGGACAAAGTATCGAAAACAACAACGAAGGAATGTAAGAACAAGGGCTACATCCGGAACCTTCTTACATCTGGGTGAATATGGGCTTCAGGCCCTCAAGGGGTGTTGGCTTACAGCGAGGCAAATAGAAGCGGCAAGGGTTGCCATTACTAGGTACATGCGGAGAACCGGAAAATTATGGCTGAGGGTCTTCCCCGACAAACCAGTTACCAAAAAGCCGGCTGAAACGAGAATGGGTAAGGGGAAAGGCGACGTAAAAGAATGGGTAGCGGTGGTAAGGGCTGGAAAGATCCTTTTCGAATTAGAAGGTGTCCCAGAAGAAGAAGCAAGGGAAGCCTTCAGAATTGCGGCTCATAAGCTTCCAATACCAGTAAGGTTTGTCAAGCGGGAAGAAGGGCTATGAAGGCAAAGGAATTGAGAAAAATGAGTGCTGAAGAGCTTAAACAGAAAGAGAGGGAATTGAGGGAGGAGTTGTTTAATTTGCGGTTTCAACATTCACTAGGGCAGTTGACCAATACTGCTCGGATCTCCCAAGTAAAAAAGGAGATCGCCAGGATAAAGACCATACTTCGCGAAAGGGAACTTGGAAAGGAGAGTAAGTGATGACGCAAAGAGGGCAGAAGAAGACAGAAGTGGGAATTGTGGTCAGTGATAAGATGGAAAAGACCGTGGTGGTAAGAGTGGAGAGGTTGGTTAAGCACCCTAAATATGGTAAGGTGATGAGGCGGTACAAGAAGTTTTATGCTCATGATGAAAAAAACGAATGCAGAGTAGGGGATAAGGTATTAATAATAGAGACAAGGCCCTTAAGCAAGCTTAAAAGATGGAGAGTTTTAAAAATTTTAGAAAGAGCAGAACGGCCTTTGGTAGGTGCAGGGGAGGTGATAGGCAATGATCAGGCCAACGACCAAATTGGAAGTAGCCGATAACAGTGGAGCGAAGAAGATAATGTGTATAGGGATTTTGGGTGGGAAGAAGAAGTTTGCCACTGTAGGTGATATTATTATCGCCTCAGTGAAAGATGCTTTGCCTAATTCAAAGATAGAAAAGGGAGATGTAGTGAGGGCTGTGGTGGTGAGGACTAAAAAGGAGATAAGAAGGCCTGATGGTTCCTATATAAAGTTCGATGATAACGCAGCGGTTGTAGTCAATCAACAAAATGAGCCCATCGGGACCCGTATATTTGGGCCTGTGGCCAGGGAATTAAGGGCCAAACATTTCATGAAAATCGTTTCGTTGGCCCCGGAGGTACTTTAAATGAGGAAGTTTCACGTAAAAAAAGGCGACCTGGTAATGGTTATCGCTGGTAAGGATAAAGGGAAATCGGGTAAGGTGCTCAGGGTGATTTCCAAAGAGGAAAGGGTGGTTGTTGAAAGGATAAACCTCATAAAAAAGCACCTAAGGCCCAATCCCACAACGGGTCAAGGGGGTATTGTAGAGACTGAGGCTCCTATACATATTTCTAATGTTATGCCCATTTGTCCCAGTTGTAATCGCCCAACTCGGGTGGGTCGGAAAATTTTGGAAAGCGGCATTAAGGTTAGAGTTTGTAAACGATGTGGAGAATCCTTGGATAAGAAATGAGGTGATCGAAGATGAAGTCTCCGATGAAGGAATATTATATGAAAGAAGTGGTGCCCAAACTGATGGAAAAATTCGGTTATAAGAACATAATGGAGGTCCCTCGAGTAGTTAAGATTGTAGTAAATATGGGACTTGGAGAGGCCATTCATGACATAAAGGTCCTGGAATCCTGTATGGAAGATTTAAAGGCTATCACCGGTCAACAACCCGTAGTGACCAAGGCTAAACGTTCCATAGCTCAATTTAAACTCCGTAAAGGCATGTCCATTGGATGTATGGTGACTCTAAGAAGGGAAAGGATGTACGAATTTTTCAACCGTCTGGTTAATATAGCGCTTCCCAGGGTAAGAGATTTCAGGGGAGTTTCTCCCTATTCCTTTGACGGAAGGGGGAATTACACCTTGGGGTTGAAAGAACAGATCATCTTTCCCGAGGTGAACTACGATAAGGTTTATAAGATTAAAGGGATGAACGTGACGATCGTAACTTCGGCCAAAACCGACGAGGAAGCGAGGGAATTATTGAGGCTTATGGGAATGCCTTTTAGAGAAGAAAGGAGGGCTAAGGAGGATGCCGAGGAAGGCTCAGATAGAAAAGGCAAAAAGGCCGCCCAAGTTTAAGGTGAGGCATCGTAATCGTTGTAGCGTTTGTGGTCGGGCAAGAGGGTATTTTAGGAAATTTAAGCTCTGTAGGATGTGCCTCAGGAAATATGCCCTTGAGGGCTTAATACCCGGGGTAAGAAAGTCCAGTTGGTAGGTGGTACCATGATGACAGATCCAATTGCTGATATGTTAACTCGAATAAAAAATGCGCTTCAGGCCAAAAAGGAAGAGGTGGATATACCCTCTTCCAACCTCAAATTGAGAATAGCTGAAATTTTGAAGGAGGAAGGGTATATAAGAGACTTTAAGCTGATACAAGATGCAAAACAGGGAATAATAAGGGTTTTTCTAAAATATGACGAATGCGGTGAACCGGTGATAAGTGGCCTCAAAAGGGTCAGTAAACCTGGAAGGCGGATTTACGTTTCTAAAGACAAAATACCTCGCGTCATGAGGGGGTTAGGGGTAGCGATCCTTACTACTTCGAAAGGAGTTATGACCGATAGAGAGGCTCGTAAAATGGGCGTGGGTGGTGAAGTAATTTGTTATGTGTGGTGAGGTGAGTGAGATGTCAAGGATCGGAAGAAAACCAATAGAGATTCCTCAAACGGTGAAGGTAAAGGTCGAGGGCGATATAATTGAGGTCCAAGGCCCGAAGGGCGTTTTGACCCACCGAATTCCGGAGGAGCTTCAGGTTCAATTAGAAGATGGGAAGGTCCTGGTTCAAAGGAAAGTTGAGAATAGAAGAGCGCGGGCCCTGCATGGGTTAACGAGGACTCTGATAGCTAATATGGTGAAAGGAGTAACCGAAGGTTTTGAGAAACGGTTGGATATAGTGGGAGTTGGTTATAGGGCGCAACTGGAGGGGAATGTCCTTAAGCTTAGTTTGGGTTACTCACATCCGGTAATATATCCGATACCAGAGGGTATAAAGATTGAGGTTCCTCAGCCTACAAAGATAGTGGTTAAAGGCATAGATAAGCAGAAGGTGGGTCAAGTGGCTGCGGAGATAAGGAGTTTTAGGGAGCCCGACTCCTATAAGGGGAAAGGCATTCGTTATGAAGGAGAGATTGTGAGATTAAAAGCTGGAAAAGGGAGGGGTAAGAGGTAAAATGTCAAAGAAACGGCTTAAAGGGAGGATAAGGAGAAAACTTCGAATAAGGAAGAAGATTTCGGGGACGTCTGAGAGGCCTAGGCTTTGTGTTTACAGAAGTTTAAAACACATGTACGCTCAAATAATCGATGATACCATAGGACATGCTTTAGTTGCGGCTTCTACTTTAGATAAGGAATTAAGGGATAAGTTAAAGAGTACTGGCAACATTGAAGCCGCAAAAGAAGTGGGAAGGTTGATAGCTAAAAGAGCTCTAGAAAAAGGGATTAAAAAGGTGGTCTTTGACCGTAATGGTTTTCTTTATCATGGCAGGGTCAAAGCCGTTGCAGAAGGAGCTAGAGAAATGGGACTGGAGTTTTAGGGATGAGGAAGGTGAGGGAAAGGATCAATCTGGAAGGGATTATGTTAATCGAAAGGGTAGTTTACATAAACCGTGTTTCTCGAGTCACATCAGGTGGGAAGAGGTTTAAGTTCACCGCCTTAGTAGTAGTGGGGGATGGGAGGGGAATTGTGGGTTATGGTCTTGGCAAGGCCCAAGAGGTGATGGAAGCTATAAGAAAGGGAGTGGAAAGGGCTAAGAAGAATTTGATAAGGATACCTCTCCTTAATAATACTATCCCCCATGAGGTAATAGGTGAGTTCGGAGCCTCTCGAGTGTTACTTAAGCCAGCATCTGAAGGGACCGGAGTTATCGCTGGATCTGTAGTAAGGGCGGTGATGGAATGCGCGGGAGTCCAAAATGTGTTGACCAAATCTTTGGGCTCCAATAACCCTCATAATCTTCTTAAAGCTACCTTTCAAGGGCTTATGAGCCTTAAATCTCCTGAGGAAGTGAGTCGGAGAAGGGGGAAACCACTTAAGGAACTTATGGGGTGATGGAAGATGGCTTATTTGAGGGTTAAGCTCGTAAAGAGTCCTATAGGTTATCCGAAAAGACAAAGAGAGACGCTCAAGGGAATGGGGCTTACGCGTTTGAATAAGGAGGTAATCCTTAAGGATACTCCTCCGGTAAGAGGTATGATAAAAAAGGTGGCCCATTTAGTGGAGGTGAGGTACGAAGATGTTGTCCAATCTTAAACCGCCAAAAGGTGCTATTCATTCTCCAAAGAGGGTTGGTCGAGGTCCGGGTTCCGGGCATGGTAAGACCTCTTGTAGAGGACACAAAGGGCAAAAGTCCCGTACCAGTCCCGATATGCCCACGGGTTTTGAGGGGGGCCAACTGCCTTTACATAAAAGGCTTCCCAAAAGGGGATTCCATAACCCTTTGAAGAAGGAATTTGCAATAGTAAATGTGAAGGATCTTAACCGATTTCCTGCTGGTTCGGTAGTGGATGAGGAAGCTCTGAGAAAAGCCGGGTTAGTAAAGGGGAAATGGGATGGTATTAAGATCTTAGGAGATGGGGAGCTCAAGGTTCCTCTTACCGTTAAAGCTCATAAATTTAGCGCCAGTGCGATTGAAAAGATCAAAGCCGCCAACGGGACTGTGGAGATCCTTCCCCTATGAATGGTGTAGCTAACATCTTTAGAGTCCCTGAGCTAAGACGAAGGATCTTTATGACTTTGGTTTTGTTGGCTGTTTATCGAATAGGTTGTTATATCCCCGTGCCAGGGATTGATCGAGAGGCTTTGGCTTATTTTTTCCAACAAGCTGGGGGCATAATAGGCCTTTTTAACCTTTTTGCTGGCGGAGCCCTTAAAAGGTTAAGCATTTTTGCACTTGGAATTATGCCTTACATCAGTACGGCCATCATTATGGAACTTCTAACTGTGGTGATTCCAGAGCTTGGTCAGCTAAAAAAAGAAGGCGAATACGGCAGGCGAAAGATAAACCAATACGTTCGTTACGGGACCGTCTTGCTCTCTTTCTTCCAAGGATTGGGTCTCGCCTTAGGGCTTGAGGCCATGCATGGGGTAGGGGGAACCCCAGTAGTGCTTAATCCGGGATGGAGCTTTCGGTTTATCACTGCTTTAACCCTTGCGACAGGTACCACCTTTCTCATGTGGCTCGGAGAACAGATTACCGAAAGGGGTATAGGAAACGGGATTTCACTGATAATTTTCGCTGGAATTGTGGCGGGTATTCCTCAGGCTTTCTCCAATACCTTTAGGCTGATCCGTGTTGGTGAAATGAATATTTTCTTAGGGATCCTGATAGCAATATTGGCCTTGGCAGTTGTTGCTTTCGTGATATTTATGGAGACTTCTTACAGACGAATCCCAATACAATATGCAAAAAGGATCGTCGGAAGAAGAATTTACGGGGGGCAGAGTGCTTTTTTACCCTTGAAGTTAAACACTTCAGGTGTTATACCGCCAATATTCGCATCTTCTTTATTGATGTTTCCTATGACAGTAACTAATTTTATTCATCATCCTTGGATGGATGCTGTTAAAAATATTTTTAGCCCTACAGGTTTTCTTTATAACTTGTTGTATGTTATCTTGATTATATTTTTTTGTTATTTTTACACGGCTATTATTTTTAATCCGGTAGATGTGGCTGAGAATATGAAAAAATACGGTGGATTTATACCTGGTATAAGACCAGGAAAGCCTACGGCGGATTATATCGATAAAGTGTTAAGTAGGATTACCTTGATTGGTGGACTTTATGTATCGCTTGTATGCGTTCTTCCCTCAATACTTATTGGTAAATTCCATGTTCCATTTTATTTAGGTGGAACAGCATTATTGATTGTAGTGGGGGTTGCTCTTGACACACTTCAACAGATTGAGGCGCATCTTTTAACGAGGCAATATGAGACATTGGTAAAAGGAATTCGCATAAGAGGGAGGAGGTAAGAATGAATTTGATTTTTCTGGGGCCTCCTGGTTCAGGGAAAGGCACTCAGGCCAAACTACTTTCGGAAAGGCTTGGGATGTTACATCTTTCGACAGGGGATATTTTAAGGGAAGCGGTGAGGGAAGGCACACCCTTAGGTAGAGAGGCCAAGAGATATATGGATGAGGGGAAGCTCGTTCCCGATGAGGTGGTCATAGGAATTGTTAAAGAGTGGCTGCTTTCCAAGGGGGTTGAACGTGGTGTTATTTTCGATGGTTTTCCCCGAACTGTAGCTCAAGCCGAGGCCCTTGACCGGATGATGAAGGAATTAGGACAGAAAATAGATTGGGTTATTGACATTGATGTTTCGGAAGCGGAGGTGCTTAAGCGCCTTTCGGGCAGAAGGACTTGTAAAAATTGTGGAGCCATGTACCATTTAGTATTTAATCCTCCCAGAGTGGAGGGAATATGTGATAAATGCGGAGGGGAATTGTATCAAAGGGATGATGATAAGGAAGAAACGATAAAATCAAGGCTTAAAGTTTATAAGGAGCAGACTGAGCCTTTAAAGGATTATTATAAAAAATTGGGGATTATGAAGAGCATAGTAGGGGAAGGAGGAATAGAAGAGATTCAGAAGGAGATCCTTAAGGTTATAGGAGTTAAAGTTACGAATGCCTAAGGGGTTGGAGGTAGAAGGGACTGTGGTAGAGGTGTTACCAAACGCCATGTTCCGAGTCGAACTTCCCAATGGACATAGGGTTTTGGCACATGTATCTGGGAAGATGCGGATGTATTATATTAAAATAGTACCGGGTGATAAGGTGAAGGTTGAGCTTTCACCCTATGACCCAACGAGGGGGAGGATAATTTATCGAAGTAAGTAGGAGGGTTCGAGATGAAGGTAAGGGCTTCGGTTAAGAAGATATGCGATAAATGTAAGATCATAAAGCGTAAGGGAATCGTTCGGGTTATTTGTGAGAACCCGAAACATAAACAAAGACAGGGGTAAACCATGCCACGGATAGCAGGTGTAGACATTCCTCCTAATAAGCGTATTGAAATAGCTTTGACTTACATTTATGGCATAGGGCGAACTACCGCACAAAAAATATTGAAGGAAGCCGGTATAGATTTCGGGAAGAAGGCAGGGGAACTCAGTGAGGAAGAGGTGGCGAAGATCCGTGAGATAATCGATCGGAATTACAAAGTGGAAGGGGAACTGCGGAAAGAAGTGGCCATGAACATAAAGAGGTTAATGGAAATAGGCTGTTACCGGGGGCTTAGGCATAAGATGGGTTTACCCGTTAGAGGGCAGAGGACTCGCAGTAACGCCAGGACCAGGAAAGGTCCGCGTGGAGCCCTTATAAAGAAGAAAAAATGAAGAATAGGGGTAAAAGATGGCCAGAAGACGTGCTCAAACTCAGAAAAAAGTGAGGAAAAATGTTCCGGAAGGAATTGCTCATATTCAGGCTACCTTTAATAACACCATAATCACCATTACGGATCCAGAGGGTAATACGATAGCCTGGGCGTCTGGTGGAACTCAAGGATTCAAAGGTGCGAGGAAAGGGACTCCCTTTGCTGCCCAGTTGGCGGCTGAAGCAGCTGCGAAAAAGGCAATCGATATAGCGGGCATGAGAGCAGTTAACGTTTTGGTAAAAGGGCCAGGAGCTGGGAGGGAAGCGGCCATACGGGCACTTCAAGCGGCTGGTTTGAAGATCAAATCGGTGAAGGACGTTACTCCTATTCCCCATGATGGATGTAGACCCCCAAAGAGGAGGAGAGTATAAATGGGAAGATATACGGGACCCGTTTGTAAACTATGCAGGCGTGAAGGAGTAAAACTTTATTTAAAAGGAGAACGATGCTATACGGATAAATGTGCTTTTGAAAGGCGTCCTTATCCGCCGGGACAGCATGGGCCTACGGGAAGGGTTAAGTTTTCCGATTACGGATTGCGTCTAAGAGAAAAGCAGAAAGTAAAGAGGATATATGGGGTAAGTGAGTCTCAATTTAGACGCTATTTCGAGATGGCCGAAAGACGAAAGGGGAACACGGGAGTAAATCTCCTCATCCTTCTTGAAAGAAGGCTTGACAATGTGGTTTATAGGCTTGGTTTTGCTTCAAGTCGACGTGAGGCCAGACAACTGGTCGCTCACGGCCATATCATGGTGAACGGGAAAGTTGTGGATATTCCTTCCTACTTGGTAGACGTGGGTGATGTGATAGAAGTTAAACCTTCCAGCAGGGACATGGAGAGAATAAAAAACGCTTTAGAAGGGGTAGCGCGAAGAGGTGCGGCTTCATGGTTAGAGTTAAAGAAGGATGAGCTGAAGGGCATAGTTAAAGATATGCCGAGAAGGGAAGAACTTACTACGCCACCTATTCAGGAGCAACTGATAGTTGAACTTTATTCTAAGTAAATTTCGCGTCAAAAAGGAGTGAAGGATGGATTTGAGTAAGTACGAGGATCAATGGAAAAAGCTCATTCGTCCTAAAGGAATAGAAGTCGATAAGGAAGCGGAAGATGGGACATATGGGCGTTTTATCATAGAGCCTTTGGAGAGGGGATATGGAGTGACCTTAGGAAATTCGCTTAGACGAGTCCTTTTATCTTCCTTAGAAGGGGCTGCTATTACTTCGGTGAGAATCGAAGGTTGTTTGCATGAATATTCGAGCCTCCCAGGTGTTCGCGAAGATGTGACGGAAATAATCCTTAACTTAAAAGGTGTCAGGTTCAAGATGTATGCTGATGAGCCCAAGACGGTTAGGATCGAGGCTAAAGGCGAAAAGGAAGTTCGAGCTGCGGACATTAAATGTCCCCTCGGGGTGGAGGTGGTAAATCCTGATCATTACATAGCTACTCTAGAAAAGGATGGCGTATTGAAGATGGAGATGACTGTAAAAAGAGGAAGGGGGTATGTTCCTGCGGAGAGAAATAAGGATGAGACTATGCCGATTGGCACAATTGCCATCGACTCCATATTTACCCCCATAAAAAAGGTCAATTATACTGTTACTCCTACCCGAGTAGGACATATTACTGATTACGATCGTTTGATCCTTGAGGTTTGGACCGATGGTACCGTTAAGCCCATAGAGGCAGTGGGGATAGCTGCCCGTATTCTCCAAGAGCAATTGAAGGTCTTCACCGAGTTTGAAGAGGAAAAATTGGAAACGGCGAAAAGGGTGACTTTTTATGAAGCTGAAAAAGAAGACTTGGAAGAGATCCTTCAAAAATCCGTTGAGGAGTTGGAGATTTCGGCTCGTTCAATTAATGCTTTGAAGAGCATAGGTATAAAATACATTGGTGATCTGGTTAATAAGAGCGAACAGGAGCTTCTACAAGCTCGGAATTTGGGTAAGAAATCATTAGAAGAGATAAGGATCGCTTTGCAAAAATTTGGACTTTCTTTGGAAATGGGTGTAGAATTCAAACGGAAAGAGGAGGAAAGGAATGAGACATAGAAAAGCCCATCGAAAACTCGGTAGACCCACAAGCCATCGTTTGATGATGTTAAGGAATATGGTGACCTCACTTTTCCGTCACGAAAGGATTGAGACGACTTTGGCCAAAGCCAAAGAATTACGATCCGTGGCGGAAAAAATCATAACCTTAGGTAAAAAGGGAGATTTAAAAGCAAAAAGGGAAACATTGAGATATATTTTGGACAAAAACATCATGAGAAAAGTCTTCAACGAAATAGCGCCTCGCTATAAGGATGTAAAAGGAGGTTACGTTCGCATTTATCGTACCAGATTCCGTAAAGGAGATGGTGCACTTCTCGCAATAGTCGAATTAGTTAAGCCAGAAGAAGCTAAAAAAGCCTCATAACTTATAACCTATTTTTCTGAGGAATTCCTTTCTCTCTTTGCGATCCTCTTCTCCTTCTATTGCTAAAGGAGGATATCCGTCAATTACCCCTATTATGCCTCTTCCCTGTTCAGTTTCCGCCACGATCACTTCGACAGGATTCGCAGTTGCACAAAAAACCCTACAAACTTCTTGACAATTTTTTACTGCATTAATGACGTTAATAGGATACGCATTTTTCATAACAATCAGGAAAGTGTGCCCTGCAGCAATACGTTCAAGATTTTTACAAGCTACCTCGATTAATTTTTGATCATTGCCTTCGAATCTTATGAGCCTTTTTCCAGACGCTTCGCAAAAGGCAATACCGAATTTAGCTTGTGGTAAATGAGTTGTCATTATTTCGTAAAGATCTTCCACGGTCTTTATGAAATGGCTCTGTCCCAAAATAATGTTACAACCTTCCGGGAACTCCATTCGGATGGTTTTCAATTCCATTTTGGCCTCCTCATCTTTAGGTATTTCCGTTTGTTCCTATAAATGGTAGTCCTTTTTCTAAAGAAGAACCGAGCTCTTTTACAAAGCGTTTTATTAATTTTTGTCTTATTTCCAGGCCGTTTTGGGATGGGGTTAAGCCGATTTTACCTCCAGCCATAGAGGGATGTCCTCCAGCTCCACCGCCGTTTATTCCGCGGACTAAGCATTTGGCAATTTTGTCAGCACTTTGCCTACGGCCGTCGCTGGTACGGATGCTGAAGAATATATTTCCTTTCCATTCGCCGATTGAAAGTACCCATCTTACGCCTTCGGCCCTGAGAAGAAGATCTGCCACTACCGATAGCATATCCACATATGATAAAGAACCAAGATCGCTCACCAAAATTCCAGGAGGGAAATATATGGCATTTTGTATTCCTTCTTTAAGGACTTTGAAATATTCTCGAGGAAGTTTGGGATTTTCGATTTCGGAGAGCACCCTGAGGGAAACCTTTGGATAAAGAACACCAGCTATTCTCACATCTTCTTGACTTGCACTTGGTCCAAGGTCGCGGGTATCCGATTTGATGCCGTAATAAAGGGCGGTAGCCACCATTGGGATCAACTCTACTCCTGCTTCCAGAAGGTAAGAGGCCACAATGGTAGAAGTGCTTCCGTAATGAGGTCTTATATCTACAAAGGGTATGCGGTTTATCAATGATTTTTTAGCGATAGGATGGTGATCTATGACTATAGTGGGCATAATTTGTGGAGAAAGAGGGATATTGGTGGAAGGAGGTTGAGTGTCAACTACTGCGATTATACTGAAATTGCGGGGTTCAATCGCCTTTACCGAACAAAGAGGAATCCGCAAGCGCCTCATCATAGCTCGATTTTCGGGCCTCCCCAAAACCCCTTCATAAGCTATTATCGAGTTAATTCCCCATTTTTTAAAAAGGTACCTTAAACCATAAGCGCTGGCCAAAGCATCAGGGTCGGGATTAAGATGGGTCAAAATGAGGATTTTGCGTTTACCCGTAACCAGTTCCTTTAGCTTAGAAAGTTTACTACTTACATCTGAGCTTTCCATAGTTCGTAAATCCTTTTAAGCACCTCTTCTTTCTTTTTCAACATCTCAAGTTTGGAACGAGCCTTGACAAATCCTCCTGCTGCTCCCTTATGGCCATCGCCAATGTTGAGTTGTCGCATGATCTCGCCGATGTCTTTTGAGACAAAATTCTTTGCCTTAACGGTAAGTGACATGGAGATCCCGAAATTGGTGGTCTTTATCTCCCTTTCGAAAACGGGGAAGATCTCGATTACCGCTAATGCTTCAGGATAAATTAAAGAAACCAGTTGTTTAATGACCCATGGTCTACGATTATGTTTGCTTAGATCAATAACCACCAATTCTTTTTCCGTATCAAAAGGCAAAAAATGAGCGTCTTGTTCTATAAGACGGAGCATCTTCTCTTCTTCCAATTTGTACTTCTCTATTCGCTTTTTGACCCTTTCGTCTTTCACCACTTCTTCTAAGGGATGATCCCTTAACAGAGGGACCAAATATCTTAAGTAGGCCTGTTTTTCTTTTAAGTCCGAATCTGAGGCCTTAATGGAGTTATCCAAGAGCTTACCGGGTGTTTCTTTCCTCCAATCTTCAATGCTTGAATACAAAAAACCGTCGACCACATCGGTTTCCTTGACGGTTTCTTCTAAATAAAAAGGGAAACTCACCCCATCTTCTTGAAAAAACTCAAACACCACCCTACTACAGCTCGGTTTGAGGTCAAACCTTCCTTTTATCTCCTCTAAGGATATCCCTCTTAATTTTAACTCCTCCAAGTTCCCTTCGTGATGATCAAACCAAAGTCCGCATACCAAAGGATAAGGCAGATCACATACCACATCCCTTTCATTTATACTGATAATCCCCCGACTCACCGCTGAAGGTGAGGTAAAGTAGACCCTTTTTATCTTCAAAGCGTAAGAGCAAAGCGCTGCGCTAACTACGCCGTCCATATCATTATGGGTTATGATCCGATAAAACCTTTCTTCCATTTTTAATTTATTTTACCACAAAAAAGTTTTCAAAACTTCTCTCGGGCTTTTCCCCTCGAATAACAACCGATAAAGGGACTCCACGATGGGTAGCTTTAGCCCCTTTTCTTCCCCTATTCGTTTCGCTACCTTGGTGGCATTTATTCCCTCTACGGCTTGTCCTATTTCTCTTTCGGCTTCTTCGGGTGTTTTGCCTTTTCCGATTTTTTCTCCAAACCTCCTATTTCGGCTATGGGGGCTAAAGCTGGTGACCAAAAGATCACCCAAACCTGCAAGTCCATAAAGGGTTTCCTTCTTGGCGCCTAAGGATTCGCCTAAGAGGACCAATTCGCCCATGCTTTTGGTGACAATTGCTGCCTTAGTATTTGTCCCAAATCCGAGTCCGTCACATAATCCTGCCGCGATGGCAAATACGTTCTTAAAAGCTCCTCCCACTTCAACTCCTATGACGTCATTCGTGGGGTAGAGGAAGAAAGAAGGGCCTTCTAAAATTTCTTTGACCTTTAAGCTCCACTCTAATTTCTCCGAGGCCACATTAACGAAAGTGGGGATTCCTTCAAGGATTTCTTTTGCTATAGAAGGGCCCGAGATGACCACAATGGGCAAATCCTTCTCTCCCAATTCCTCCCTTATTACCTGGCTTAACCTCTTTCCACTTAGGGGTTCGAGCCCTTTGGAAAAATTGACTATCAAGACCTCATTTTTTAAAAAGGGGATAAAAAGCCTCATTACCGATCTTATCGCATGAGAAGGTACCGCCAGGATCAGCATTTCGATTCCTTCGACCACATCTTCCACTTGGGAACTTACAAACAATCCATCGGGAAGCTCCACATCTGGTAGATATCGGGGATTTGTCCGGCGAAGGCGAATGCTCTCGATGACGTCTTCTTCTTTAGTCCAGAGCTTAACCTCTTTTACTTTCTTCCAGAGATAAATGGCGAGTGTCGTTCCCAAATTGCCAGCACCTAAGATGCAAGTCTTCATCTTGAGGACCTCTTTGGTTTTTGTAAGATTATTAATGTATCATCAACTCAAAAAAAACTCATCCTTCTGTGGGAGACTCTCAAAATGTTTTCGAAGGTAGTTTTTTTTTCTATAATGTGGAAGTGATGTGAAAAGGGAAGATCTGTTTCCGACAGAGGATAAGGGATTTGAGGGGTTAAGGCCCCTTACGTTCGACGATTTCATAGGCCAAGAGCATGTAAAGGCCAATTTAAGAGTTTGTGTGGAAGCTGCCAAAAAAAGGGGCGAACCCCTGGATCATGTTCTCCTTTATGGTCCCGCAGGGATGGGAAAAACCACATTAGCCTTTGTAGTAGCTCAGGAGCTGGGGGTGGGTATAAAAGTAACCTCTGGACCAGCCATCGAGAGGATAGGGGATCTTGCGGCAATACTTACCAGTTTAAGGGATGGCGATGTGCTGTTTGTCGATGAGATCCATCGATTGGGTAAAGTGATTGAGGAAGCCCTTTATCCGGCTATGGAGGAGTTTAAGTTCGACATAATAATAGGGCAAGGCCCTGGAGCCAAGGCCATACGGCTTAAGTTACCGAGGTTTACCCTCATCGGTGCTACGACCCGCATAGGTCTTCTTTCCGGACCTTTAAGGGCTCGTTTTGGGATGATTCTGCGTCTTGATTATTATACTCTGGAAGAACTTGAGAGAATAATAATGAGGGCTTCCAAGTTTTTATCCATACCCCTTGATCCAAAAGGAGCCCAGGAGATAGCCAAAAGGTCGCGAGGAACTCCGCGAATTGCCTTGAGACTGTTGAAAAGGGTAAGGGATTATGCTCAGGTAAAGGGGGATGGGATAATAAGTTCCGAGGTGGCCAAAGAGGCCTTAGATTTTATGCAGATAGATCAAGAGGGACTCGATAAGATGGATCGGATTATCCTTAGGACCATCATTGAGAAATTCGGAGGGGGACCAGTGGGTATTGAGACCATATGTGCGGCATTGAACGAAGAGCGGGATACCATTGAGGAGCACCATGAGCCCTTTTTGATCCAGATGGGTTTTCTAAAACGAACAGCCCGTGGGAGAGTAGCCACCCGAAAAGCTTTTGCCTATTTAGGATTGACCCCACCTTCAGCTCAAAAGGAGCTGTTTTAATGGGTTGCGGGGTATTTGGCGTTTATGGGCATCCGGAAGCGGCTAACCTTACCTATTTAGGCCTATATGCCCTTCAGCATAGGGGACAAGAAGGCGCGGGGATTGTTAGTTCCGATGGGAAAGGCCTTTATTATCATCGGGACATGGGACTTGTGGCAGACGTGTTTAATGTAGAAAAGCTAAAAAAACTTCCAGGTTTTTTAGCTATAGGCCATGTTAGGTATTCTACCACTGGGCAAAGCCATCCCAAAAACCTTCAGCCTTTGATCTTCGATTATTCCCGCGGAGGCATAGCCATAGCTCATAACGGTAATTTGACTAATGCAGGAATGATAAGAAGGGAATTGGAAAAAGAGGGGGCTATTTTCCAATCCACCTCGGATACGGAGGTCATAATCCACCTTTTTGCTCGTGCGAAGGGAGAAACAGTTGAGCGACTCATAAGTGCCCTAAAACATGTAGAAGGGGCCTATTCGCTTCTTTTTATGAGCGAAAAAGAATTAATCGCGGTGAGAGATCCTCATGGCTTTAGGCCTTTAGTGTTGGGCAAACTCAAAAAGGGATGGGTGGTGGGATCGGAGACCTGCGCCTTTGATCTAATCGGAGCTGAATTCGTGAGGGAGATTGAACCGGGTGAGGTGGTTTGGTTTGAAGGCGAAAAGTGCTTTTCACTTTTCCCTTTTCCCAAAACAAAGCCCAAGCAGTGTATCTTTGAGTTCATTTATTTTGCAAGACCCGATAGCTTTTTATTCGGACAGAGTGTATATAAAGTTCGAAAACAATTGGGGATAGAACTTGCTGAGGAAGCTCCTACAGAGGCTGAGGTCGTGATCCCCGTTCCTGATTCGGGTGTGCCCTCAGCGATAGGTTTTTCCCACCATTCAGGAATACCCTTAGAGCTTGGGATTATAAGGAATCACTATGTGGGGAGGACCTTCATTGAGCCTCAGGATTCTATAAGACATTTTGGAGTGAAGGTCAAACTTAACGCAGTGAGGGAAGTCCTTCAAGGAAAACGTATAGTGGTGGTCGACGATTCAATAGTTAGGGGTACTACCGTTAAAAAGAACATGTTCATGCTGAGACAAGCTGGAGCTCAAGAGATTCACGTGAGGATCAGCTCACCCCCTATAATAAGTCCGTGTTTTTACGGCATTGATACCCCCACTAAGGAAGAGTTAATCGCTGCAAATCTATCCGTTGAGGATATAAGACGATTTTTAGACGTGGAGAGTTTGGCTTACTTGAGCCTTGAGGGATTGAAAAGGTGTGTTAAAGGGCACAAGGACGAGTTTTGCTACGCTTGCTTTACCGGTTGCTATCCGGTAAGTCCTCCGCGGGAAAGGATGCAACTTGAATTCTTCGCTAAAGAGGTGTGAGATGGATTTGAGAGAAAGGCTCAGGCGAATATTAAAAGAGAGGTCCTATGAAGAGGGTGATTTTTTGCTCTCATCGGGTAAGAGATCAAACTTTTACATTGATGCAAAACAGACGACTTTAACTCCTGAAGGGGCTTATTTATGCGGGAAGTTGTTTTACCAAATGATCAAAAACGCAAACGAAAAGATCGAAGCCATAGGAGGACCAACCCTTGGTGCCGATCCTATAGTGATAGCAGTTTCCCTGATAAGTTACCTCGAAGGGGATCCCATCTATGCCTTTATAATCCGCAAAGAGCCCAAAAAACACGGCAAAGGGCTTTGGATAGAAGGTGATAAGGCCTTAAGAGAAGGCATGAGGGTTGCAATAGTCGAGGATGTGGTGACTACGGGGGCTACTTTGCTTAAAGCTATCGAGCTTTGTGAGAGCTTCAGCCTTCAAGTGAGCATGGTAATGGCCCTTATCGATCGAGAAGAGGGGGCAAGGGAGTTACTTAAAGAGAAGGGTTATGAGCTTCAATCCCTTTTCAAGAGGAGCGAACTTGTGGGATAAAGAAGGTTTTTTTGAAAACGACCACTTGAAACTTAGGTATTTCGAAAAAGGAGAAGGTGAGCCTGTAATTTTGCTTCATGGGTTTGGCGATTCGGCTGAAGTATGGGAATTTGTCCTGCCTTATTTGGAAGGGCCTTTTCGATTCATAGCCTTTGACCAAAGAGGTCATGGTAAAAGCGATAGAGCTCCTCTTGAAAGATACACCACTTTTGATTTTGTTTCGGACATTGAAGCGTTAAGAAAAACGCTAAACCTCGGGAAACTAACCCTGATAGGGCATTCCATGGGGGGAAGAAATGCCATAGTTTATTCGTCAACTTACCAGGAGGTGGTGAAAAAGCTCATAGTCATCGATTACGCTCCAGAACTTTCAGAAAAGGGCAGAAAAAGGATACTTTCCGCTTTAAGAACTCGTCCAGATAAGTTTCACCTAGATGAAATGGCGAAGGCCTTAATGGAAGAAAACCCTCGTTTAAGTTACGAAAAGGCATTGAGTTATCTGAAAAAAGTCACAGTACCTCGACATGATGGGCTTTTAGAGTGGCTTTGCGACGTAAGGCTTATACATAGGATGAGAGAGGGGAAGAGGGTTTTAAGAGATGTGAACTTGTGGGATTTTATGTCCAACTTAAAAATGCCAACTCTTTTTGTCCGCGGAGAGGAAAGTGACTTGGTTGAACGGGAGGTGCTTGAGAAAGTCATGTCGCTTATTCCTAAAGCTCAGGTTGTTGAAGTTCAAAGAGCTGGACATGCGGTTCCTTTGGATAACCCAGAGGAAACAGCCCAGGCGATTAACAGGTTTCTCCTATGCGAATGTTTTTGATGATCATCGGTTTGTTATTGGCTATAAACATTGCAAAAGCGCAGGAGTATAAGCTTTACCCTCCTGTCTTAAAAGGAAAGTTAAGTTTCGAAGAAGTTTTGGCCAAAAGAAGGTCCGTTAGGGAGTTTAAAAAGAGTCCCTTGACCTTAGAGGAGGTTTCGCAACTTTTGTGGGCCGTTCAAGGCATTACCGATCCCACCAGAAATTTAAGAACCGCTCCTTCAGCAGGTGCCCTCTATCCCCTTGAAGTTTATATTGTAATAGGTGAGGTAAAGGACTTTCCTCAAGGTGTTTACTGGTATATTCCCCAAGAACATAAAATTCAAAAAGTTAAAAGTGGAGATGTTAGAGAAAAGTTAGCTCAAGTAGCTTTGGGACAAGTTTGGGTAAAGGAAGCGCCAGTTGTAATCTGTATAAGCGCTGAATTTGAAAGAACGAAAAGGAAATACGGCCAAAGGGCCTTGAGATACGTTTATCTTGAAGCCGGTCATGCAGCCCAAAACGTTTTGTTACAGGCTGTAGCATTAGGGCTTGGAGGAGTACCGGTAGGAGCTTTCTATGACGAGGAAGTTCGCCGAACCTTAGGCCTTGCAGAAAACCACTTTCCTATTTATCTAATTCCAATAGGAAGGAGGTGAGGCTGGATGTTTTGCGAAGAATTTTTTAAATTTGGTTTTGGTCCATTAAGGATAGAATTTGGGATACATAAACCATTTAAGATCGATTATTTTCGAAAAACAAATAGTCATTGTTTGAGAATAAAGTTTCTTAAACCTATTAAAAAGGAGGATATAAAAGTCAGGTTTTCTAAGGAAGGCGTTTTGGAAATAGAGTGGCCTTCTCTGGAGGAATGGGAGGAGATAAGTGTGGAATAAGAGATGGCTTCTGTTCATTTTGCTTTTATTAGTTTTTTCCCCTTTATGGAAAGGGGGTGTTGCAAGAAGCGAAACTGAGATCGATGAAGGAGTAATCTTCTTCATAGAAAACTTTAAGGGAAAAATAAAGAATGACCTTAAGGAGCAAGTTCCTGAAAGTTATATAGAAAAGCTTTTTTCTTCCAAACTTATAAAGTTTTCTCCTGAAGTGATGATCAGAAGCTTAACTTGGAATGAAAGGAGTTTGCCTTATCATAATTTTTTAAAAGACGAAAGGATTGAAAGGGCCAAAAAGTTTATTTTGGAAAACAGGGAGCTTTTGGAGAAAATAGAAGGCGTTTTTCAAGTGGAGAAGGAGCTAATTGTTGCAATTTTACTTGTAGAAAGCGATTTAGGAAATAGTCCAGGAAAATACGAGGTTTTTGATCAACTTTTCAACCTTGCCCTTTGTGGCGAGGAAGAGCTTTTCAAGAAATATTTACCGGAAGATATAAATTTAGAAGATGAGACCATAAAAACACGCTATAAAAGGCGCTCGCAATGGGCTTATAAGGAACTTTTGACGCTTATTACTATAGGTTATCAAAAGAGCCTTGATATATTGAATTTAAAAGGTTCCATATTTGGAGCATTTGGCTACTCTCAATTTGTGCCTTCAAGTTATGTGATTTATGGGTATGACTTTGATGGAGATGGAAAGGTTAACTTATTCGGCCTTCCGGATGCTTTAGCAAGTATTGCCAATTACCTAAAAGGAGAAGGTTATCGAGTTGATTCTCCTTCGGAATTCAAAAAGCGTATTGTCATGAGATACAACTTTAGTGAACCTTATGCGGAGACTGTCCTTTCTTTAAGTGAAGCTTTGAAAGAAAGGTTGAATCTTGTTCAGAAGCTTGACGAAGTAGATCGGGTTCCTTAAATTATGCCAGTATGAGAATTCTTTTGACCAACGACGATGGTGTTCATGCTCCTGGTCTAAAAGTTTTGAGGGATTTTTTAAAGGAGAAATTTAAGGTTATAGTTGTAGCCCCTCAAGGAGAGAGGACGGGTATATCACATGCCATCTCTCTAAAAGACCCGGTTAGGCTTTGGGAGGTTGAAGAGGGTGTATGGGCTAGCGACGGGACGCCCGTTGATTGTATCCATTTGGCTTTGAAAGTGCTTTTAAGCGAACCGCCCGATTTGGTGATTTCGGGGCCTAATAATGGACCCAATATGGGGGAGGAGATATTTTACTCAGGCACAGTGGCAGCAGCCCTTGAGTCAAGTATATTGGGGATACAGGCCATCGCCGTTTCCGTAGCGGCAAGAAAGGACCATTTTTACGGAACTGCGGCTCAGGTGATTTTTAAGTTGATCGAAAAGCTTTCTTCAAACCCTTTGCCCCCGAGGGTAATCCTTAATGTGAATGTTCCTAATCTTCCTTGGGAGTTGTTAGCGGGTTTTAAACTCACCAGGCCTTCAAGACGGGTTTTCAATAATTATGTGGTCGAAGCTTTAGATCCGCGGGGATCCAAGTTTTATTGGATTGGAGGGAAGGAGCCCGCGTTTGTTTTGGAAGAGGGGACCGATGCTCATGCTGTGGCGAACGGTTTTGTTTCAATAACTCCCCTTCGAGCCGATTTGACCGCTTATGAGGAATTGGAAAAAATAAATTATGGGGTTTAAATTATAGAGGAGGTGAAGGATGAGGATAACTTTAAGCGTGATCAAGGCGGACATAGGGTCAATAGGAGGGCATATTAAGCCTTCCCAAGCGCTGATTGCACGAGTAAAGGAATTCGTGGAAGAGGAGGGTAAGAAAAAGGGGTTGATTGAGGACTTTTACGTATCTCACACCGGTGATGACATAGCGATCCTCATGTCCCACAAAAGGGGAGAGGGTAATGCGGATGTTCATAAGTTGGCCTGGGATGCTTTTCGTGCGGGAACCGAAGTAGCAAAGGCCCAAGGGCTTTATGGGGCGGGACAAGACCTTTTGAAGGATGCCTTCAGTGGTAACGTAAAAGGTATGGGGCCTGCAGTAGCTGAGATGGAATTTGAGGAAAGGCCGAACGAACCATTTCTGTTCTTTGCCGCTGATAAGACCGAACCGGGGGCCTTTAATTTGCCATTATATCTGGCCTTTGCGGATCCAATGTATTGTGCAGGTTTGATTCTTAGTCCTTCCATGGCCCAAGGTTTCAAGTTCACCATAATGGACGTGAATTATACCGAAGGCGATAGGATCATTGAGCTCAATGCCCCTGAGGAACTTTATGATATTGCAGCCCTTTTAAGGGATAATGAACGCTTTGTGGTGGAAAAGATTCATTCCCGTCGCACGGGTGAGATAGCGGTCTCAGCCAGTACCACCAGGCTTCACAATATAGCTGGTAAATACGTGGGGAAAGACGATCCGGTGATGCTAGTCAGAGTTCAGGGTGATTTTCCAGCCACAGGCGAAGTGCTTTCGGCTTTCAGCATAGGTCATTACGTGGCGGGGTTTATGAGAGGAAGTCATAATGGCCCCCTTATGCCAGTTAAGCTCAATTCCACCACCTCCTTCTTCGACGGTCCTCCTGTCATTTCTTGTGCGGCCTTTTGTGTGCATAATGGGAAATTAACGGAAGCGGTGGATTGTTTTGATCATCCCTTCTGGGATTACATTAGGATGAGGGTAGCGGAAAAGGCGCTCGAGATTCGAAGACAAGGTTTCTCTGGACCTGCTATGCTTCATTATTCCGAGCTTGAGTACGGCGGAATAGTGGAAAAGATGAAAAAACTTGAAGAGCGATTTAGGGTGAGGAGTTGAAGAGGGTTTTTCTACAGACTTTCGGTTGCCAGATGAACGAAAGGGATTCGGAAAGGGTACTTGCGCTTTTAATGGAGCAAGGGTACAGGGAGGTTTCTCTTCCCGAAGAGGCGGATTTGATCGTAATTAATACCTGTACCGTTCGCAAAAAACCGGAACATAAGGTTTATAGCCTCCTCGGTCGTTTTAAACGGCTGAAGGAAAGAAAGCCTCAACTTAAGATTGTAGTGATGGGGTGTTTGGCCCAACAGGAAGGCGAAGGGCTTTTGGAGCGTTTTCCTCAAGTGGACATGGTAATTGGACCTGATAGAGTAGATGAATTCAACGAAGGTTTAGAGAAGGTCATCGATGGGGATAGGGTTTGTATGATAGGCTTTAAGGAGGACCATTCACAAAGGGTCCTCCTTCCGCCTTTTCGGTCTGTTAGGGCTTATGTGAATATAATGCAGGGATGTGACAATTTTTGTTCTTATTGCATAGTCCCTTATGTAAGGGGGCCTGAAAAAAGTCGACCCAGCCAGGAAATCTTAGAGGAAATAAGGTTATTGGCAAAAGAGGGTGTTAAGGAAGTCATATTGCTTGGGCAAAACGTTAATGCTTATGGGAAAAAATCGGTGGGAGAACTTTCTTTTGTGGAGCTTTTACGGAAGATAGCGGAAATTCCTGGTATTGAGCGGATTAGATTTACCACTTCCCATCCTAAGGATCTTTCTGAGGAGCTTATATTGGCTTTTAGAGAAATACCGCAACTCTGTGAACATATACACCTCCCCTTTCAAGCCGGTTCGAATAAGATTTTAAAGATGATGAGAAGGGGATATACTCGGGAGGAATATCTTCAAAAAGTAGAGCGATTGAGGGAAGTGGTGCCTGAGATTGCCATTACCGCTGACGTTATTGTGGGATTTCCCGGAGAGGAAGAAGAGGATTTTGAACAGACCCTTGATCTCATTAAACGTGTGAAATTTGATGGTTTATTTTCTTTCAAGTACAGTCCTAGAAAAGGCACTTTGGCTTCAAGATGGCCGGATGACGTTCCAGAAGCAATTAAGGCAAGGCGTCTTGAAAAACTTCAAAGCCTCCAGAGGAAGATTACCCTGGAGAAGAATAAAGCCTTAGAGGGAAAGGTCCTCGAGGTGTTGGTAGACGGATGTGGCGAACGCGAAGGCCAACTGAGGGGAAGGGGTAGGTGTAATCGGGTGGTTAATTTTATGGGTCCTTTGGATCTTATCGGTAAAATCGTATGGGTTAAGGTAAAAGAAGGGCTTCCCAATTGTTTGAGGGGAGAACTTCTTCTGGAGGAAAAGGAGGTATTGTACGCGTGAAGGAGAAAAAGTTTCGAGAGATGATAGTGGGAGGTTTAACGGTTGATCCTTATACCAATACTCCCATTGTAATCCTAAAAGACCCGGAAACCGAAGACGTTCTTCCTATTTGGATAGGATTTTTTGAGGCTTCAGCTATAGCTACGCAACTGGAAAAGGTGAAGTTAGCCCGCCCGATGACCCATGACTTGATGAGAAACATCCTTGAGACCCTTGGGGCCAAGGTTCTGAGGATTGAGGTAACGGAGTTGAAAGAAAACACCTATTATGCGCTTATTCATATAGAATTGGATGGAAAGGTTTACGAAATTGATTCAAGACCCTCAGACGCAATAGCCTTAGCTTTGAGGACGGGAGCTTCCATCTTTGTGAATGAGGAAGTCCTGGAAAAATCCAAACAATCTCAAGTACAAAGTGAAGAAGAAAAGACTCTCGACGAACTTCTCCAGCAGGTTGACGAAGGAACCTATAAGATGTAAATCTCTTTTTTCATGATAGACCTCCACACGCATTCTCTTTTAAGTGATGGCGAGCTTTTGCCTGAGGAACTGGTAAGGCGATACGAAGCTCAAGGTTACAAAGCCTTAGCCATAACAGACCACGTGGGGCCTTCAAACCTTGAATGGGTTATAGAATCTCTTCTTAAATTATGTGAGCAAATAGGGCCTTATACTCAAATAGAGGTAATTCCAGGAGTGGAAATAACCCATTGTCCACCGGTTCTTATTCCCAGTTTGATAGAAAGATCCAGAAACCTGGGTGCATCTATTGTTCTGGTTCACGGAGAGACAATTGTAGAACCAGTTCCAGTCGGGACCAACCTTGCTGCTATCGAGGGGAAAGCGGATATTTTGGCTCATCCCGGTTTGATTTCTCTGAAAGAAGTGGAACTTGCCAAAAAATTTGGGGTTTTTCTTGAAATAAGTGGCCGCCGAGGCCATTGCTTAACCAATGGTCATTTAGTTAAATTGGCAAAAACAATCGGAGCAAAACTCGTATTCGGAAGCGATGTCCATGCGCCTGAAGATATTCCTTCTGTGGAGATGGTAAAAAAAATCGTCTTAGGAACAGGGCTTTCTGAAGGTGAATTTAAAGTATTACTTGAAAATATGGAGACCATTGTAAAGAGATGCCGAAGCTTTTAGTTCCCTCTTATATATTGGATCTTCCTCCTTATCCTTTGGGCAAGGATTACCGAGAGGATGAGATAAGACTTTCGGCAAATGAAAACCCCTTGGGACCTTCGCTTCTGGCTTTGGAGAGGATAAAAGAGGCTTTAACAAGAGTTCACCGCTATCCGGATGGCTTGAGAAATAAACTCATAAAAGCCCTGGCCGAATGGCTGAAAGTAGAGGAAGGCCATCTAGTTTTGGGCAATGGTTCAAACGAGATCGTTGATATGGTGGTTAAAGCCTTTTTGCGAGAGGGCGATGAAGTGTTAGTCCCCTCTCCTGGCTATGCTTATTATCGAATCTCGGCCAAAGCGAGAGGAGGGAAAATTAAGGAAGTTCCCCTTGATTTTCCCAAAATAGATTTGTCTCGAGTGGTAAGTTCTATAAATGAGAAAACGAAGATCGTGTTTTTGGACAATCCCAATAATCCCACTGGTACGATCTTCACTCACAACGAATTCCTGGAGTTTCTCCAGAAAGTAAGAGAAGATGTGGTGATCGTTTTGGATTGTGCCTATGCGGAGTTTGTCGAGGAGAAGGATTATTTAAATCCTGGAGCACTTTTGGAGATCGATCGCCCTATACTTATTTTAAGGACTTTTTCTAAGTTTTTCGGTCTTGCTGGTTTAAGAATCGGTTACGGAATAGCACGTAAGGAGTTGGTTGGGATTTTGGAGAGGGTGAGACAACCTTTTAACGTAAGCATTCTGAGCCTGGCAGGAGCCATTGGGGCGTTGGAGGACCTTGAGTTCCAAAAACGGACAAGGGAACTTATTTTGGAAGGCAGAAGGTTTCTTGAGGAAGGTTTAAAAGAACTTGGCATTGAGTACATTCCTTCTCAAGCGAATTTCATTTTGGTAAGAGTTGGAGAAAAGAAGGGGGATCTGTTGAAAATACTGGAAGGGGAAAGGATTGTAGTTAGGGATATGTCTGGATATAGCCTTCCGGAATATATCAGAGTAACGGTAGGCAAACCCGAGGAAAATTGGCGCTTATTGGAAACATTTAAGAAATGGGTAAAAAGTTAATAATAACCATCGACGGCCCTGCAGGTGCTGGTAAAAGTACCGTGGCTAAAGCCTTAGCCCAGTATTTGGGATATAAGTACTTGGATACCGGTGCTACTTATAGGGCTTTAGCGTTGAAGGCTATAAAAGAAGGGATAAGGCCGGATGACCGTGAAGGTCTAAAGCGGATTTCCTCTCGGGTTTCGCTTCAACTTGGTCCGGATGGAAGGATCTTTCTTGACGGTGAGGATGTAAGCGAAAGAATACGCGAACAAGATGTGGGGATGATGGCTTCTCTTATTTCTCAGATACTTGAAGTGAGGGAAGCACTCTGGGCACTTCAGAGGAAGGTGGGGCAAGAAGGAGGAATTATTGCCGAAGGGAGAGACACAGGAAGCGTGGTCTTTCCTGAGGCGGACGTTAAATTTTATCTTGATGCTTCTTTAGAAGAAAGGGCAAGAAGAAGACATCGCGAACTCTTATTAAGAGGCAAAAACGTTAATTTCGAAGAAGTTTTGGAGGAGGTGAAGAAAAGGGATCTTCAAGATCAAACCCGTGAGATAGCACCTCTTAAGATTCCAGAAGATGCGATCTTCCTGGACTCCACTAATCTTACGCCAGAAGAAGTAGTTAGGTTTATGCTGGAAAAGATAAAGGAAAAGTTATAGGGATGGAAGTTATTATAGCCCAAGAGGCTGGTTTTTGTTTTGGGGTTAAAAGGGCGTTGAGATTGGCTGAGAAGGCCTTAAAGGAATATGGAGAAGTTTTTTCGATTGGTCCTTTGATCCACAATCAAAGGGTTATCGATGAGTTAAAGGAAAAGGGGCTGAAGGTATTGGATTCGGTTTCAGAGGTTGTTGAAGGACCGGTGATAATAAGATCACACGGCATTACGAAAGGGGCTTTTGAGGAGTTGAAAAAAAAAGGCATAAAGATTATCGATGGGACTTGTCCAACCGTAAAAAAGGTCCAAAGGCTCGCCCAAAGCCTAAGTCGCAAGGGTTTTTTCGTGGTCTTAATAGGCGAAAGAGATCATGCAGAGGTAAAAGGTATATTGAGTTATGCTGAAGGTAATGCCATTGTGGTAGAATCCTTTCTGGAGATACCAGAAGGCTTGCCAAAAAGAAAAATAGCAGCCCTCGTACAGACTACCCAAGGACCGGAAAGGGTCAAAGAGATTTTAGGGGTTCTTTTTGAGCGGGTAAAAGAGATTAAGGTTTACAATACCCTATGTGAAGCGGCTCAAAGAAGGCAGAAAGAAGCCCTGGAGCTAGCGAAAAAAGTTGACCTTATGTTTGTGATAGGGGGAAAAGAAAGCGCTAACACCAGGAGGATGGTAGAAGTGTGCAAAAGGGTACAGGCTCGGACTTACCATATTGAAGGGCCTGAAGAAATAAGGCCAGAACTTTTAAAAACAGCAAAAAAGGTAGGACTTACCGGAGGTGCCTCTACTCCTCCCCACTTGATAAAGGAAGTCTATGAAAGGCTAACTGCTTTGTGATACCATATGTTCAAAATAGGGCTTAGGGGGAAGAGATGGAATTAGACCACAAGACCCTGGAAGAGCTTTACGAACATTCCTTCCAAGGGATAAGCGAAGGGAAAGTGGTAACAGGAACCGTGTTGGAGGTAAAAGACGATTACGTCACAGTGGATGTAGGGCTTAAAAGCGAAGGGATGATTCCCATTTCGGAATTTGCGGATTTGGAAGGGAGAATAAGGGTTAACCCCGGTGATAAAGTGGAGGTGTTTTTAGAGAGATGTGAGGATGAGCTTGGAAAAGTCATCATTTCAAAAATAAAAGCGGATCGTATAAGGATATGGGAAAATATAACGGAAGCTCAAAAGAACAAAGACAAGTCGGTAGAGGGCGTAATAATTGAAAGGATCAAAGGAGGCTTCACGGTTGATCTTGGGGCCGGAGTAAAGGCCTTTTTGCCTCTGAGTCAAGTTGATCTTAAGCCTCCCAAGGATTACTCCATTTACCTGGGCAAAAGGTCTCTTTTTAAGGTCATCAAAGCCAACAGACACCAAGGGAATGTGGTCCTTTCTCGAAGGGCCTATCTCGAGAAAGAAAAAGAGAGACGCAAACAGGAGACCATCAATAAATTACAGGAAGGGGCAGTTTTGGAAGGAGTGGTAAAGACCATTACCGATTATGGAGCCTTCATAGATGTGGGAGAGATCGACGGCTTTTTACATATAAGCGATATGACATGGGGAAGGATAAAACATCCTTCCGAGTTGTTAAAAGTGGGTCAGAAGATAAAGGTAAAAGTCTTAAAATTCGATCCCCAAAGGGAGAAGTTATCCTTAGGTTTAAAACAACTTGAGCCTGATCCTTGGAAAGATGCGTCTGAAAAATACCCTGAAGGCACGAGGGTAAGAGGGAAGGTGGTAGGGATCGCCGATTACGGAGTTTTTGTAGAGATTGAGAAGGGCATAGAAGGGCTTATACACGTGAATGATATGGCGTGGGGCAAAAAAATAAAACATCCCTCGAAGTACGTCAATATCGGTGATTGGGTTGAAGCAGTGGTATTAAAAGTTGAGCCAGAGAAACGGAAAATGGCATTAGGCTTAAAGCAACTTGAACCAAATCCGTGGGATACCATTGAGGAACGTTATCCAGTAGGAACCAGGATCATTGGTCAAGTCAAAACCGTGACCGATTTCGGTGTGTTTGTGGGTATAGAAGAGGGGATAGACGGACTGATTCACGTTTCTAATATCTCCTGGAGTCGGAGGCCCAAAAATCCTCATGAGATGTTCAAAAAGGGCCAAGAAGTTGAAGCGGTAGTTCTCAAAATCGATCGAGAAAACGAGCGGATTTCCTTAGGTATCAAGCAACTTAAACCTGATCCGTGGCTTAGCGCTCATGAAAGGTATAGAGTAGGTCAGGTAGTAAAAGGGGTTGTTACCAACCTGACCCAATTTGGGGCCTTTGTGGAAGTGGAAGAGGGCATAGAAGGATTACTTCATGTTTCCGAAATCGATCAGGAAGAGGGAAGTTTTAAAAAACCCGAAGAGCTTTATAAAGTCGGTCAGGAAATAACGGCCATGATCGTACATTTTGATCCAAAGGCCCGTAAATTGGGTTTGAGTACGAAAGCTTTAGCCCATAAAGGTGAGTATCGGGAAGAAGCTAAGCCTATTACTTTGGGGGATATAATAAAACGTTAAAAAATTTCCTCAATCCTCCATCCGACTTTCCACACAAGCTTTAAAAGGGGTAAAAAGCGTGTTCTTTTTTTTAGTTCGGTTTCGTAAAGTCGATTTCCTTGAGCATAACCTTTCCAAAAGGAAACGATTTCCTTAGGTGAAATACGCACACCTTTATTTTTAGCCTTCTCCAACGAACGTAAAAACCTGAAAAGGTTTTTAAAACGCAAGCGTAATGGTAGGGGTATTCTTTGATAAGCCTTATCAAAATCAAGGATAAACACATCTTCGTCTTTAATAAGAAAATTCTTAAGTTGAAGGTCAGGATGATATACCCCTAAGTCATGTATTTTCCTGGTTAAAGCGCCTGCTTTAAAAAAGATTTCTCTTCTCTTCAAAGAAGGGTTAGTTCTTCTTAATACTTCCAGAAAATCCTCGGTCCCTTCGATATAAGAAGTTATGAGATAACCTCTCTTAAAGGGTCCGAAATTTATGCTAAAAGAAGCAATAGGCTCTGCAGTTTTGACTCCCACTTCTCTTAAACGCCACATAATAAAAAGTTCTCTGTGGGGTCTTGATCCGTCGAGGAATAAATCTTTAAAGACCTTTCCGAATATTCCACCATG
This sequence comes from uncultured Thermodesulfobacteriota bacterium, assembly GCA_964543765.1. GTDB lineage: Bacteria > Desulfobacterota > B13-G15 > B13-G15 > B13-G15 > B73-G16. Next base: position 32,350 of record CAZIZI010000011.1, read on the forward strand.
GAAGTTGCGCCTTATTACGAAGACAAAATTGTTTTCCACAAATAACATGAGTTTGGTTCTTCCTACCAAGTGAGAAGGAGAAAGGTCGTGAAATAAAGTTTTTGGCTCAAAAAAGCCTCGATTCCAAAAAAAGTCAAGGTACTGCTCCTTGACTATGGCTTTAATTCCTTTTTCTTCAACTAAGGAATATCCAGGTGGTGCTTTTAACATTTTAACATCACGTAAAGTTTTACTGCACCACTTTTGTGAATTTGTTTGAAGGTTGCCCCTTGAAGGATGTATTTATAAACTTTCTCTTTATCTATCACCACCGCTCCTGATAGAGCATCAACGCCAAGTTCAAACAAAAAGGGATCCAAAGGAGTAGAAGGGCCTATTAGCATCTTGAAACTTTTGGGAGGGCAAAGACGTAGTATCTCTTCAAAGGTCCGATTTATAAGGGTAGTGCTAGTTATGCCGATGACCTCTGCCTGGGGTAAGATCTGAGAAACGTACTTGGCATCAACATCACCTTCCCTGGGTTTTAATTCTAACACCCAAAGCTCCTTTGCCGTTTTTTTTAGTTCCTCCACGAAAGGGAAATGGCCCACAATGGCTATCCTTTTTCCCTCAGCTTTGGCAAGGAGGATGTCAAAGGCGTTTCCTTCTATAAGCTTTCTCTCATCAAGGGGAAGACTAGCATTTAAGGCAGCTAAGCCTATGGAGGCCTCAAGGAGCGATCCTTCAAATAAAAGTTGAGCAAGTTCTCGTAATGGCTTTCCTTCAAGTTTACCTGCTTCCCTTACCGGGGAGTCCACATGGGGATGCCCTTCGGCCATTGTCGAGGCTAGCCCTATTCTTAAACCTTCTACAGCAGTCCAAAACGTCCCTACGGATACCCTTTTGGCTACTATTTCTTCAGGGATCTGATAAAGAAGATCACGTAAGGCCTTCATTTTACCCCTCTTGGTAATTTTCCACTAGATTTGCTATAAATTCAACGTGTTTCGCAATTGGTTTTTGCTCTTACTTTTCAAAGCGCTTCTTATACCTACTTTCCCTTTAAGGGCCGATATCTTCTTTTACGTCGATGAGGAAGGGATTATTCATTTTAGTAACGTTCCTTCTGGAAATTACCCTTGGAAATTGTATTTAAAAGAAAGAGAAAAAAAGAAAGTCTTCCTTCGATCCTTCGAACATTTAGATAAAATCGTGGAAGAAGTGGCCTCTCGTCACGGAATCGATCCGCTTTTAGTAAAGGCCATCATAAAAGCAGAATCTATGTACGATCCGCGAGCCGTTTCTCCTAAAGGGGCAATGGGATTAATGCAACTTATGCCCGAGACCACAAGGATTTTAGGAATACAGGATCCTTTCGATCCTCATCAAAATGTGGAGGGAGGAGTAAGATACTTAAAATACCTAATCGAAAAATTCGGGGACCTCTCTTTAGCCTTGGCAGCTTATAACGCTGGGCCCCAAATAGTAGAACAAACAAGGTCAATACCTCCTTATCCGGAAACCCAAACTTATGTGAGAAAGGTTTTAAATCATTATATGCTTTTAAAGGGAGACAAATTTTGAGCTTACCAACAAAATTAACTATATTGAGGCTTTTGTTGATACCAATTATCGTTTCATTTTTGTGTATTCCCGGAAGAACTACAAACCTGATAGCGGCAATACTCTTTTTTATAGCAGCTTTAACTGACCTTTTTGATGGCCTTTTGGCAAGAAGATATAATTGTGTTACTACAATGGGAAAGTTATTGGATCCGATGACGGATAAGCTTTTGGTAGCTATCGTTTTAATATTCCTTGTTGAACTAAAAAGAGTGGAGGGATGGATGGCAGCTGTTATTTTGGCAAGAGAGATAATAATAACCACTTTAAGGGCAATTGCAGCAGAAAAAGGTGAGATCATAGCTGCCAGATGGTCTGGAAAAATTAAGACTTTGTTTCAACTTTCTTCTTTGAACCTTTTGATCCTTCATTACTCCTATTTTTCAGTGAACGTGCAGAAAATTGGTACTTATCTTCTTTGGGGAGCCCTCCTTTTGAGCATTATTTCAGGGGTGGAGTATTTTAAGCGCTTCTATCGCTTAACCTTGGGTTCAAAGCGTCCTTAAGCCCTTCCCCCAATAAGTTAAATCCGAGAACTGTTAGAAGGATGGCCAACCCTGGGAATAAGGAGAGCCACCAAGCCACTTCCAAGTAATCCTTTCCTGAAGTTAGCATATTTCCCCAGCTTGCCGAGGGGGGTTGTATTCCGATTCCGAGGAAACTCAAGGCTGATTCCACCAAGATAGCATTTCCTATTCCCAAAATAGCTGAAACAAAGACCGGTCCCAGGGCATTCGGCAAGATATGGTGGAATATGATTCGAAAGTTTGAAGCTCCTATGGATCTTGCGGCTAAAACGAATTCCCTTTCTTTTAATGATAAAAACTCGGCTCTTACAAGCCTTGCAACCCCCATCCAACTGGTGAGGCCTATTATGGCCATTATGTTCCATATATTTGCTTCGATAAAAGCGATTACCGCAAGTATTAGAAAGAAGGTGGGAAAGCATAACATTATATCCACAAACCTCATGATGAGGCTATCCACCCACTTTCCATAATAACCGGCTAAAGCCCCGAATAAGATTCCTACCAATGTGGAGATGCCCACCGCCACAAATCCTACAAGCATTGAAACTCTTCCTCCCCACAATATCCGCGCAAGTACATCTCGACCGAGTTCATCGGTACCCAAAGGATGTGCCCATGAAGGGGGAGACAAAACCTCTTGGAGATTTACTTCATCGGGCTTATAGGGAGAGAGCAAAGGGGCCAAGATGGAACTACCAAAAAGGATCAAAATGATTACTCCTCCCGTTAAAGCTAAGCGATTTTGAAAAAACCTTCCCCAGAAGCTCATTCGACCCTTATCCGTGGGTCTGCTATAGCGTAAGCTATATCGGCCAAAAGATTACCCAAGAGGGTGAGTACAGCACCTATCACCACTATTCCCATGATCACCGGATAGTCTCGGGCCATCACACTATAATAAAAGAGTTGCCCCATTCCAGGTATAGAAAAAATGCTTTCGAATATGACGCTTCCTCCTATAAGACCCGGTACCGAAAGGCCAAGTATGGTTATAACGGGTAGCAAAGCGTTCCTTAAAGCATGTTTGTAAATTACCCTTTTCTCAGGTAGACCCTTAGCCCTTGCTGCGAGAATGTATTCCTGGTTTAAAACTTCGAGGAGACTCGAACGCATATATCGAGCCAGCCCTGCAAGTCCCCCGAAAGCCGATACCAGAATCGGAAGCAATAGGTGTTTAGAAATGTCAATAAACTTCTCAAATGTTCCCATTGATTCGTATCCCACAACCGATTTAATTCCCGAAACAGGGAGCCAACCCAATTTAACTCCGAAAAGACCTATTAACATTAAAGCAAGCCAAAAGCTTGGAATGGCATAACCGATAAAGACAAATACAGTAAAAAACTTATCGCCGAAACTGCCCTGATGTGTTGCACAATAAATGCCTATAGGGATAGCAGCAAAAAAGATAAGAGCAAGAGAAAACAGATTGATTGTCAAGGTTATGGGAATTCTTTCCATTATTTTGTCGATAACCGGCCTTTGATCAGGAGCAAAAGAGCGGCCGAAGTCCAAGGTCAAGACTTTTTTGGCCCAGATAAAGTATTGTATGTGCAAAGGTTTGTCCAGTCCGTAATAGGCCCGCAATCTTTCTCTTGCTTCTTTTGTGATTTTTGGGTTAAAGTCTGCCATAAGACCTGTGGGTTCTCCTGGAGCAAGGTGTATAACCAAGAAGGAGAGGAGAGTGATTCCCCATAATACAGGTATCATTACTAAAAGCCTTTTCAGAAGGTATTTCAACATGTTGGAAATTCTATCTCTCAGAAAAGTAGTGTCAAGCGTTGACGGGATTATGATTAAAGGCTAAACTCGGCCATAAAGAGGACGGCTTATGCCTTCTGAGCTTCATAGCTGGGTTGAGATAAACCTTAAAGCTCTTGACCATAACCTGAGATTAATAAGAGATCAATTATCCCCCCAAGTGACGATTATGGCTGTTGTTAAAGCAGATGCTTATGGCCACGGAGCTCAAGTGATATCGGCCCGTCTTGAAGAGTTGGGAATTAAGGCTTTTGGTGTGGCAAACGTTAATGAGGCAGTAACGTTAAGGGAAGCTGGCATTAAAGGGGAGATTTTCCTTCTGGGAGGTTTTTTTAAAGGAGAGGAAGAATACATCATTACCCACGAACTTGTTCCATTAGTATATGATTTGGAAAGCTTAATTAGGTTATCGGAGGAAGCCCAAAAATGGAACAAAAAGGTAAAAGTTCATCTAAAGGTCGATACTGGAATGGGTAGATTCGGGATTTTGCCGGATAAAGTAAAAGAAGTTATAGAAGAGATAGAAAAACTTCCTTTGATAAAGATCGAAGGATTAGCTTCTCACTTTAGCACCGCTGATGAGGGTGATGATTTTTTCTATGAACAGCTTCGGATCTTTGAGGATATAAGAGTTTTTTTAAAAAGAATGCGTTTAAACCTAAAGTGCCATATGGCTAACAGTTCGGCCATCTTCTCCTCTCCACAAAGTCATTTCGACATGGTTCGTCCCGGGATAACCCTTTACGGAGTCCATCCTTCCCTTAATTTTAAAAAGCGTTTTTCTCTTCTTTTAAAGCCACTTATGTGTTGGAAAACAAGGATTGTGAGCATAAAAGAAATTCCCAAGGGATGGCCTGTGAGTTATGGAAAGACCTGGTGTGCTTCTCGAAGGAGTTGTATAGGGATCATTCCAGTGGGGTATGCGGATGGGTACATTCGAGCACTATCGAACAGGGGTTGGGTTTTGGTTAAGGGTAAAAAGGTTCCGGTAATTGGGAGGGTCACTATGGATTGTACCATTATCGACTTAACGGAACTTCCTGAGGCCAGGGTGGGTGATGAGGTGATTTTATTGGGTGAGGACATACCAGCCGAAGAGGTAGCGTCTTGGGCTTGTACGATACCTTATGAGGTGCTTTGTTTAGCCGGAAAAAATCAAAGAATTATCAAGGATGAAAACGTTTAAATGGTTTATATCCCAGGTTGAGGAATTAGGAGGGATCAGCCTATTAGGCTATAAATGCTTACGCTACGGGACCCCGTTCAGGGGTAGACTTTGGCTTAAACAGATTGAAAGGGTAGGTATCGACTCACTTCCAGTTATAGTTTTAAGTAGCGCTTTTATAGGGATGGTTTTCATCCTGCAAACCTTTTATGCCTTAAGAAAATTCGGAGCCGAAAGTATGGTGGGTGTTTCGTTGGCCTTGGCGATGGTTAGGGAATTAGGACCGGTCTTTACGGGAGTGATGCTTGCCGCAAGAGCCGGAGCAGCGATGGCTGCGGAGCTCGGTTCAATGAGGGTCACAGAACAAATAGACGCGATGGAAGCAATGGCCATTAATCCAATAAGCTACTTAATAGTGCCTCGGATTTTAGCCTTAACCTTGGTGAGCCCCATTTTAACCAGTATCTCCGATTTTATTGGAGTTGTAGCTGGTTACGCTATAGGTGTGTGGGTTTTAGAGGTGAACCCCGGTGCTTTTGTTGGTAATATAGAAAAATACGTGGACTTCTCAGATATTTACTACGGATTAATAAAATCCTGTGTTTTTGGAGCCCTCGTAGGATTAATATGTTGTTATAAAGGATATTCGGTAAAAGGAGGAGCCGAGGGAGTTGGGAGAGCCACAACTGAGAGTGTGGTTTTTTCTTTAGTGATGATACTTATTACCGATTACATTCTTACAGCGTTGATGTTTTGAAATGATAGAAATAAGAGAATTACACAAAACTTTAGGGGGAAAAGAGGTATTAAAAGGTGTAAACTTAAGCATTTATCGAGGATGCACTACCGTAATCTTAGGAAGAAGTGGTGCCGGCAAAAGTGTACTTTTGAAACATATAATAGGTCTCATCTTCCCCGATGAAGGGAGTATAATAATTGATGGTAAAGATATTACAAAGATGTCCCGTAAAGAGCTTTTGGGAATAAGAAAAAAGTTTGGTATGCTTTTTCAAGAAAGTGCTTTGTTTGATTCGCTTAGTGTGTTTGAAAATGTTGCATTTCCACTTTGGGAGCATACGAAACTTCTGGAAGAGGAGATCGAGAAGGTCGTGAGAGATAAACTTTATCAAGTTGGGCTTGAGGAGAGCGATTGGAATAAATATCCTTCGGAACTCAGTGGAGGAATGAAGAAAAGAGTGGCTTTAGCTCGGGCTTTAGTTTTGGATCCCGAAATAGTCTTATGTGATGAGCCTACAAGCGGGCTTGATCCGATTACTGCTTTTACCATCGAAGAGTTAATTTTGGAGCTTCAAAGAAATCTTTCTAAAACATTTGTGGTGATAACCCATGATTTAAAGACCGCCCTTGCAATAGGTGATAGAATAGCTTTATTGGAAGAAGGAAAGATAGAGATGGAGGGCAGGGTGGAGGAGGTTTTAAAATCGGGGCATCCTCTCATCGAGGCTTATCTTAAAAGGGAGGTTTTGAGATGAGGAGGAAAGAAAGGGCTTTAGAATTAAAGGTGGGAATTTTTCTCCTCATAGGGTTTTTGATCCTCATATATATGAGTTTGAGGGTCACCAAGCTCGAAAGAATTCAAGGCGAGCATTATTTTGCCCTTTTTTCTACTGTTTCCGGCCTCACTAAAGGTGCTCCAGTTGAAGTAGCCGGGATTGTGGTTGGAAGGGTTGAGAAGATCGAGCTAGAAGGCAAAATGGCAAAGGTCAAATTTGTACTTTCCAAGGAAGTTGTCCTTTTTGAGGATGCTAAGGCTACCTTAAGAACACACGGGGCGTTAGGGGATAAGTTCATAGAGATAGATCCTGGGACTTCGGAAAAAGAACCCCTTAAACCCGGAGGGGTTATCCTCTCTACTTATGTGACCCCTGATCTTGATCAACTATTTTTGTCGCTTCAAAAAACCGCCCAGGGATTTGCCGATATGGGAGAGGCTTTGAGAGAGCTGATGGGAGAGAAGGAGACAAGAGACGCGGTAAAGGAATTGGTGGTGAACCTTAGGGATTCTAGTAGGGAATTTAAAGGACTTTTGGCGGATAATAGAGCCCGTTTGGACAATACAATTTCGAATATGGAGAGTTTTTCCAAAGGGTTGAATCCGTTGTTGGAGAAGGCTTCTTCCGGACTGGATAAAATGCACTCTACCCTGAGTTCCCTTGAGGAGGTGAGCCAGAATATAAAGGAAGGTAAAGGAACTTTAGGAAAGCTAATAAGTGACGAAAGTCTTTATAAAGACCTCAAAGATACTACAGAAGAATTTAAACTTTTTGCCGAACGCATAAATAGAGGAGAAGGCACCTTAGGCAAACTCTTGACGGATGATAAACTTTACACCGAAGCCGAGAAAACTTTAAAAAAGGTCGAAAGGGCTATGGAAGGAATAGAAGAACAAACCCCTATAAGTATATTGGGAACATTAGCGGGGTTTATCTTTTGAGGTTCTTTTTTAAAACAGCGGGTTTTTTAATAGGGTTTCTTAGCATATGTCTTTTTCCATCTCTAATTTATCCCCTTAATCTTTGGCCCCTTTTAACTTATGAAAGCGATAATGAGACTAAAACCATCGAACTTTTAGGTCCTTTTGTTTTTTGGCAAAAGAGTGAAGAAGGGCTTGAGTGGGGTATAAGGCCCCTTTTTAGCTTCAAAAATGACGGATATGAACGACTTGACATCTTATACCCCCTTGGCGGAGTTAAAAAGGAAGAGGGTTTAAGTGAGGGATATTTTTTCCCCTTTTTGAATTTTGAGGAAAACAGATTTTTCTCCCTTTTTACACTTTATTGGGGAAAAAGCGAAGAAGGGGAGGCTTATTGTGGTCTTTTTCCACTTTTGGGAAAAATTAAAGACCGTTTCCGAAGAGATGAGATCGATTTTGTGTTATGGCCTTTGTATACCCGTGTAATTGACGAAGGAAGTACCACTTATAAAATTCTATGGCCCTTTTTCAAGTTATATAAAGGAAAAACGGAAGGGGTCGACATCTTTCCCCTATGGGGACATCGAGTTTCGGAGAGAGCGGATAAGGGGTTTGCTTTATGGCCCTTTTACGTGTGGCAAGATGAGAAGTTTATGGAGGCTCACTTTTCGTTGCGCCTCTATTTCCCCTTTTATGCTTCTTTTAAAACTCCTAAGTATGAGTCCTTCTTTTTATTCCCTCCTTTTTTGCATCATAAAAGGTTTAAAGAGGGGCAGGAAAGATGGGAATTATGGCCATTTCTAGCTTTTGACGATAAAGAACAGAAGATTTTCCCCCTTTTTAGGAAAAAGGAAACCCCAAAGGAAAAGAGTTTGTGGTTCTTATGGCCTCTTTATACTTATGAGTACACTGAAGTTTCCGAAACAAAAATGCAAAAAGAGAGATTCATGCTTATAGGGGTTAGAAAAAAAGAGACTTTTGACGATGAAGAAAAGGTCGATGTTTTTAATTTATGGCCTCTTTTTTCTATAAGTAAGGAAAACAACAAAGAAGAATTCCTTTTTCCGTTCTTAATACCTATAAAAAACGAAGGCTTTAAGCGCAATTTGTTGCCGATTTTTACACTTATATCCTGCAAATCTAAAGGCCAAAAAGCGGATTTTAATATACTATGGGGACTTTTCCGTTTTAAAAAGGATCCGAAGATTTCTCATTGGAGGATCGGTTTTTTTATCGACAGAAAGTTCACCCCCCATACGAGTCGTCTTCGCTTATTGGGGGGTATTATCTCTCTAAGAAAAGAAGATGATAAGGTTAAACTTAAATTATTCGATTTATTTTGAGTTAAAAACCGTCATTGTTCTACACTCAAAACCGAGAGTATCCTCTCATTTAACCACTTCTGGTCAAACCATTCCACTGGATCAACAGGATACCCTGAAAGCATCAATGCAAAATGCAAATGATCTCCTCCCGCAAAACCTGTTGAACCGGTATAACCGATAACTTCTCCTTTTTTAACTTCTTGTCCTTCTTTCACGGTCCAACTACTTAAGTGAGCGTAAAGTGTCATAAGTCCAAATCCATGGTCTATGATAACTGTGTTACCGTAAATTCCTATATTACCAATGAATTTAACTACACCGTCATTTGCGCAAATTACAGGAGAATTTGCTGAAGTGGCCAAATCAAGGGCTAAATGTACTGATTTTCCTATTACTTGACCGTTATACAAGTAAGTCCTTTGGTCACCAAAAGTAGCCATAACTTTACTATTAGGCAATTGTAAAAAAGCGTCCTTCCATAATATTTTTGAAGTAGAATTTGTGGTTAAATTTTGAATGAAAGCGTCATTTTGAAAACGCAAATCTTCATTTACATACTTAAAGGCTTCTTCCGGAGGGAGGTTTTTCTTATCAGAAGGAAGAAGGGGATAAACTTTATTATTTATAAAATCCTCAGAAATCGAAACTTTGTCTTCTTTTATTTTTCTTGGCAAAAGGATATAAGGTAAGGCCCATATAGCCTCATTTCCAGCCTTGTCTTTGGCTAAAACCACAGCTTGAGTGTTTTCACATAAAAAGGAGATTCCAAAAAGACACCTCCACAATGTGCCGTTTTGTGTCCTTTCGGGATAGGCTTTAAAGAAGCATTTACCAACCTTCACGCCTGCTTCATGCGCATCGTCGCTTGTCTTAAATAAAACTGCTCCTGAACCATTTTGATATATGTAACGAGTGAAGGAGAGAAGTTCCAACTGAGGAGGGGTAAAGTCTATAAAAACTGGAAAAACTTTGACGCTTTTATTGCCCTTACCCAATCTCCAAAGGGAAATATCCTTAACTTCAACAATTAAAGACGCTTCGCCTTCGGAAAGGTCAAGTTTTTTGGGCTCGAAGGCGATTTCAACCTGTTTTTCTTTTATTCCCTTTGGAAAACTTTCATAATATATTTCTTTACTTACCCCCTTTTGGGTAATAAAGGCCCGTAACTCTTTTAAACCAAAATTATCTCGAAGTTTAACCCTAATTACACCCCGTGAACCAATAGAAAGGCCTTCTTCAGTAAGTGAGATTTGCGGCTTTTCCCTTTCAAAAATGGGCAAAAAATAAAGTGCGCAAAAAATCCCTATCCCACACCCTAAACTCAAAATAACCTTTTTCATGCCTTTTTGAATTACCAGAAATTGAGATCAATTACAAGCCTTAACCGTAAGAGGGTACATAAGCGGCGGTTTCCCTTGATACTTCTTCTGCCACAAGCCCGTAAGCCAGCCTAAGTCTTTGGGCAAGAAGTGCCACCAGGTTTTTAAGGAAAATCAAAGCATCTGGTGAGGGATGAGAGATGAGTTTTTCTAAAACTTCCAAGGGGACTTTAACGGCTTTAACCTCAGAGGTTGCGGTAGCCGAAGCCACATGGATGGGGGGTTCAGTCAGGGCCATGAATCCGAAAATCTCACCCGGTTTACTTATAACAAAATGGATCCCCCCTCCGGTAGGTCCTGTAACGAATACGTCCACTTGACCCTCTTCCAAAATGTAGATCCCTTCGGCTTTATCTCCGCTTTTAAAGATGAGCTCTTGAGGTTTAAATCTCATCTCCTCACACTGAGAAGCTATTTTTTCTAAATTTTCTACACTTACACCCTTGAATAAATCCGTTTCTTTTACGATCATGTTAACACCTCCTTTCATAAAAAACTTTAGCTTATGAATGAAGAGTGTCAAGGAGGGGTAATGGAGAATTTCAAATTTTGTTTGGAAAAAATCACAAAATGGGGTAGATTAGGTTGGTTGGAGACACCTCATGGAAGAGTTAGAACCCCGGTGTTTATGCCAGTCGGTACCCATGGGGCCGTTAAAGCTTTGAGTCCGAAAGATTTGGAATGGCTTGGGGCTGAAATGGTGCTATCTAATGTATATCATCTTTATTTAAGGCCAGGCATTGATCTTATAGTACATTTAGGAGGTATTCATAGGTTTATGGGGTGGAATAAGCCCGTATTAACTGACAGCGGGGGCTATCAAATATTTAGCCTTTCCAAATTTGTAAGGATCAAAGAGGATGGGGTTGAGTTTAGATCTTATATCGATGGTTCCTTGCATTTTTTAACCCCGGAGGATGTGATCTCAATGCAAAAAGCGATAGGTGTTGATATAGCCATGAGTCTTGATTACTGTGTTCCTTATCCCTCCGATAAGGAGACGGTGGAGAAGGCGGTCTCGGTGACCTTAAATTGGGCTAAAAGAGGTAAAATGGTTTGGAACAAAGAAGGGGGGCTTTTTGGTATAGTTCAAGGGGGTGTGTTTCTGGACTTGAGGAGGAGATGTGCAGAAGAGCTTTTGGAAATGGAGTTTGATGGATATGCTATTGGGGGTTTGAGTGTGGGGGAAGAGAAGGAACAAACGTGGGAGGTAGTGGAGTTCACTTGCGATCTTTTGCCTGAGGATAAACCCCGATATTTAATGGGTATGGGAACGCCTCAAGATATAATAGAGGGAGTAAAAAAGGGGGTAGATATTTTTGATTGCGTTTTACCCACCCGTTTTGCCCGTACCGGTTACCTTTTTACCCGATGGGGAAAGATGGCGATAAAACATGCCAAATATGCACGTGACCCAAATCCCATAGACCCTACTTGCGAATGCTATACTTGTCGTAACTTTTCGCGAGCCTATTTAAGGCATCTATTCCTTTCAAGGGAACTGCTCGCCTATTACTTGAATACTATTCATAACCTTCACTTTTACTTCACTTTGATTCGAAAAATCCGCCAAGCTCTCGAAATGGAGGATATGAAGGAATTGGAGTCTTATTTCGTAAACGCGGAGGAAGAGGAGAATTTTTAGGACTTGGTTGGCGATTGACTTTTTTTGCCCTTGGCAATATATGGGAAATTATGAGAAAGGAAATACCACTAGAAAAAAGGATCATCTTAGCCCTCGACGTCCCTTCAGGTGAGGAAGCTAAGAGATGGGTTTTAAGATTAAAGCAATTTATCAAATTTTATAAGATTGGGCTTGAACTTTTTATTTCCGAAGGAAGAGATATCGTCAATTGGGTTCTTGACCAAGGATGTGACGTGATGCTCGATCTAAAGTTGTTCGATATTCCCAACACCGTGCAAAGGGCCATTGAGCGCATAAGGGATATGAAAGTGAGTTACACCACCGTCCATGGCAACGATGGGATTTTAAAGGCAGCGGTAGAAGCAAAAGGCGATCTTAAGGTCTTGGCAGTTACTGTCCTTACAAGTCTTGACGAAAGCGATTTGAGGGATCTGGGATTTAGGTGCGATGTGAGGGAGCTTGTGATTTCTCGAGCGAAAAGGGCTTTAGAGATCGGATGTGATGGCGTTGTGGCCTCGGGGCTTGAGCTTAAAGCCATAAGGGAAAACTTAGGAGAAAAGCTCATAGTCGTTGTTCCTGGAGTGAGACCTGTTTCTAATACCACAATTGATGATCAGAAAAGAATTATCACGCCTAAAGAAGCATTTTTACGAGGAGCTGATCATATAGTTATGGGCCGTCCAATTCTTAAATCTGAAAATCCTGAAAAGGTTGCGGAGAATTTGCTTGTTGAAATATCGGAGGTCGTGGGGAAATGATATTGCAATGTCAAGCTTGTGGTACAAAATATAGATTAGAAGATTCACTTTTAAAACCAAGTGGTACTAAAGTGAGATGTAGCCGTTGCGGCTTTACGTGGAGGGTTTATCCGCAAGAAGTTTTGCCTTTTGAACCATTGCCTACTAAGACCAAGAAGAAATCGTTTAAAAAAATTATTGTGATTGTGATAGCGATAGTGATGGTAATTTTATTTGTAGCGATTTATGAATTTTGGAAAAATGCACAATTTATTTTTAACGAACTTTTTGACACACTGAGGGATTTCATTTCACTTATCAAGGATTTCTTCCATTGATAAAAATGGAGCTGTAAGTAAACGGATATAAGCGCTTTCCTCAAACTTTTTTCTTTTTTCAAAACCCGAAAGTAATATTAAAGTTTTTTTATGAAGTTCTTTTAAAGTTAAAGTAAGCCACTCGGGTTTGAGAGTTATATTTTTTAAGACTTTTATTAACGCTTTTATCCGCCATATATCCATACCCCACCGTTTCGATAATTGGTCGGGGTGGCCTCCTCGTTTGATTATAAGTTTTTCAGGCAAAAAGAAAATGGGATATTGGGCTCCTATTCTTAACCAGAGTTCATAGTCCTCGCATACAAAAAAGTTTTCGTCAAATCCTCCTATTGTGTTCCATAATTCTCTTTTAATTAATACGGAGGAAGGACTAATGATGCAAAGAGGAAGGCAATATGGATATATCCATCCCGAGTATTTGGCGTGTTTTTTCTTGGGGTTAATTCTTATTCCGTTTCTTATCCATATTTCGTCCGTGTAGCATATTTTGGCTTGAGGATTGAAATTGAAAAAAAGGATCTGTTTTTCGAGTTTTCTGGGAAGCCAAAGATCGTCGGAGTCCAAAAAGGCAATATGTTCACCCGAGGCCATTTCCGCTCCCCTGTTTCTTGCTGCAGCTGGCCCTTTGTTCCTTTGCCAAAGGTAGCGAATTTTTTCCCCATAACTTGAGATTAATTCCTCAGTTCCATCGGTTGAACCATCGTCAACCACGATTACTTCAATATCTTTGAAGGTTTGTTTTAACACTGAATCAATAGCTTCCTTTAAAAATTGCTTTCGATTATAAGTTGGGATGATTACAGATACTCGAGGCATTTTGCAAATTTTGTTTATTCAATTTTATCCACAATAAGAGGCACAAACTCTTGTTTTTTAACGTCAAGAAGTCCTTTTTCGGTCAACCGAAGGGAAGGTAATCCGGTAAATGGAAGCGTTTGTAAAAGCACAAAAGCCCTCCATTTCATGCCCAAGGATTGAGCTGTATGATCCAGCTGTTGGATTTTTTCTTTTAGTTCTTCCATTTTCAGCGGGGAGATTATCCCCCAAATGGTAAGGAGTAAAGAAGCTAAAAGTTTTCCATCTTTTACTAAAAACATCCCTCCTTTATGTTCGATTAATGTATTAACTGCAAAGCTCATATCCTCCTCATTTGTTCCCATTACGAAGATGTTATTGGCGTCCCAGGTGATACTTGAAGCCAAAGCCCCTGCTTTTAACCCTGTGCCTTTCAAAAAACCCACTGAGAAAATAGGATTTTCTGATCCTTTAAAGATCTGAGCAATTTTCAAGATGTCCTTTTCCGGATCAGCCGGAAGGTTACCGGATTTGTTTTTAATTTCTACAATGGCTTCAGCAGTTATGGTGTCATTTAGCACTTGAATGGTTCTTACTTTTGCTTTCTTTCCATTGAAAGGCACAGAAAAGAGGGAAGGTACGACGTGTTTAACCTTAAAACTTTCAAAAGCCTTTCGGGAATATCGGAAAGGCAAGGGGAGTGAAAGCAATTTGCCATTTTCGGCGACAAGTTTTCCATTGAGGATCACCAATCTAACTTTCATTTCTTTTAAATCCTCAACCAGAACCACATCCGCCAGTTTCCCTGGGCCTAAAAATCCAAGATCTTTTAAGCCAAAATATTGAGCGGGGTTCAAGGTGACCATCTTTATGGCTTCAAAAATACCGAACCCCTCTCGGATAGCCTCCCTTAAAGCCCAGTCGATGCCCCCCTTTTCGATCAAGGTCTCCGGGTCAAGAAGGTCGGTACAGAGCATTAGATTCCTCATGTCCTTGAGTTTGTGCTTCAAAGAAGCGATTTTGGGCAATTCCTTCCTAATATACCCCTGTCGGATCATCACCGCATGGCCTAATCGCAAAAGGTTAAAGGCTTCTTCTTCGCTTGTGGCCTCATGACAGGAACTTATCCCCAAAGCCGTATAAGCCTGAAGTTTCTCGTTTCGAGCTCCTGCCGCATGTCCCTCGAGCCTTTTCCCAAGGTTAAGGGTTTCAGCAAACCGCTGAAGCATATCCTCATCATTATCCATTATAACTCGTGGCCAATAGGTCTCCCCAAGTCCCAAACAAAAGGGAAGGTTTATGATTTCTTTAAAGGCTTCAAACGAAAAGCCCGCACTTGTCTCAAATTTGGGAAAAGGCGGAATAACCGAAGGGCACAACAGATAGACCCTTAAGGGTGCTCCTTTGGCTTCCTGAAGGAACTCTCTTACTGCTTCATAACCTCCAGAATTAGCTAACATGGCTGTTTCGGTAATCACCGTGGTTGTGCCCTTGGGTACTGCAAAACGACTGTATTCACTTATTCGGAATACGAAATCCAAATGGCAATGAGGATCAATAAAACCAGGGAGTAAGAAAAGTCCTTTTGCATCTATTATCTCGGTTTCTTTGGAGAATTTGCCCTTCCATTGCCCTACAAAAGCGATTCGATTTTTATAAATTGCAATATCCGTCTCGGGTAAAAGTTCTTCGGTTAAAAGATTGAGAAGAATCCCCTTCTTAATAAGAAGATCAGGTGGTCTTTCGCCCAGAGCCACTTCCTTCAGTTCGAGGAGTAATTCCTTTGAGAAATTTGGCATCAATGATCTTTTAGGAATAAAGCTTTTTTACAAGTTCAGCCACTCTTTTACCGAGCTTACGTGCATTAGAAAGCGTTTTCTCATCGGGTTTACCCGAGCAAGCGACTCCATAATGCCCAGTGGCATCTATCGGGTCTCCTACGATGATCATCCCGTATATTAGAAGCGCCTGAAGGATGGACATAATGGTGGTTTCCTTCCCACCGGAAGGATCCGCTGAGGTGGCGAAGGCAGCCCCCACTTTGTTTTCCATTTGCTTTCTCAAATGCACAAAGCGATCAAAAACCAACTTAAGTTCCGCCGCCATACTACCGAAATAAACCGGAGATCCCGCAATGATGCCTTTACATTCGAGAAAGTCCTCTTCATTTACTTCTTGACAACTCCTCAAAATAGCTTCCACTCCCTGAACTTCCTGAACCCCTTTCGCCACTTCTTCAGCAAGTTTCTTAGTGTTTCCAGTTTTGGAATGATAAAGGACTAAAACTTTCATTTTTCACCTCCTCTTAAATTGATGTGGTATTTTAGATAACCTTAATGACTTTTGATGTCAACGATCTATTGCTTATGAAACCTCAAAATTTCTCTGAAAAACATATCTTGAAACAGTAAATAACGTGCTTGTTTCTGAATGGGTAACAGCGCCTTTATCTCTTCCCACTCATTCCACCGATTTTTATCTAATTTTTTCATGCACGTTTCAACCTGTAAAATCCTATTCATCAAAATGTCACCCTTTGATTCCTTTTGTAGGCTTTCCTCTAATTCCCTTAAGGCTTTACGGTATTCAAAAAGTAAAAGCCTCCTTTCTTCACTATACTTTTGAAAAACTGGTATGACTTTTCTCATTTCTTCCTCTGATAGTTCAAGTTCCTGCGTTAACCTCAATATCCTCAATGTTTCAAAGTCTTTAAATCTCTTCTGCTTAATATAAGGTTCACTTATAGCTACTTTTGTGAATAAAAACAAAACGATTATGATACTCCATAGATATTTTTTCATTTTGATCATACCTCCTCTTGATATGTTGTATACGTAAAATATGAAGCGTATGGCCAAAGGGCTAAAACTTTTCCTGGATCAACTTCTCTTAAAGAAGGGACCATATATTGTATGAAATCTGACCATGTATGTTCGTCAAGTTGTAGGAACATTTCCTGTTGATGGGGAGTAAAGGCAAAATATAAAGTTTCTTTATCTTTTGAAGTTAAGAAGAAGTAAAAAAGAATCAAAAAAGCTAATGATAAAACGCCTAACGGAATTAGTTTCCAATGGGAAATTATAGGCTCTCTTTTTGGGTTATTGGTTTTCAAAAAGGATAAAGTTTCAGGCACTTCTGCTTCATAAGTTTTTAAAAATTTCACGACTTTTTTGTATTCAAAAAGCTCCTGTCGGCACTTCTTGCAGTGAATGAAATGAAACCAAATTTTTAACTTATTCCAAACTTTAACCTCGTTTAGGGTTAAATCGATTAATGATGTTTTTACCTCATCGCATTTCATCTTTCTTTAAATTCTCCTTTAATTTTTTAAGAGCCTGATGAATATGGGCTTTAATTGCACCTTCGCTTAAATTCATTGCTTTAGCAATTTCCGAGTATGTGAGTTCTCCGTAAATCTTTAATAAAAGAGCGGTTCTTTGCTTTGGTGGAAGTTTTTCTAAGGCCTCTTGAAGCTTTTCCTTTTCTTCTTTTTTGATAATCGGATCCGAAACTGACTCAATAGAAAGGTCTCCCTTAAGTTCAATTAGCTTTTCTGTTTCACGAATTCTATCTATTGCCACGTTCATGGCGATTTTGAAAAGCCACGTTTTAAATTGAGATGCTCCTTTAAATCCGTTTCTTCCCTCCCAAGCTTTAAGAATCGCGGTTTGCATTACTTCTTTTGCCTCTTCTTTGTCTCTGAGAAGTCGAATTAAGAAGGTATAAAGTGCCTTTTCGCAATCTTTAACTCCCTTTATAAATTCCTTATCTTTCATTCATTTCCTTTCAAATTAGACGTGTTTTTCACGAAGAAGGTTTAAAGAATAAATACCGAAGAAGTTCCTCTTCCTTTTGGCGCATTTTTCGATATTGGCTTTTGGTGTGGTCTTCATACCCTAAGAGATGAAGGATGCCGTGAATTAGCAGTCGAGCTAGGTATTCTTCGAAGGGAAGGTTTGCCCTTTCGGCTTCTCTTAGGGCCGTTTCGGTGGAAATGACGATGTCACCCAGTAAATGCTCGTTTGGGCCATCCATGGGGAAGGCGATTACGTTAGTAGGACGGGGGCATCCCAGGTATTGAAAATTCAATTTCTGTATTTCCTCGTCATCGACAAGCAAAATGCTCAATTCCTTCTTTTCAAGGCCCAATTGTTTCAATATCTTCTGAGCCCATTCTTTGACTTTTTTCGCTTTTCCCGCTCTCTTTTTTTCCTTGGACGTAACGATTACCATTTTCTCCTCTTCTTTTTTCGGCTTTTTCATAAGCCTTTATGATTTCCTGAACTATAGGATGACGCACTACGTCCTGTTCAGTGAAATACACAAATTTGATGCCCTCAATGCCCTGTAATATGTATTGAATCTCAACGAGTCCGGAGGGGGTGTTTTCAGGCAAATCTATTTGAGTTATATCTCCCGTAATTACCATTTTTGAACCGAACCCCATCCTCGTTAAAAACATCTTCATCTGTTCCGGTTTAGTATTTTGAGCTTCGTCTAAAATGATAAATGCATCTGAAAGTGTTCTTCCCCTCATGAAAGCCAGAGGAGCTACTTCGATTATATTCCTCTCCAGCAGCCGCGTAGCCTGTTCGAAATCGAGCATGTCATAAAGGGCATCATAAAGAGGTCTGAGGTAGGGATTGACCTTTTCTTGAATATCTCCGGGTAAGAATCCCAATTTTTCTCCCGCTTCAACAGCTGGCCTGGTGAGTATAATTCGGTTTACCTCCTTTTTGGTGAAATAATCCAATGCCATCGCCATAGCTAAATACGTCTTACCCGTTCCGGCAGGACCTATCCCTATGACTACTGGATTGTTCCTTATGGCCTCCACGTAAGCCTTTTGATTAGGGGTTTTGGGAGTGATTACTTTTCTTTTGGCGACAAAGACTGTATCAAGGAAGATGTCTTCTAAAGTATAAGTGCCGTCTCCCGAAACAATCTTGATAGCATACTCTACATCGGTGCTCGCCAAAAAATATCCTTTCGAAAGTAAAAGGTAAAGTTGTTCCAAAGTCCTTTGGGCTATTTCGCGGTTTTTCCCTTCAATATGTACCTCAGAGCCCTTGGAATGAATTCGAACATTAAGTTGGCGTTCGATGATTTTCAAGTGTTCATTTCTCGGGCCAAAAAGCATCCTCACCTTTTCCCCTTCGGGAAAATTCAAAGTAATCCTTTCAACCATCTTTCCTCTTCCTCACCTCCTTCAAAATTTCGGGTAAAACTTCTCCTGCTTTCCCTTCTATAAGATAATCCGAAATTACCCCCGTGAGTACGGTAGGTTCACGGTTAATTTCAACCACACGAGCCCCCTTTGATTTAGCAATTCGGGGAAGATCCGCGGCGGGGTAAACCACGGCCGAAGTTCCTATGACCAACATGAGTTCACATCGGCGGGCTTCTTCTAAAGCCCTTATTTGAGCTTCCCATGGGATAGGTTCACCGAAGAAAACGACGCTTGGTTTCAATATGGATCCGCATACCTTACAAGTAGGAGGCATCTCTTCTTCTTTTAGATCTTGAGCCGATCTTCTCCAACCGCACTCAAGACACACCAACCAATCATGGTTCCCATGATATTCGATGACCACCTTGCTTCCGGCCTTTTGATGAAGCCCATCTACGTTTTGGGTGATCACTGCTTGGAGAAGACCCATGGACTCAAGTTCAGCCAAGGCATAATGAGCAGGATTAGGACGGGCCGAAGAGATAAGCCTGAAGACTTCTTTCAACATCTC
The DNA here is from genome assembly GCA_964543765.1 of uncultured Thermodesulfobacteriota bacterium. Taxonomy (GTDB): domain Bacteria; phylum Desulfobacterota; class B13-G15; order B13-G15; family B13-G15; genus B73-G16. The sequence continues at coordinate 51,802 of CAZIZI010000011.1, forward strand.
CCAAACCTTCCCTGGATTACGTCTAAATGAATCAATATGAGCATATTCTATAGGATCAAATCGGGACCAAAGCCCACCAGGGCTTCTAAAATCCGGAATCCCACTTTCAACCGAAATTCCTGCTCCCGTAAGCGCTACCGTCCATTTCGAGGTCAAAATATCCTGAGCCGCCCTTTCGATTAATCCCTTCATTATTGCCTCCTGCAATTTTTAATTTAATTTTACAAAAACGCAGTGAGAAATAATTCCTAAAAATCAACATTGTCCAGCACTTTTTCAATTTTCAACATTTTTTTCTACCAAAAATTCTACCAAAAAATTTGTTTTATTAAACAAATCACAGTTTGAAGAATTTGAAGTACTTATTGAAGGGGGTGGGAGGGTTTTTAAGAGTTCTTTTAGGTATTCCGTCCACAGGAGGTCATTAAATTTTGCTCCTTCGAGCATGTTTATGATGAACATAGCGCATTCCTCTTGGTCCAAATCTTCAAGGTTTTTCTTGGAATCGGTTTCTCTTGAGGAGAAAAGGAGAAGCCCACATCGTGAAGAAAATTCCCGTGCATTTTCACAAGAAAGCCCATATTTTTCAGAAACAGCTTGAGCTACCTTGTTAAGGATCATGTTTATCTTTTTAACGTCCTTGTTGAGCTCTTTTTAAAACTCCATAAAAATTCTTACTGTTTCTTCATCACCCTCAATGATATCCTCAAGGATAAGCCACATCAAGGATTCTCCTCCACCGTACTTTGAACTCCAAACCTCATCACTTTCCTTGAAAAACACGTGGCCACGCTCATGAAAAACAAGCGAAAGATGAGGCCTTTCTTTTCTGAAAGAAACTTGTCTTTTCTCAGGGAAAGCAATTCCCTCAGTCCTTGAAGCTTCCTTCAGCTCCCGTATTTCCTTCTTGTACTCCTCCTCTGAGATAAGTCCTTCTTTTAGCTTTTTTCAAGCTCCTCAAGCCTCTCAAAAACTTCAGGATTAAAATCAGTAATTCCAAACTCCTCCTTCCACGGAACAACTTCGACTTCCTTTGTAAACTCAAAAATCCGAGGGAACTTTTCTTTAAACTTTCTCAAGTATGCATTTCCTTTATAAAACCTCAAAAATTCATAAAGCCTCATTTTCAAAACCTCCAAAAGCTTAAAATGCTTTTACCTGCCACAACATAAATAAAAGCTCCAAAGGCCAAAAAAGGGGCCGAAGGGAATAGCATATTTTCTTGTTACCCTTTTTGCGATCATCAAAATTAACGCCAAAAGCCCTCCAACCACAAACCCAACCCACATCGCAAAAAGAGCTCCTTTAACACCCAAAAAAGCTCCTACAAAGGCCATAAGTTCCATATCGCCCTCCCCAAGTCCTTCCTCTCTTCGTAAAAGGACCCGAAAGCTTCTTCCCAGAAACTCTGTCCTTTTCCTTCTAAAAAGCTTGAGCGAATAGATAAAAACAACAACAGCTGAAATGATAAGGAAAAGAATTATTACTTTATCAGCACCATAAACATAAAAATCACAAAAAGAATCGTTAACCCTAAAGCCGACACTATCCTCCGCGAAACCCGAACCTTCGACTTCTCCCACGCCTGATGAAGCTCAACTCCACGCGCCTGAACCAATGCACTTCTCCTCATAGCCCTTAAAGCCTCAAAAATTTTCTCCTTTTTGACCATCACAGGCGAAACTGGATCAGGACCCCAAAACCTGAGAAAAACCTTCCTCGGACACCTAAAAAGCTCACTGAGTTCGTTCACCGAAACAGGCTCCATTCTTTTTAATCAAGTAATACTCAGTATTATCAAAATTGCAAGGTTAATATTGAAAAGTTCCCAGTGCGTTTGTTAAAACTATCTTGAGAGGCTTAATGGGTTTCTACGTATGCTCCTGCGGGTAAAGAACAAGGGTGGATGTAAATAGTGCTTTGAACATCTACGAAAGGGCGTATCAGGTGTCTCCCGTGAAGGGGAGCAGTAACCGTGTGGCACGGCCTCGCTGAACCGAAGCGCAAAGGTTTACCTTTGTGTGTATCCATCTTAGGATACCCTTCAATTTCGTCTTTATATTCTACTGTCTTCTTTTTGAAGCTGGATTTATTTTTTGATGTGATGATTAAAGACTAAAAGAATGGAAAGCTCTTTCCTTCCCCCCTCAAACTTATGCTGGAAGTGACGCATGTCTGAGAGAACTTTTGATTATCCCAAAAGTCAAGCGGTTTTGAGAGGCTTCTTTCATTTCTAAAGGAAGGAAATCCTGTTCAAATTGCTCAAGAACTTTTTAAAAATTAATCTCTTGAACCTGCTATCAGCTCTTGTTCTTTACATAAATATGCATACTTCTTTCGCAAGACGTCTTTCTATTGAATCTGGAACAATATAATCCCAATCTTTTGATTCATTTTTAACTTCTTTTATAACTGAGCCATCTGAAGCATAATCAATCGTTTTTTACTATTTGAAATTGTTTATCTATGCATTTAATTTTCACCAACATAAGTTGATAGTCTACTTCTTGGTATTCTGGATGTTTTTGCTTAGTTGTACTGCACCCCATTTGTCAAGACATTTTTT
>CAZIZI010000012.1:0-46684 GCA_964543765.1 uncultured Thermodesulfobacteriota bacterium
ACCTTGAATCCATAAAACTGGTACCTCCTTCCCCTGAGACATCTCAAAGCCTCCTTGTTAATTTTGGCACAAGGTAGTTTTAAAAATCTCTTACTATCTTGTCAAGCTTCCAAATTTTATTCTCGGTATCTCATCTTCCTTCATGCTCCAAGCCCTTGTCCAGAAGAAGGCCTCTCCTTCTTTGATTCGGAATATGGCTAAAAGTGGGTCCTCCGGACCTTTAATTCCCATTTCCCGAAGGAAGGGTCTTTCTTCGAGGCATTTTTCCTTTAGCCCTATATCTTCAAGGAACTCCACCTTGCCGGTTATCCTCAACATCTTTCCCTCTTTAGGATCCCAGAAACACAGTTCCACTTTGGGGTTCTCCTTAAGCTGTCGGTATAAACGCTTCACCGTTTGTGTTTGGAAGTAAAAGCCCGTCTCATCCGCAAACCACATCAAAAGGACCCTTACCCTCGGTTGGTCTCCTTCACCGGTAGCAAGGTAACAGACCTTGACTTTATTAGCAAAATCCACACATTCCTTGTAATCACCGTTCATGATCCTTCCCCCTCACGCTGCTTCTTTTTTCACCGATCTTTTTTCCTCAGGTACAGGTGGAGGCACGGGTTTTCCTACCAATTTCTTAACCGCTCCGAATCGGCAGGCTTCCATACAGGTTCCGCATTTTATGCATTTCTCTTGGTTTATTATGTGAACCAGTTTCTTACCCCCATCTATGGCATTGGCGGGACAACGCCTCAAGCAAGCCATACAAGCCCTACACTCCTCAGGATCAATCCAGTAGGAGGGAACGTTATTGAAAAGTTCGGTGATTTCTTCCCGGGTGAAATGACCTTCCCACAACGAGGGGTCTTTAAGCTTTACGGTCAGTTTTTCGCGCATAGCTATCTTTATATAAGGGATAAGCTTTAACACCTCTTCGATTTTCCCCTTCAAATTGCCATCCTCAAGGGGACCCATCTGCCTTATAGTCTCGACCATCTCCTTTACGGTTCTTGCGAAAAGGGGACCATCGGCTGAACTCATGAACTCGACTCGCAAACGCCTCGGATCCATCCCTATGTGCTCCATTATCCTCTTAGCTAAAAGTCCCACATTTAACGCATGGTAATTGCCTTCGGTGGCGAACTTACACTCGTTAAGCCTACATCCCACAACTAAAACCCCATCTATGCCTTTGAAAAAGGCGTAAAAAATGTGTTTCAAATCCACCCGTCCCGTACACATCACCCTTATTATCCTTAGGTCCGTTGGGTACTGTAGTCTGGAGACCCCAGACATGTCAGCGGCGCCATAGCCTCAGTAATGGCAGCAAAAGGCTATGATCTTGGTTTTCCTTTTTTCCATGTTCTTCCTCCTTTAAGCCACTTGGCGTCTAATTTCCAGTAACTTTTCTCCCATTTCCTTTAATTTCTCCTCACCTTCACTTAAGGCCTCTATTTCATTCAATATCTGTTGATCCTTAAAATGCCCAACCTCTATAGCCCCTGTTGGACATTGGGATGAACATAAACCACATCCTTTACAAAGAACGGGTATAACCCTCGCCTTTTTGCCCCTCTTCGTTTCTTCGAGGCTCAAGGCCCCATATGTACAAACCTCAACACATGCTCCACAGCCCATACAGGCATCTTCTCTAATTGTAGATACAATACCCGAGGAGAGGACCTTTTCTTTGCTTAAAAGCGTCATAGCTCGTGAGGCTGAGCCATGGGCTTGGTCTATGGCTTCGCGGATGTATTTGGGATAGTGAGCCATACCGCAGAGGAAAAAACCATCAGTAGTGAAATCCAAAGGCCTAAGCTTGATATGAGCCTCCTTGAAAAAGCCATCTTCATCAAGGGTTACCTTAAACAGTTGTGCCAACTTTCCATTGTCGGGATTGGGAGCAACCCCACCTGCCAGAATTAGTCGGTCAACTTTTAATTCCAATTCCTCGTTAATGAAAAGGTCCTTTGCTTTCACCTTGATGCCTTCTTTCTCGCTTTCCACCAAGGGTGGATTTTCAGGGGTATACCTCACGAACTTAATCCCAAGTTCGGAAGCCCTTTTGTACAAGAGTTCCAAAAAGCCAAAAGCGGTAAGATCACGATAAAAAACGAAAACCTCACATTGAGGGTTAAGCTCCTTGAGCTTAATGGCATTTTTCAAGGTTTCCCCACAGCAAATTCGAGAACAGTACTTCCTTTCCTCATTCCTTGACTCAACGCATTGTATAAAGGCAACGCTTTTTAGGGCCTTTGTCTCTTCCTCCGATTCGGAAAGGAAGGCTTCAAACTCAAGCCCTGTCAAGACCCTTTCGTCTTGACCGTAAAGGTACCCTCGAGGCTTATACTCAATAGCTCCCGTGGCAATCACGGCGATACTGTGTTTTATCTCTGAAACCCCGTTTTGGGTTTTTACCTTGGTTAAGTAATTGCCAAGGTAACCACTGGTTTCAAGGATTTCGCTTTCGGTAAGGACATGAATAGAGGGATTCTGATAAACCCTTCTTATGAGATCCGTGAGGAATTCCCTTACTTCTTGAAAATCGGTCGTCCAACGGATCTTCCGTGCCATTCCACCGAGTTCCGCTTCCTTCTCCACAAGCCAGACCTCCACTCCCTGTTGGGCCAAATCCAACGCACAGGTCATTCCCGCCACACCACCTCCAACCACAAGGGCCTTGGGGCTCATGGGGATCTCGTAGAAGGGAAGGGGCTCTAAAAAGAGGGCTCTTGCTAAAGACATTCGGATCAAGTCCTTTGCCTTCTCAAAAGCCTCTTCTCTTTCCAAGGGATGTACCCACGTGCAGTGCTCCCTTATGTTTGCCATATCCACCAAGTACACATTAAGTCCCCCTGCCCTTATGGCTTCCATGAAGGTGGGTTCATGGGTTTTAGGTGTACAAGCAGCAACTACTACCCTATTAAGGCCTTTCTCCTTTACAACCTCCGTTATCCTCCTTGTGGCTGAAGTCGAACACCAGAAGAGGTCTTCTTCGGCATGGACCACATAGGGGAGTTTAGAAGCCCATTCCACAAGCGAAGGCACATGAACCACCTTTCCAATGTTGGCCCCGCAATGGCATATGAAGACCCCAATTCTCGGTTCCTCATTCTCAATGGCCCTTTCTTGAGGATAGGTCTTTTGAGTGACAAGTTTGTTCCTACGGAAGGAAAGATAAATCGAGGCCTTTGCCGCTGTGGCACTTCCACTCCACACCGCTTCAGGTATATCCCCTGGGTTTCTAACGCTACCTGAGACGAATATACCTTCCCTTGAGGTCTTAACTGGATCAAAGGGATCGGTTTTTATAAAGCCGTTTTCCTCAAGCTCAAGCCCAAGTTTCTGAGCCAAGGAATCAAGCCCCTTAGGAGGCATTAGTCCAACTGATAAGACTACCAAATCGAAATCCTCTTCCTTAAACTCGCCTTCGACAGTGACGTAATGAAGGATCACATCTCCGTTTTTATCCTCCCCCACCACCCGCGGATAAGCCCTCACAAACCGCACACCGCTTAAGTTCTTGGTCCTTTCAAAGAACCTTTCGAGATCCTTTGAAGGAGCACGGATGTCATTGTTAAAGATCACGCATTCCCCTTCTGGGCTATGGATCTTGAATAAAAGGGCCTGTTTCTGCGTATAGCTACAACAAACGCTTGAACAATAGGGTTTACTCCCCTCATATACCTGCCTTGATCCGACACATTGGATCCAAGCCACCCTATGAGGATGCTTCAAATCGGAAGGCCTTAAAACCTCTCCACCGTAAGGACCGGTGGAACAGGTGATACGTTCAAAATCCATGCTGGTGATCACATTGGAATACTTTCCGTATCCCCACTCTTCCCGAACCCGGGGATCATAGGGATCAAATCCACAAGCTAGAATTATGGCTCCTACCTTTATTTCCTTCCTTTCAGGGGGCTGCTTGAAATCGATAGCGTTATTTTTGCACGTTTCGGCGCAGATCCCGCATTTCCCTTCTTTTAGATAGAGGCAGTACTCGGGATCGATATAAGCGATAAGGGGTATTGCTTGGGAAAAATAAATGTGAATGGCCTTTTCCTTTGAAAGGTTTTGATTAAATACATCGGGAATTTGAACCGGACACTTTTCGACGCAGTTTCTACAAGCCGTACAAAGATGTTCACGGACATACCGCGGGTTCCTCCTCAAGGTGACCCGGAAATCTCCTACCTCCCCTTCAACGGCCTCAACTTCCGTCAGGCTCAAGATCTTAATATTTGGATGCCGGTCGACCTCGACCAGCTTGGGGGAAAGTATTCAGATGGAGCAATCGACCGTCGGAAAGGTCTTATCAAGTTGAGCCATCCTTCCCCCAATGGCCGGGGCTCGATCGACCATATAAACCCTAAATCCCGAATTGGCCAGATCCAATGCCGCCTGTACCCCGCTGATCCCTCCTCCCACGATGAGAACATCCCCATAAACATACCTTGGAAGAAGCCTTAAAAGCCTTTCAGAAATACTTACCATCCTACCCTCCTAAGAAAGTCCATAGACTTCATATAAAAGCTCAACCGGGTGTTTTACCAAAACCTCTAACCCTTCTCTCTTTACGCCAAACTTAAATTGGATGATGCACCCCGGACAACCCGAAACCAATACTCTCGCTCCGGTAGACTTTAAACATTCCATCTTTCGATCTAAAACCTTCATTGACTCTTCGAGGTGAAATATCGCGTAAGTTCCCGCACCGCCACAGCAAAGATCACTTTCCGGCATTTCCATGAATTGAACCCCTTTAATGCTCTTCAAAAGTTCTCGGGGTTCATCCTTTACCTTTTGTTCTTTCTTCAAGTGACATGGATCATGGTAAGTCACTTGAAGATCCAAATTGCCTTTGGGTTTTTCTCTTAACTTCAAGACTTCCATTAAGAAATAACTCACATCATAAACCATCTTTGACAATCTGGAGGCCCTAAGAGAATAAGCGGGATCATCAGACAGAAGTTCCTCATAACGCCTCAAAAAGGCTCCACAGGTGGCACAGTCGGTGATCACAAAATCGACCCCGAGTTTTTCCAAGACCTCTATATTGCGTTTAGCTAACTTTTTGGCCCGCTCCAAATCCGTATAACCCAAATAAGGCATCCCACAACAGACCGTTTCCTTTGGTATGAATACCTCACAACCATTTAAGGCCAATACCTTTACGGTAGCCTTCCCTATCTCTCCATAAACCACATCATTGGCACACCCAAGGAAATAGGCGACTTTGTAAACGGGTTTGCCCTTAGCAGGAAGCCTTTCGGGCAAGAACTTCCTTAAGGGGACGCTTATGGGTTTAATAAGGTCCAAAAAGGCCTTCCCACCTTGAGGGATTAGAGGAAGGCCTTTAAGAATCCCGAGAAGGAAAGGACTTTGGAAGCGAGAAAATAACCCCATAGCCTGTTCGAGGTTTCCGCGTTTTTCGATTAGACTGTAAGCGGTTTTCTTCACCAAGTCCACCCTGTGTTTCCCATTCCTTATGGCCTTATCCCTTAAAAGGACCATAAGATCACTCGGCTTCACCCCTCGGGGGCAATTATAAGTGCATGTCCCACACAAAAGACAAAGCCAAATCTTGGAAGATCCAAGAAGCCCTTCCCCCTTTCCGAGAACTACCGAACGCACGAATTTACGGGGGTCAAATTCCGGATCTACAAGCCTCTTTATCGGGCAACTGGCACTACAAAGACCACAGGTATAACACGGATCAACACCCATCTCCGAAAAGGAAACTTGAGGAGAGATCATAGCCCTTCCTCCCCCATTTTTGAAAAAAGCATCCGCCCAAAGGCATCGCTCACCTTTTCCCATCCGTAACGGTCAATCAAGGCTTCAATGGCCATATCTAATTCGCTGAATTCCACTTCCTCCTTCGCCTCTTCCTCGAATTCCTCATGCGTTATGGCATCTACAAAACACCATTTAACGCACATGGGTTCCTCAAGGGGCGGGTCGTTTTCGCACATGTCGCATTTTAAAGGAAGTCCTGTCCCCGGTTCCTTAAACAGGTCCCTCGAAGGACAGGCAGCCCCACACATGCTACAGACCGCATAGGCTTCCCTTTTCCAATCGCTCAGGGGAGTCTCATTTTGAAAATACAGAACCCTCGAGGGGCATTCCGCCTTTGTATAAAAGCTTCCTTTAACCGGCACAAAGGTTCCCCTTAGTTCATCTCGAAAGATCCTTATCCTCGAAAACTCAGGACTTGCAATACTATACTTGGGCACAGCGTGAAAGGCCGAACAAATGACCTCACAAGCCTTACACCCCACGCACTTATCAAGATCGATCTTCAATACCTTGACCTTCTTCTTCATGGCTTACTCCTTAAGGATTCCTCTTTTGATAAAATCCTCCGCCACAAAATCGAGCTTGAGCTTCTCCAAGGTCTCCTTCGTGGGGATTCCCTCTTCGTTCCACCCTCGATACCGATAATACGTGGTGAGAAGCTCTTGCTCATATTCGGGGAAGCGCTTTTTCCAATGATCTTCCGGAGGTTTCTCCTCCTCCCTTCGAAGGCCTCGCCTTATGTTATTGGCCCTCACCAGATTCCTCACCCTTGTAGCTGCAGTCCATAGGTCTTCTTCAGACATCTCAATCCCCGTGGCGTAGGAGATTAAGAGAGGAAGGTTATGAATATGATAAGGCGGCTTTATGGGGAAGGAAGAAAGCCCGGCACAAATGCCAGTACAATCATCAATGTAATGCATGATCTCCTGCCATTCCACAAGCTCGCAACACAGATCAGGGGGAGGATAGAAGGGGAAGACCTTGTCCCCTTCGCCCCATTCGAGGATGAATTGTTTGAAACGTTCCTCTTTGCCTCTCGGAACTTGTGGCCAATCCCTTACGAATTCTTCCCTGTACTCTGGGGGAAGAGGTGCTTGAGGGATCTGACCCTCGATCTGAGTAATATTCCCCTTTTCCCCAGTGGCATACATAAGAAAGTATATGGGGTTCAACATCCCCAGTTTTATGGTCATCTGTTCGTGCTTTTTGGTAGTATTGTGATCAAACTTCTCCGCTCCACGGCCTATCTCTCTGGCGGCCCAGTAAACCCCTTTCGCCAAAACATCCCCAATTCCTTCTCGACGTACAATCCTATCCAGGAGCCAGAAAAACCTCTCCTGAGGATCACTGGGGAAACCGGGCATATCTTGATCGGTTAAGATCCCATTTTCGTAAAGTTCAACTGCAAAGGCCATCACTTGAGGAGTCGTGAAACCATCAACTCCATAATGCTGTGCCCTTGCGGCTATCCTTAAACCGAACTCCAGATCATCCACCATGGCGGCCATAAGATACGTGAGCTTTGAATAACATTTGAGAATGTAACTCGGCATCCCTGGCAAGGATAAAGTGGCAGCACACCCCACAGGGCAGTTATAACAGCCTACAAACTTCCTTATGGCACTTTTCTGAGCCTGAGCAAACCTCTCCTCTACCTCCTTCGTCCATACCCCTTTGCGCCTCACTCGAGCATGCCCCCAGGCGAAGTTATCCAAGTGCCATTGTTCGTCGTAAATCTTCATCTCCTGAGGCGAACCGATGTAGGCCAAAATAGGAGGAACCCCTTTAATGGGGTTGTTAAGCCTGTAAATTATATAATCCCTTACCTTCTCACACACCTCGATGAAAGGACCTGGTTTATAAATATTTACCGGTTTTGCCCCCTTTACCGCTATAGCCTTGAGGTTTTTATCCCCCATTACGGCCCCAAGTCCCAAACGGCTGGCACTTCCTCGATAAGTCTCAATGGAAGCGAAATGCACTCGATTCTCCCCGGCAAGCCCAATCGCCAAAATCTCAACGCGAGGGTCCCGAAGTTCCTCCCTTATCAGTTCCATGGTCTCATAAGTGCTTTTGCCTTTTAAATGTCTTGCATCCCTTATCTCCACCTTATCATCGTTTATCCACAAATAAACCAGATGAGGCGCCCTCCCCTTCACCACTATCCGATCATACCCAGCAAGCTTAAGCTGAGCTGCCCAATGCCCACCCAACATTGAAAAACCCAGATAAAGCGTCTGAGGAGAAATGGAGGTTATGATGGTCCTATTTGCCCCAAAAGCAGGAGTTCCAACCAAAAGCCCCGAGCTAAAGATGAGAATATTATCAGGGGAAAAAGGCTCCACTTCAGGTCCAACCCGATCCCACATAAGCTTCGCGTTAATACCAAGACCACCCAAAAAAAGCTCCGTCCATTCCAGAGGCGTTTCCACCTTCTCTATGTTGCCCGTGGTAAGATCTACCTCTAAACTAACCCCCCTCTCTCCATACCTCATAAAAAGCCTCCCTATTCCGTTTTTAAAACTTTGTGAAACACAGAACAATTTTACCCATAAAACTGAAATTTTGTCAAGAAGAAGCCGATTTGTGTGGGACCTTTTAGGTTTTAAGTTGACACTTTAAGGGAGCTTAGTTTAAAGTCTTCACTTAGGAGGGGGGTTTATGGAGGTGAGTCTTACCTTTAAGAATTTGGAATCCAATGAGGGGATGAAGGATTACGTTGAGAGGAAGGTTCAGAAACTAAAACGCCTTCTAAAGGAGCCGATAGAGGTGAAGGTTGTCTTCAGTTCTGAGAAATTTTTATACCATGTGGATCTTTACGTGAATGATGGTGAGGGTATAAATGCGAAGGCTAGAGAGAGCCAAGAGGATTTGCAGTCGGCCTTTGACCTTGTGCTTGATAAGGTGGAGAGGCAGATTAAGGATCAAAAAGGCAGGTTCCAGTCCAAGGGGAAAGAAGTAAGGGTTCATACGCTTGTGGAAGTGCATCCTTCTCTTAAGCTCTCAAGGGGGGAACCTTATCCTCTAAAATCCATGGCCCTGGAAGAGGCTTTAAGGGAATTGGAAGGGAGGGAGGAGGACTTTTATGTCTTCATCCACGAAGAGACAGGGAAGGTGAACCTTATTTACCGGAAGAAGAAAGGAGGGTATGGGCTTATCGAGCTTGAAGGATAAGAGATGCGGATTACGGATTTTCTCGATAAAGACTCCATCCTGGAAGAACTTACTTCGAGCACTAAAGAAGGAGTGTTGAGGGAATTGGTATCTTTATTGGCAAAAAACGGAAAGATAAAGGACGAAAAGAGGGCCTTAGAGGTCCTATTTGAGAGGGAGAAGCTTGGTTCAACAGGTATAGGGGAGGGAATAGCCATACCTCATGGAAAACTTCCCGATTTGGAAGGCATAGTCTGTGCCTTTGGTCGAAGCAAAAAAGGGGTGGATTTCGAATCCATCGATGGGGCTCCGGTTCATCTGGTATTTCTGCTTTTGGCCCCTGAAAATTCCACCACCGAACATCTCAAGGCTTTGGCGAGCTTGTCGCGGCTTTTAAAGGATCCCCATTTTCGCAAGAACCTTTTAGAAGCTCCGGATAAAGAGGCGCTTTATAGGATCATTGTCGAACAAGAAGAAGCCACAGAAGGATAAAAAGGTTGAGTATTTCCATGGAGTCCTCGTAGACGTCTCAGGGGTTGGTGTGCTTATCCTTGGCCGGAGTGGGATAGGCAAAAGCGAATGTGCCTTGGAGCTCATATTGAAAGGCCACAGGCTTGTAGCCGATGATGTGGTATGCCTTGAACTTGACGAAAGTGGAAAACTCTATGGTTACGGTTTAAACCCCGGAAGGACTTTCATGGAGATAAGGGGACTGGGGATCGTGGATGTGGAGAAGCTTTTTGGGATCGCGGCCTTAAAACCAAGAAAAAGACTACACCTAGTTATCGAACTGGTAGATCCTGAAGAAATGCAGGACAGGACGGGGATGGAAAGGCGAACCATGAAGATCTTGGGGGTTGAGCTTCCTTGGAAAAGGATACCGGTGACCCCTGGGCGTAACTTAAGCGCCATAGTGGAAGTGGCGGCGAGAAATTTCCTCCTTGAGGAAAGGGGTATCAAATCCCCTGAAGAACTTGACGCCTTGATCAGGAAGAAGGCCGAAGAAGAATGAGACTCGTTCTGATAAGCGGTCTTTCGGGAGCAGGTAAATCCACGGCCTTAAAGGCCTTAGAGGATATGGGGTATTTCTGCGTCGATAACCTTCCTCCTTCGCTTCTTCCCGTACTTTTGGAATTATGCCTCCACTCCTCACGCAACATAAAACGCATAGGTGTGGTGATTGACGTAAGGGGAAGGGAATTCCTTGGGGATTTGGAATGGGCCTTAAGAGGACTTCAGGCCAAAGGCATCGAGATCAAGCTACTTTTTTTAGAAGCCCAAGACCAGGTGCTCATCGATCGATACAAGGAAACCCGGAGGCGTCATCCCTTAGAGGAAGGGTCACCCCTTTCGGAAGCCGTAAAACGGGAACGGGAGCTTTTGAGCTTTTTGAGAGATAAAGCGGATGAGGTAATCGATACATCTCAATTAAGTGCACAGACCTTAAGAAGGCTTATCTTCGAGAAGGTGGAGGAATTCCCCCCGCGTTTGACCTTACACCTTATCTCCTTCGGCTACAGTTTCGGCATCCCTCCGGAGGCGGACATGGTGTTTGACGCCAGGTTTTTGCCTAACCCCTTTTATGTGAAGGAGCTTCAGAAATTAAGCGGTTTAGACCCCAGAATATCCGATTGGGTATTTCAACACCCCGAGGCCAAAGCGTTCGTCGAAAAGGTTGTGGAGTTTCTCGAGTTCCTCCTTCCCCTATACCTTAAAGAGGGCAGAAGCAAGATAACCATCGGAATTGGCTGTACCGGTGGAAAACACCGTTCTCCTGCTTTGGTGGAAAGGTTAGGTTTGCTCTTGAAAGAAAAAGGTCAAGATGTGATCATAACTCATAGGGAGATAAAGGGGTGAGAGATGGTAGGAGTGCTCATTGTTAGCCATTGCGGGATAGCCGATGAGATGCTCTTAGCCGTTGAGCAGATTATTGGAGAGATAGAAGGCCTTGAATCCATCTCCATAGACCCAAGTGAGCCCCCAGAGGTGATAAGGGAAAGGATAAAACGGGGTATAAAGAATGTGGATAAGGGAGAGGGGGTTTTAATCCTCACCGATATGTTCGGAGGTACGCCGGCGAATATAAGCCTTTCCTTTTTAGAAAAGGGAAAGGTGGAGGTTGTGACAGGGGTCAATTTGCCCATGCTTCTTAAGGTGGCGTCATTGAGGGATGAGATGTCGCTTGAGGAGTTGGCCGATTACATCGCCAATTATGGCAAGAAAAATATAAATGTGGCTTCTAAGATTTTGGAAAAGGAACCGGAGAGTTCAAAAGGATGAATTATGTCGAAAAGGTTCTTGAGATAAAAAATAAACTTGGCCTTCATGCAAGGGCTGCCAATCTTATAGTGAAAACAGCAAGCCGATATAAGGCCCATATCACCTTCGAGAAGAACGGAATGGTAGCCAACGCGAAGAGCATAATGAGCCTCTTGATGCTTGCCGCAGGAAAAGGAGCCAAGTTGGTGGTTAAGGCTTCGGGTGAGGACGCTCAAGAGGCTATAGAGGAGATAGCCAAACTAGTGGAAGGAGGCTTTGGAGAGCCTGATTGAAGAACAAGTCTATGAAGGCATACCTGTAAGTCCTGGGATTGGAATAGGAAAGGCTTGGATTTTCCCGGAAAGGGGATTTTGCTATTTGCCCCGGAGAATCTCCCATATGCTGATCGAAGCCGAAATCGGACGCTTAAGGAAAGCCCTAAAAAAGACCGAAGAGGAACTCCTTTCCCTTCAGGCAAAGCTCCTTAGAAAGGGCCTGAATAAAGAAGCGAACTTCATTGAGGTTCATCTTGAGATGCTCAAAGATAAGAGTTTGCTCCAACAGATTGAAGAGACCATAAGGGAAGAGCTTGTGTGTGCTGAGTGGGCCTTGGAAATCACCTTGAAGAGGATACTTAAGGAATTTGAGTCCATAGAAGAGGAATACCTTAAAGAGAGAGGACTGGACGTAAAACACGTTTTTGAGATGGTGTTAAAAGAACTAGTGGGTTATTCTCTCACATGCCTCCCAGAGGAAGAAGAGTTCGTGCTAGTAGGTTATGATCTTCCTCCAAGTGATGTGGCTCAACTTGTCTCTCATCCGGTTAGAGGGTTTGCTATAGATGTAGGGTCAAGCACTTCCCATACTGCCATTGTCCTAAAGTCATTGGGCGTTCCCGCGGTGATGGCGCTAAAGGACCTGAGTCGTCGCTTAAAGGGAGGGGAGATCCTCATTATAGATGGCAATCGGGGCAAGGTCATCGTTAACCCCCATGCCTCAACCCTTAAGACCTATCAAAAAAAGAGGGATTTTTACTTTTGGTTTAGCAAAGAGCTTTTGAAATATGCCTCCTTGCCCTCTGAGAGCCTTGACGGGTATCCCTTGCCCCTAAGGGCCAACATCGAGTTTCCCCATGAGGCGGCTTTAATAAGACAATATGGGGCCGAAGGGATAGGCCTTTATCGGACAGAATATCTATTTTTGGGGCGAAAGGAACTTCCTGAAGAAGAGGAACACTTCCGGTGTTATAAACAAGTAGTTATGGAAGTATCACCTTACCCCACTACTATAAGGACCTTTGACTTGGGTGGGGAAAAACAAGCTGCTTCGATGCCCATTTTAAAGGAGAGAAACCCTGCCTTAGGCCTTAAAGGTATAAGACTTGCTTTAACAGAGAAGGAACCCTTCAAGGCCCAACTGCGTGCTATTCTGAGGGCAAGTTACTATGGAAAGATAAGAATCCTTCTGCCGATGATAACGTCCTTGGAAGAGTTGAAAGAGGTTAAGGTTCTAATAGAAAACTTAAAGGAAGAACTTGCAAGAGAGGGCATTCCCTTTGATCCTCAAATACAAATAGGGGTTATGATAGAGGTGCCTTCG
Organism: uncultured Thermodesulfobacteriota bacterium; assembly: GCA_964543765.1. Classification (GTDB taxonomy): domain Bacteria; phylum Desulfobacterota; class B13-G15; order B13-G15; family B13-G15; genus B73-G16. The sequence goes on from CAZIZI010000012.1 coordinate 12,802, forward strand.
GCTGCCTTGATAACCGATCTTTTGGCCCAGGAGGCGGATTTTCTATCCATAGGCACCAATGACCTCATCCAATATACGCTTGCCATAGATCGCGAAAACGAAAGGGTCACTTATCTCTACAATCCCCTCCATCCCGCTATAGTAAGGCTCATATGGTCCATAGTGGATCAGGCTCATCGGAAGGGGAAAAAGGTGAGTATATGTGGTGAAATGGCTGCTGATCCCTTCTATAGTCTGGTCTTTTTGGGAATGGAAATAGACGAACTCAGTATGACCCCAAGCTCCATCCCTCGAATAAAGCGGATCTTGAGGATGACAACCCAAGACTTCGCCCGTAAGCTTTTTCGGGAGCTCCTCATTTCTCCGGAAAAGGAGAAGGCCTTAAGAGAAGAGATTCAGAAACTTTTCCCCCAAGCCTTTCTTAAAGAGGAGGCATTATGATGACCTTTAAAAAAGGAACCATGGTGAGGAGGCTTTTGGCGATCGTTCTGGGCATATGGTTTTTCTTCCTAATCTCCCCCTCTTTCTCTCAGGTTGAGGTCCTGCTTTTACCCATTAGGACAAGCGGGCTTTCCCCTTCCCTCTCACAGGAACTATGGGAGCTTATTTCCACAAGGTTGATCTCCGAGGGTATACCAGTCGTTGAGCGATCTGTAATGGAGAGGTTTTTGGGAAGATTGGACCCTGAGGCCTTGAGCGAGGATCAGGCACGCCTTTTGGGGAAAAAGGTGGGGGTAAGGTGGGTCCTCATGGGTAAAGCCATAAGGGTAGGAGGGGTGATATCCTTGGATGTGAAGATTTTGGATGTGACCTTAGGTTCTTCCCCCCGGGCTGTTTATGCTCAATTTCCTGACGAAGGAGCTTTGGTCTCAGGTTTAAAAGGAGTTGTCTCTCAGATTAAGGAGAGGGTCCTCGGGCAAAAGGGAATCAGCCTCAGAAGTAAGGGGACTTTAAGGGCGCAATTGCTTTACCAAGCTTTGGGTTACTCTAAGCTTTTGCGTTTTTCGGGGAAGTTCATTAAGGGACTAAGTATAGGCGATGTGGATGGCGATGGGCAAAACGAACTGGTGCTGATAGAGCCATATAAGCTTTCGGTTTACCGCGACACCGGCGAAGGCCTTAAACTGGTGGCCGAATTCGAGAAGCCTTCAACTTACAACTTCCTTAACGTTAACCTTGCTGATTTGGATGGGGACGGAAGAGCGGAAATAGCGGTAAGTGCTTCCACCGAAGAGGGGGACATGAGGTCCTTTATCCTTAAGATCAAGGGTAATGAAGTTAAGGAGATAAAGGGGAATTTGAACCGTTATTTCCGATCCGTGCGATTGGGAGGTCGAAAGCTCCTCTTTTCCCAAGCAATAGGCCCCGATAGGGACTATGTGGGGGGTATCGAAGAGGTAAGGCTTGAAAAGGGTAAGCTAATTTTAAAGCCTCTCAAGGACTTAAAAGGCGTGGAATGGGTCCTCTCGTTTGCTTTGGGGCGATTCAGCGGAACCGAAAAGCCCGAGATAGCCAGGCTTAACGACCTTGGTGAACTTGAGGTCCTAAGCCCGGAAGGCGAAAGGCTTTGGAAGGGTTCAAAAAAATACGGGGCTTCGGATAATTACTTCGATCGCCCCAAGGTTTTTGCTGACGCTAAGGGAATGCCAGCGGGAATGCCAAGAAGAATTTACCTTCCTTTAAGAATGGAAGTGGTTGACCTTGATAACGATGGATATGAAGAGCTACTTTTAGGGGAGAATCAGTTTACCTTAGGTGAGACCTTTGAAAGGGTTAGGCTTTACAATGCCGGTAGGATAGTCTCTTTACTGTGGGATGGATTGGCCATGGCTGAAGCTTGGAGAACCCAAGATATTCCTGGTTGCATCTTCGACTTTGAAGTAGGGGATGTGGACAACGATGGTTTGGTGGAACTTGTGGTGGCGGTAGCCAATGCCCCATTCTTCAAAAAAGGGTCAAGCAACTTGGTGGTCTTTGAACTTTACGAATGACCTTTCTTGACGAACCTTAAAAGGTGTGATTCTCTTTTCAAAAAGCCCCTTCAAGGGAGGGGCTTTTTGAAATAAAGGGGGTCAGATATGAAGCGGACCTATCAGCCGAGCATTATAAGCGGAAAGCGCACTCACGGGTTCCTCAAGCGGATGTCCACCAAAGCAGGCCGAAAGGTCTTAAAAAGAAGACGCCAGAAAGGAAGATGGCGCTTAACGACGGTTTGAGATGCTGCAAGACTTTTAAAAAAGAAGAGAGAATCCATTTGGATAGGGATTTTCAAAGGGTTTTTAAAGAGGGGAAAAGAGTATCTTTGTCCTTTTTCACCGTCATCATGAGCCCAAACGAACTTCCTTTAAGGAGAATGGCCGTTATTGTGCCCAAGAAGGTAGGAAAGGCGGTGAAGAGGAACAGGATCCGTAGACTGGTGAGGGAGTTTTTTAGGTTGAATAAATGTAAACTTGCTCCCTCTCATGATTATATCTTTTTAGTCCACAAAGGGGCCGAAAGCCTTAAAGGATATTGGGAAGTCGAGAGCATCCTGAAAGACCTATTTAAGGAAAAGGCGAGATGAAGATAATCCTGAGGTTTTTGATCTTTCTCATAAAAGCTTATCAACTCATTTCCCCCCTGTATGGGCCTAAATGCAGGTTTTACCCCTCATGTTCCAGTTACGCCGTTTTGGCTTTTCAAAGGCACGGGCTTCTAAAAGGGGGATGGCTCACCTTAAGGAGGATCTCCAAATGCCATCCTTTTAACCCTGGTGGTTATGACCCCGTTCCCCCAAGGAGGAGTTGATGGGAGAAAAGAACACCTTCTTAAGGATGATAATAGCTTTGACCCTTTCGATTTTGATACTCATCGTTTTTGAACACTTCTTTTTCAAACCTTCTCCTCCACTGCAAAAAAAGGAAGAACCCTCTCAACCCCTTTTACCTTCGAAGGAAAAGGAAGACCTACCCCAACAGTTCGGAGAAATAGTTATCGAGACCCCTCTTTATCGGATGGTCTTAAGTGAGTACGGAGGAAGGCTAAAAAGTTTGACCCTTAAACGTTACTACGACAAAGTTGAGCTTCACCCCCTTTCAAAAGCGATCCAAGGGTTTATCGCCAAAATTCTGGGCAAAGAACTCGACTTTTCACCTCCAAAGCCCGTAGAATTGGTGAGTACACAAAAGCTCAATGAACTACCCTTAGGTCTCCTCTTGGAACACGGTTTTCCCTATAATGAGAAAATACCGTGGCGCTTCTCTAAGGCGTTCCTGGAAATAAAGGAAAAACCCGAAGAGCTCAAGATGACCTGGGAAGGAGAGGGACTTTTTATCGAAAGGACCTTGAAGTTTTATCCCAATAGCTATGTGATAGAGACGGAGATAAATCTCAATCAAGAAACCCCCTTATACCTTTCTTGGATAGGAAAAACGGACCTTAAGGGAAGCTATTACGGTTTTTTCGGACCTCTCCTTATAGGTCCTGAGGGAAGGCTCAAGATTAAGCCTAAAAAGATAGGTTCCGAACCCCTTACCTTCCAGGACCTTAACCTATTTGCCTTCGACCAGGATTATTTTGCCTCCATCATCAAGGCCGAGGAGAAAGGAAAGATATTACTGGGTCGCATGAATGAAGCGGTTATCTATGGCCTTTTCGGAGGAGAGAAGGCCCAGAGGCATCACTTTCAAATTTACCTCGGTCCAAAGGACGAAAAGGAACTGGAGAAGCTTTCGCCCTTGGCCAAAAAGGTGATAGATTACGGTACCTTCGGCCTCATAGCCATACCAATTCTAAAGTTCATACAGCTTACTCATCGCTTAACGGGAAATTGGGGGCTTGACATCATCCTTTTAGCCCTTTTGATAAAACTCATCTTCCTCTGGCCAACCCAAAAAAGCTATGAGGCCATGAAGGAGATGCAAAAAATAGCCCCCGAATTGAAGATGCTCCAGAAAAAATACGGCCATGACAAAGAGAGACTCCAAAGAGAGATAATGGAACTTTACCGAAGAAGGCGGATAAACCCCTTGAGCGGCTGTTTGCCCCTTTTGCTACAGCTTCCCGTATTTTTCGCCCTTTACCGAGCCCTTTTGGTCTCGATTAACCTGAGACACGCTCCTTTCGTGCTCTGGATAAGGGACTTATCCTCCAAGGATCCGACTTATATAAGCCCTATTTTGATGGGCTTAAGCATGATCCTTCAACAGAAACTCACGCCCCAACAGGGCGATCCAGCCCAACAAAAAATGATGCTCTTTATGCCGATTGTCTTTACCTTGCTGTTTTTGAACTTTCCTTCGGGATTGGTCCTTTATTGGCTTGCGTCCAACGTATTTGGAATTATCCACCAACTTTACGTCTTAAGGAGGGGGAAAAAATGTGGGTCATCGAGAAAGAGGGTAAGGATCCGGAAAAATTAATAGAGGAAATATGCAAGCAATTGGGCAAAGGCCGAGATGAGTTGGAATTCGAAATCGAGGAAAAAGAAGGGCTTTTTGGGGTTCTGGGGAAAAAGGTGGTCGTGAGAGCCAGACCCAAACCCGTTCAAGAATGGGAGTTGGTGCTTCTGGCCGAAGAGTTAGCTGATAAGATCTTTCTTTATATTGCTCCAACCGTGAGAGTCAAGGCGAGAAGCGATAGGGGAAGGATCATAATAGGTTTGAGCGGAGACGAAATCGCAGGGTTAAAAAGAAGAAAGGAGTTGTTTGAATCTATCGTCTATTTGATCGAGCTCGCTCTCTCCAAAAAGGCCAAGACGAAAAGACAGGTAAAACTGGAACTTCCCAGGAGTGTTTCACGTGAAACATCACCTACAGGATGAGGACACCATTTGTGCCATCTGTACCCCCTTTGGAATCGGCGGGCTTGGCGTTATAAGGATGAGCGGATCAAAAGCGTTGGAGATCGCTCAGAAGGTATTTGTCCCCAAGTTGCCCCCTCAGGATCTTCCTTCCCGCCGGGTCCGTTATGGGTATATTGTGGACCCTCAAACGGGCGAAGTTATCGATGAAGTGCTTTTGGTTTACATGAAGGCTCCCTGGACCTATACCCGAGAAGATGTGGTTGAGATAAGTGGTCACGGGGGGTATTTGGTTTTGAGGAAGATTTTGGAAGTGCTTGTGAGGATGGGGGCAAGGCCTGCTCTTCCTGGCGAGTTCACCAAGAGGGCCTTTTTAAATGGGAGGATAGATCTCGCTCAAGCGGAGGCGGTTTTGGAGCTCATTATGGCTCAGAACGAGCAGGCCCTAAAGCTCGCTCAGAGACAGCTTGAAGGGGAGCTTTCGGAGAGGATCAAAGCCTTGAGGGATCGGCTATTTGACGTTCTTGTTCCCATTTCCGCTTGGCTTGAAGTGCCCGAGGAGGACATCCCTGCTCCTTCGAAAGGGGAGGTTTTGGAGGGGATCCGTTCGGTCTTAAGGGAGATCGAGAACCTTTTGAGGTCTTGGGAACAGAACGTGATCTTTAGAGAGGGGGTTAGGACTTGCCTTTTGGGGAAGGCGAATGTGGGGAAGTCCTCGCTTTTTAACAGGCTTCTGGGCAGAGATAGGGCCATTGTGACTCCTATTCCGGGCACTACAAGTGATGTGATTGAAGAGACCGTTTTGATCGACGGAATTCCCTTCTGTTTGGTCGATATGGCGGGCTTTAAGAAGGAGCCCAAGGACTTAATAGAGGAAGAGGCGATCAAAAGGGCTAAGCTCCAAATAAAAAAGGCGGATCTTATTCTTTTTGTGCTCGATCAAAGTAGTCCGCTTGAGGAGGAGGATCTCTCTGTTTTGGAGGAATTTTCAGGAAAACGCGCGATACTTGTCCTTAATAAGAGCGATCTTCCGCCTTATCTTTCGGAAGACGTCCTTAAGGGATTTGAAGAAGTCGTTAAGACTTCGGCTTTAACGGGTGAGGGGATAGAGGAATTAAAGCAGAAGATGGTTTCGGTCATAAGGAAAAGCTATTCGGTTGGACCACCCTCGGAGATCGTTCCCTTGAATACCAGGCATAAAACGTTGCTTGAGAGGGCTCGAGGGCGTTTAATCTTTTTTAAGGAACATCTGGAGGAACTTCCCTGGGATCAAGTGGCGTTAGAACTTGAAGGAGTGATGGATGATCTTGGGGAAGTGATTGGGGAGAGGACCTCGGAGGAGGTCCTTGAGGAGATCTTTTCGAGGTTTTGTGTAGGGAAGTGATGAAGATAAGGGTGGGAACAAGGGGTTCTGTTTTAGCTCTTAGGCAGACCGAAGAAGTCATGAGGGCTTTGAAGGCCGTTTGGCCTTTTATGGAGTTTGAGCTTATGGTGATTAAAACTACTGGGGATAAGGTTATGGATACTCCTCTTTTCAAGATCGGTTCGAAGGGGTTGTTCGTTAAGGAGATTGAGGAGGCCCTTCTTGAGGGGAGGATCGACCTAGCGGTTCATAGCCTTAAAGACCTTCCGACTAAGCTCCCTCCGGGTCTTACTATAGGAGCCATTCCCAAGAGGCTTGATCCAAGGGATGTATTGATCCTTCCAGAGGGGGAGGGTAGAAGGATAGGGACCTCCTCTTTGAGGAGAATGGTTCAACTTAGAAGGCTTTTTCCGCATTTTGAGGTCATTTCCATTCGAGGGAATCTTGATACCAGGTTGAGAAAGCTCAAACGTGGGGAAGTGGATGGGCTTGTGGTAGCTTTGGCGGGGCTTTTGAGACTTAACTTAGAGGTGGAGGGCATTAAAGTTCTTGATGAGTTGATCCCCGCTCCGGGTCAAGGGGCCTTGGCGGTTGAATGCAGGGAGGATTCTCCCTTTATGGATCTTTTAAAAGAGGTAAGCGATCCTTCGAGTGAAAAGGCCGTTTTCTGTGAAAGGGCCTTTTTGATGGAGATGGGAGGAGGGTGTCAAGTTCCGCTTGGGGCTTTTGCCGAATGTGAGGGGAAGGAGGTTAAAATTAAGGCTTTCGTTTCGTCATTCGATGGGAAAAGGTACTTTTATGGGGAGCATAAAGGGGAGGATCCCGTGGAGGTGGGAAGGTTCTTGGCTAAGCTTTTGAAAGGACAAGGGGCGGAGGAAGTTTTGAGGGAGCTTTATGAAGGCTCAGGTTTATCTTCTTCCTTTTAAAGGGAAAAGGAACGAGCTTTCCTGGGGGATAGGGAAGCTCCTTGAGCTTTTGAAGGTCCAAGAAGTGGTCAAAAAGGGTGATTTATGCGCGGTTAAGGTTCATTTTGGGGAAGAAGGGAATTTCACCTATTTAAGGCCCGATTTCATTAGGCCGGTGGTGGATCAGCTTAAGGCTTTGGGAGCAAAGCCATTTCTCACCGATACCTCGACCCTCTATAAGGGAAGTCGTTCGGATGCGGTAACTCATATGGAGACGGCCCTAAAGCATGGTTTTACCATGGAGAGCGTGTCGACTCCTATTATAATTGCCGATGGGCTTAAGGGGCAAGATGTGGTGAGGGTGAAAATTGAGGGAAGGATTTATAAGGAGGTGGAGGTAGCCGCGGCTATTTATTCTGCTGATTCTTTAATAGTCTTGACCCATTTTAAGGGGCATGACCTCTCGGGGTTTGGTGGGACTTTAAAGAATTTGGGGATGGGGTGTACGGGAAGGAAGGGGAAGATGAGTCAGCATTCGGAAGTAGCCCCACGTGTAATGGGGAAAAGGTGTAAAGGGTGTGGGAGATGTGTAGAAGAATGTCCGAATGAAGCCTTAAGTCTTAAGGGAGGAAAGGCCGAAATAGACGAAAGTAAATGTATAGGGTGTGGGCAGTGTATAGTGTGTTGTGAGGAGAAGGCCATTGAAGTCAGGTGGAAACGGGATTCGGAGCTTTTCCAAAGGAAGATGGTGGAACACGCCTTGGGTGTCCTTAAGGGGAAGGAAGGTCGGGTTTTGTTTTTGAACTTTTTATGTTCGGTCACGCCCCTTTGTGATTGCTGGTCTAAAAGCGATATTCCCGTAGTTTCCGATATAGGCATTTTGGGCTCCAGGGACCCGGTAGCTATTGATCAGGCTTCTATTGACCTGGTGAATCAAAAAGCAGGAGAAGACATCTTCAGAAAGATTCACCACTTCGATTGGTCCATTCAACTCTGTTATGCCGAAGAACTAGGTTTAGGCTCAAGGTCTTATGAGCTTATCGAAATAAGTTAATCCAACTTAAACATAGAGATCATCTCCCTTAAGGTATGGGCTTGGGCTTTCATCTGTTCAGAGGCGGCGGCACTTTCTTCAGCACTTGAAGCCACCTGTTGGGTCACATCGCTTATCTGTCTTAAAGCATCGCGGATTTGGGAAATGGTCCTTGCTTGTTCGGAACTTCCAAGGGATACCTCAGCTACTACCTGAGCGACCTTATGGATATTTTGAGCCACCTTATTGAAACTACCCTCTGTTTCACTTAAAACCTGCCTTCCCTGAGAGACCCTTTTTCTCATCTCCTCGATTAACTGAGAAGTCTGATTGGCGGCCTCAGCACTTCTTTGAGCTAAAGCTCTCACTTCCTCGGCGACTACCGCAAATCCAGCTCCTGCCTCTCCGGCCCTTGCTGCTTCAACAGCGGCATTTAAGGCCAAGAGATTCGTCTGGAAGGCTATCTCGTCAATGGTCTTTATAATCTTCTGAGTCTGATCAGAAGCCTTCACTATCTCATTCATCGCTTCGAGGAGTTTTCCCACCGAAGTAGCTGTTTGTTCTAAGACCTGTAAGGTATCCTTTAAGAAACGATCTGCTTCTTGAGCGTTTCTCGCATTTCCTTGTGTTACAGATTCCACTTCTTCCATGGAGCTAAGACTTTCTTCAACCGCTGCTGCCTGTTCTGAAGCCGCTTCAGCGAGTCGGGTGCTTCCTTCTGCTAACTGAGTGGCCGCTCCTAAGACTTGTTCAGCTGCTTCGTGGACTTGTGTCAAGAGTTCTTTTTGTTTCTTCTTCGTTTGGTTTATTCTTGACGCAAGTTCTTTTAATTCCTTAAATTCCTCTTCTTTGAGGAAGGCCACAAAATCACCGTTTGCAGTAAGTTCCATAAAGTGGTTTATCTTTTCAATCTCGTCAAGGAGCCTTTTTGCCTTCTGTTCGGCTTCTTGCTTCAATAATTCCACTTCTTGCATTTTTTCCTGAAGGGCTTCCTGTTGTCTCTTAAGCTCTTCGGTAAATTGTTTTTCTTTTTCCTTCTCTTCCTTAAGGTCCCTTGCCATACGGTTTATGGCCTCTGCCAGATGACCGAGTTCATCGTCGCTTTTAATTTGAACCTCAACCTCCAAGTTGCCTTGGGCGATCTCTTCGGTCGCTTGGGTCATTTGGCTTATCAGAATGGTAAACTTTCTTGCCACAAAAACTGCAATAACCATCACCCCCAGAAAAGCCGCAACGCTTATGAGTAAATTAGCGAAATTTGCCTGAAGTTTGGTTCTGCTTGCACTTTTTCGTAAATACTCAGAGAGACGAGAGATTTTTTCCTTAAACTGGAAAGATGTTCCCTGATGTGCTATTTGGATATCCTGGAATTTTTTATTAGTCTCTAAGAGCTCCTTGAAGGAAGCAACATAAGCCTCGAGGGTAGTTTTAAGTTCTTGATCCGTCACCGATTTCATGAGCTTATTAGCAGCATCTTCCCAAGCAATCCCATAAATGTCCTTCTCATAAAGGAGAAAATTCTGTTCCTCTAAACGAAGCTGGAGAAAAATGGGGTAAGCCGTTTGTTGATAAAGACCAAGAAGAGACCCCTTGAAGATCTGCTCTGCCGCAAGGGCCTTTTCGGATACTTGTTTTTTTAACTCCTCGTATTTATCCCTTAGAGAAATCCTTTCTTGAGATAGTTTCTTATATTCTTGAAAGGCTTCATCAAGCTCTTTTAAGATCTGCCTTTCTTCCCCTATGAGTACCTTATTCCTTGTCTTTTTGATTCCCTCCTCCACTTTCTCCATCCATTTCTTTTCTTCTAAATCGATTTTGAAGAACATGTTCCCGGTGACGGCATAGAGCTGTATATCTGAATCCAGTTGATGAAATGGTTCCACTATTTCCTGATGGGCTAAAGTTTGAAGCTCAATGTGTTTACTCATTATACTACTTACAAAAAAACTCACCACTCCAACACCTATGGGGAAAAAGGCAACGGGGAGAAAATAGAGTATTAATTTTTTTCTCAACCCCCCTTTTGCCCATTGGAGGCCTTCTTTTTTCTTTCTCACCCACTTCCGTAAGTCCATGGAAACCTCCTCTTAAGAAAGTTTCCCTTCATTTTAATCGGCAAAAATAAGGATATACTTTACCCAAGCCTCAATCTTCCTTCAACCCCTTTTTGCTCCTTTGCGCCCACTGATCAAGCCCTTTTGATTCCTTATGACGTTGAGAGACCTTATAATTCAAAAGCTCCTTCTCTTTTGCTTTTTCCAGAAGCTTCATCCTCATTGAGGCGTGGATCAATTCGCCTTTTTTAGCCTCAAGGTTTTCCTTTATTTCCAAAATCTTGCCTTTTTGAGAGCGGATCTTTTCTCGGAGAAGAGTCAAATAGTTTTCGAAAATGAGAAGTTCTTGGGCTTCAAGGGGATCTTTCTTTAAGGCGGAGAACTTTTTCAAATGCAAAGATCGGATGTTTTCAAGTTCCTTTAAAGTCTTTTCTTCGCGATCAAGGAGTCCTTTGATTAGCGTAAACTCCTCTCGGAGAAGATCGAGCTTTTCCCGCGCGATTCTGAGAAGAGTCTCTAAAGAGAATACGAAGCCCATCTTTCTTTATTAAAGGAAAAACAACATACCAAAAAACGGATTTGCCTTCAAGAACGAAATCGGTTATCATGGACTGTTCATATGTTAGGGAAATTTAAAACAGAAATATTGGGGGAAGAATATCTGGTTTTTGATATAGAGATTTTTGAGGAGTTTTTCTTGGAGAATTCCCTCTTTGAGGCAGACCTTTATATCAAAAAGGGGAAGAAATTGCTTTTTTATCGGAGAAAGGAGCTTCCCATTACGATCGAAAGGATTTCGGCCTGGAAGGCTATGGGGGTGAAAAAGGTATACGTAAAGATTCCTGCCATGGACATTTATCCGCAGTATCTTAGGCCCACACTCAGAGAGGTGATGGAAAGTACCGAATATTCACTTGAAAAAAAAGCAAAGGTCCTTTATCGGGTTGCAGAATCTATCCTTGAAAGGGTTTTTAGGAGATGGGATAAGTTTGCTATAGAAAATACGTGGAATTTCGTAAAGGACACGGTGAGGTTCCTGGGGGAGAAGCCCGGGCTTTATAAATGCCTTAGAGAACTTATGGATCATGATTTTGTTTCCTATTTGCACTCAAATAATGTCTTTTTCCTCGCCACAAGTTTTTCCCTTCATAGGAAAATGCCGCTTGAACAGGTAGAAGTTTTGGCCTTTTCCTCCATATTTCATGATATAGGGAAAGAGAGAATACCTCAGAGCATTCTTCAGAAGCCAGGGCCTCTTGATCCTTATGAATGGAGCGAGATGAAGAGACATCCCCTTTTAAGCGTTAGATTGCTTAAAGAGAGGGGATTTGAGAATAGAGAAATTTTCGAGATTATAGAACAGCATCATGAATCTCCTGATGGTTCAGGTTATCCCCGGGGGGTTAAGGGGGAAAAGATTCATCCTATGGCCCATTTGCTAAAGGTTTGTGACGTGTTTGAAGCCTTATGTGGCATTAGGCCTTATCGACCTCCTTATAAGCCCAGAGAGGCCATAAGGGTTATGAAAGAGGAGATGAGGGGTAAGTTAGACGATGAAGCTTTTTTGGAATTTTTGGGCTTTTTGGGGTATGAAGGTATAGATTAATAAAAATTTTCTTTTTTGCCGATTTTTTAAAATTAGGAATGTTTGATCCTGAACTTCTCAAAGGGTTTATTTCCGACTCCCTGGAGATGTTAGATGAAGTGGAGCCTCATATTGTTCAGCTTCAGAGGGAATTTGAAGAAAAAGGGGTTATTAACCGAGATACCTTAAACGAGATCTTTCGGCTTTTTCATTCCCTCAAAGGTGCTTCGGCCTTTTTAGGTCTTGAGAATATAAACAAAGTAATGCATGAGGCGGAGAATTTACTTGGAGCCCTAAGGGAAGGGCGAATAAAGATCTCCGCAAAGCATGTGGAAGCCATCCTTTTTGGGTGTGATTTCATACGAAAAGTCCTTCCCGAACTTCAAGAGAAAGAAACGGATAAGGAGTTTGAAGGGGAGAGTCAGAGGGTAATTGAGGAACTTCGGAAGTCATTAATGGAGCCCTCCGAAAAAGTTCAGGAAGAAATCCCCTTGTCAGAAGTTCCAAAGGATGAGGATATATCTGAGAGAGTTTCTATGACTCAAAAAAAGGTCAAAACCGACATAAGGGTTGATCTGGATAAGCTTAATGAACTTAACGACTTAGTCGGGGAACTTGTAATCGCGGAAACCATGGTGGTGAGGAATCCTGATCTTAAGGGGTATAGATTTGAAAACTTCGAAAAGGCTGCCCATCAGCTTCACCGCATCATTTCAAGCCTTCAAGACCTTGCCATGTCTTTAAGGATGGTTCCTATAGGAGGGCTTTTTAGGCGGATGATAAGGGTTGCTTACGATACTGCCAGAAGAAGCGGTAAAGAGGTGGAACTTATCTTAAAAGGGGAAGAAACGGAGGTTGACAAAACGGTGATAGAAGCCATTTCGGATCCTTTGGTTCATCTGGTGAGAAATGCTGTTGATCATGGGATTGAGCCCCCAATGGAAAGAGAACGCTTAGGTAAGCCGAGGAAAGGCCTAATTGAACTTGAGGCAAGACATGAAGGTGGTGAGGTTTTGATAAGCGTTAGAGATGACGGTAAGGGACTCGACAAAGAAGCCATTCTGAAAAAAGCCCGGGAAAAAGGTCTAATTCAACCAGGGGCGGTTATACCCGATGAGGAGGTCTTTCAGCTGATTTTTCTTCCGGGCTTTTCAACGGCCAAATCAGTAACGGAGATTTCAGGACGAGGAGTGGGAATGGATGTGGTTAAAAGTAGGGTTGAGGAGTTAAGAGGGTGGGTTGAGGTAAAAAGCGCTCCAGGGGAAGGTACAAGCTTCATACTGCATTTTCCTCTCACCTTGGCCATAATAGATGGGCTTTTGGTTAAGGTGAATGGTCACATTTATGTTTTGCCCCTTTATGCGGTTAAGGAGTTGTTTCCTTTGGATTTAAAGGACATAACCTTCTTACCTGGCGGCAAGAAGGTGATTAAACGTCATGGGAAGTTACATCCGGTTGTATCTCTGAGGGAACTTCTGGGTATAAGAGAAAAGGAGAGAAACGAAGGAGAGATTTTAGTACTTTTAGAACAAAAGGGGAAAGAGTTATGTCTTGGAGTAGATGAGGTATTAGGCCAAAGGGATACGGTTATTAAACCTTTGCCAAAGCGATTGGGCAGGATAACGGGTATATCGGGTTGTAGTATATTGGAGGACGGAGGGGTATGTTTGATAATTGATGTTCAGGGCATATTGGAAAGGGTGGGGTCCGGGAATTTTCAACATTCCAAAGGAGGAGGTGAGATATGTTGATGGAAAAAGGTCGAGAAAGGGGTGAGGAGATGATTAATGAGGGGGGCACTTTGGAGAAATACCTCACGTTTAGGGTGGGAGAAGAGGATTATGGGATTTCTATCCACTATGTTTCCGAGATAGTGGGGCTTCAGAAGATAACACCTGTTCCGGATGTGCCTACCTATGTTAAAGGGGTTATAAACCTCAGGGGGAAGATAATCCCAGTTCTTGACATGAGGCTCAGGCTTGGGATGCCCGAGCGCCCTTATGATGAAAGAACGTGCATTATTGTGGTGAACGTAGAAGGAGATCTGCTGGGTCTCATCGTCGACAGGGTCAACGAGGTAACTGATATTCCTCAAGAGCAGATAGAACCCCCTCCTTCCGAAGAAGGTGGTTTTGTTATGGGTTTGGGTAAGGTAGGTGAAGGGGTTAAGATACTTCTTGATGTTCATAAAATTCTGAGATAAGGGGGTAAAAATGATAGGGAGGCTTTTTAGAAGATCCAAGGCGGAAGAAAATGCCTTTTATGGAAAAGGAGCTTTTTTAGAGGAAAAGCAAGCAGAAGAAGAACATCTTAAAGGGCTTGACCTTTTAGTCCGGACTTTAAACGAGCTCAAAGAGGGGCAACTCCCAGAAGTCCCCTCCGAGGTCTCCCCGGATCTTGCGCCGATAGTTGAGGCCATAAGGGTCTTAAAAGATGGGATCAGGTCCTTTTATGAGGAGATAGAAAGGGTCACGAAGAGTCTTCACGAGGATAGGCGTTTTACCAAATGCGATGAGACGAGCTTTAAGGGGTTTTGGCAGAAAATACTCATTGACTTGAACAAAATCTTTGGAGGTTTAGAGGATTTTATGATAGGGGTAAGGGATTGGCTCTCACGAATCCAACAGGGGGATCTCACCGTAAGGATGCCCCCATCGAATTCCTTAAAAAAGGCCTTTGATAGGGTCGTTTTGGACCTTAACGACATGATCCTTCAGATACATAGTGCTGTTGATCAATTAAGCCTTGGGGCCTCTCAAGTGGCTCAATCGGCCCATATGCTCGCCCAAGGAGCAGCCCAGCAAGCCGAAAGCATTCAAGATATTGCTACTTCCGTTAACGAGATAGAGGTTCAAGCGAAACAAAACGCGCAAAAAGCCCATGAGGCCAATCACCTTTCCCAATTGGTCCGAGAAGCTGCCCTTGAGGGTCAAAGGGAAATGGAGGAGATGGTTCAAGCAATGAACGACATAGAGGAGTCAAGTTCTAATGTCTCTAAGATCATAAGGGTGATCGATGAAATCGCCTTTCAGACAAACCTTCTGGCCTTAAATGCAGCCATTGAAGCCGCCAGAGCTGGGAAATACGGCAAGGGATTCGCCGTTGTGGCCGAGGAAGTGAGAAACCTTGCAGGTCGAACCACCCAGGCGGCAAAAGAAACTTCACAACTTATTGAAGGGACCATTACTAAGGTCCATGAGGGCGTTAATAAGGTTCAAAAAGCCCACGCCTCTTTTAACCGAATAGTGGAGAACGTGGATAAGGTTACTGAACTTATGGCTGAGATAAGTGCTTCCTCGAATGAGCAGGCTCAGGGTATAGGGCATATAAATAATGCTTTAAGACAGATAGAAAGCTTAGTACAACAAACAGCAGCCACAAGCGAGGAGAATGCCGCTGCGGCCGAAGAGCTTTCAGCTCAGGTGAATCATATAAAAGAGCTCTTAGGGAGGTTCAAGCTGAGTTCTTAAGAAGCTTAAGTATCTGAGAAGGGATTTCCTCTAAGGGCACCACATGGTCGACGGCCCCTAATTTTATAGCTTCCTTGGGCATGCCGAAAATGACGCAGGTGTTTTCATCCTGGGCTATTGTTTTTGCCCCAGCCTTTTTCATCTCCAAAAGTCCTCTGGCTCCGTCTGATCCCATTCCGGTCATTATCACCCCGATGGCCTTCGGCCCAGCGGCCTTGGCGACGGAGCTAAATAAAACGTCCACTGAAGGGCGCTGATAATTAACAAGAGGGCCTTCTTTAAGTTTCACGTAATACCGGGTTCCACTCCTCATGAGCACCATGTGAAGTCCACCCGGGGCAATAAGGGCTGTTCCAGGAAGTACGGGGTCTTTATCCCTTGCTTCCCGGACTTCGATCTTACAAATTTCGTTAAGCCTTCGGGCAAAAGCTTCAGTGAAGCCAGGGGGCATATGTTGCACTATAACTATACCGGGAGAATTGAGGGGCATTTGCTTGAGGACGACTTTTAAAGCCTCCGTTCCCCCGGTGGAAGCTCCTATCGCTATGATTTCATCCCCCACGTACTTTAAGGAAGTCTCACTCACCTGTTCTTCATCTAATGGAGGAAGTTCGGAGGAGAATTTTAAGAATCGAGCCTTGGCTGCAGCCCTAATTTTCTGAGCTAACTGGGCAATCGCTTCCCCAACCGAGTAGGAGCCTCCTGGTTTTACCATCACCTCGATGGCTCCTTCTTTAAGCGCTTCAAGGGCAAGCTCACTGCCTTGGGGGGTTAAGGAGCTGAAGATCACCACGGGCATTGGCCGGTAACGCATGAGCTTTTTGAGAAAAGTAATGCCATCCATTCTCGGCATTTCCACATCCAGTATCAGTACATCGGGATTAAGTTTAACGATCTTATCCCGGGCGATATAGGGATCTGGAGCCACTCCTACTACTTCTATATCGGGCTCTTGAGAGAGGCGTTCCTTAAGAACTTGCCTCACTATAGCCGAATCATCGACTACCAGGACTTTGATCTTGCTTTTCTCCATATTAACCCTCAAGGTAAAGGGTTATTGTCTCGCCTTCTATGTCGTATTCTAAGATAGGGTTTTTACCGATCAAAAACCCTAAAGCCTCAATACTAGGATAAACTTGAGGAAGTCCCAATTGCCACTGTGCACCAAGGAGGCTTATGAGATTTCCCCCTACCATATTGGCCAATTCTTGTAACATATCCTTGAGCCTATCTTCTTCAGGGTCTTCTTCTGGGAAGAGGTTTTTGAACATCACTATCCCAAGTGAACGAGGTACAAGGATCCTTAAGGTGAGTAATTTAGGGCCCTTTAAGATGATCTCCGCCACATAATCACCCCTTTGACTTGAAGTTCCCCCCTCAAGTTCTTCGGCTACAAGGAAAAACATCTTTTCCATTATCTTGGGAAATATTTCACGAAGAATCTCTTTCATCTCTGGAAAACTCCTCACCTATAAGGTTTTCTATAACTTCCCTGATCTCCTCAGGGGAGAAGGGTTTTTTCACATAAGCCCTAATGCCTAAGGCTTTGACTTCTTGAACTATTTCCTCACGCCCTTCAGTGCTAACCATTATGATGGGTATCCGGGAGAGGACCTCGTCTCGTTTTAACTCTCGGAGAAACTGGATGCCGTCCATCTTGGGCATGTGAATGTCACACAGTATGAAATCCACCCATTCTCTCTTTAGGACGTCCAAGGCTTCAAGCCCATTGGAAGCCTCAAGGACTTCACCCAGTTCAATCCCCGAGAATTCTAAGACTTTCTTCAAAAGACGCCTTATGGAAGAAGAGTCATCCACTATAAGGATGTTAAACCCCATCGCCCATCTCCATAGAAAAAAGTGATTGGGTTTTCTCATAAAGTTGCTGAATTTCACAAAGCAACATCATTACATCCCTTCTGCTTAAGCCGAGTTCCTTTAAGACTTCCGAGTCAAAACGCTCATAAAGTTCGTCCACTCCGGCTCCTATTCCCAAACTGCTACAAAGGACATCACATACGTGGACCTTTCGGGCATAAAGACCACCCTTTCTTGGTTCATGATGATATTGGATAGCATCGATTATCTCCTCAGGGAAGTTCCACCTTTTAGCTATGTGACCCCCGATTTCGGCGTGATCAATCCCCAAGGCCTCCCTTTCCGCTTCCACAAACGTCATGCCTCCTTTTACCTTTTTTATAATCTCATCAAAAGTTTCTTTCACAAAACTATTTAAGACGATTTTTCCAATATCGTGAAGCAAAGAGGCAGTAAAAAGCACATGGTCGCTTTTTTGGTTAAGCTTTTTATTTAGAACCTCTGAAGCTAAGGCACAAGCAACCGAATGTCTCCATAATTCGCCCCTTCTGAGGTCATAACCTTCGTGGGTCGACTGGTAATACCTTTTTGAAGCAGAACGAGTCACAATCTCAAGCAGGTACTTTTCTCCTAAATAGACCACCGCTTCTTGGACCGAAGAGATCTTTCTCTTTAGGCCGAAAAATGGAGAATTGGCGATCTTCAATATTTCTGAGGTAAGGCCTTCATCAACTTCCACAACTTTAGCGATCTCCTTAAAAGGAGCCTCTTTCCCTATTAACTCCAAAACCTTAAGTACCACAAGGGGAAATGGAGGAAGTTCTTGGATTTTTAAAAGCACCTGTTCTAAGGCCTTCATATCTCCTTTACCCCTTCTCCGGGTATTTTTACTAATACCTTACCAGTTGCTATCTCCAATGAGACGGTTCGATTAACATGTCCTCCCACTTCCTGAGCTTTTATGAAAAGCCCGTTCTGCCACAATATTTTACGGGCAGAAGTTACATTGCGTTTTCCTATCATAAAAAAATCACTTGAACCCAATAACTCCGCTCCTCCCACAAGTTTGACCTGGAGCTTTTTCAGATCGGCTCCAAGGGCCTTACAGCTTTGAAGAAGAAGAGGTATACCCGTATCGGCAAATACTCCGGGTTTTTCCCTTGCCCTTTCTAAGTTTATTTCGGAATCGGGGAGCATAAAATGAAGCATCCCCCCCACTCGCCTAAAAGGTTCATAAACCACAACTCCTACACAGGAACCAAGGCTGTAGGTGACAAGTATTTCTTCCGGGTCATCGCTTACTTGAAACTCACCTATTCCTACTACCTTCAGTTTCATCCCTTTTCCGATAGATCGAATTTTTCAACAATTCTAACCCTTTTATCATTCTCCCCAAGAAAGCTTCAACGTGCCCTAAAATGAGGTATCCTCCGGGCTTTAGGGCTTGAAGGAGGTTTTCCAGGGCTTTCGTTCTCGAATTTTCATCGAAATAAATCATCACATTTCGACAAAAAATCACGTCAAAATATTCCTTCCAAGGAGGCGGAGAAAGAAGGTTAATTTGCATGAA
The DNA here is from genome assembly GCA_964543765.1 of uncultured Thermodesulfobacteriota bacterium. Lineage (GTDB taxonomy): Bacteria > Desulfobacterota > B13-G15 > B13-G15 > B13-G15 > B73-G16. The sequence goes on from CAZIZI010000012.1 coordinate 31,380, forward strand.
CTTAACAAGGCTTTTTACTTCATTTTTAACCCTAAGAACTTTTTCTTCTTTAACAAAATATTTCTTCACCAGAAGAGGCGATATCCCCTTCAGGCTTTCAGGAGGATAAAGCCCTTCTTGAGCCAACTTTAAAGCATGTGTGGAGATGTCGGAGGCAATTATTTCTACTTTATAGATGGATGGATTTAGCGTTTCAAGGACCGTTATGGCTATACTATAAGGTTCCTCCCCTGTTGCACAAGCCGAAGACCATATGGAAAAGGTCTTTTTTCGAAGGGATTCTTTTTGGAGTAATTCCTTTAAAAATTCAAAGTGCTGTTTTTCCCTGAAGAAAAGGCTGAAATTGGTAGTTAAGGCATCCAGGAGCCTTCGCAATTCCTGGCCGCTTTTATCACTTATTACCCTTTGATAATACTCCTCATAGGAGGGTATTTTTTCGTTCCGCAATATCTTTCCCAAGCGCAATTCTATTAGGTGACGCTTTTCGGGGCCAAGGCGTATACCGGTATGGCGGTAAACGAGATCGCTTATAAGCTTGAGCTCTTTCTCATTAATCCGTGGGGTCTCGGGGTGCAAGGCCTTTTACCCCTCTTCTTTGAGAAGTTCTTCGGGTTCAAGGATTAAGCCCACACTTCCATCTCCCATGATGGATCCCCCCACTACTCCCCTTATGCTTCGCAGGACCTTCCCCAAATTTTTTACTACCACCTCTTGCTTGCCTTTAACTTCATCTACCAGAAGGGCAAATTGTTTATGTTCTTTCTCTATAACGATGGCCACAAGCTCCCATACCTTTTTGCCATTTTTGCCCAACAGATAGCTATGAAGGTTAATAATCGGTATTAGCTCATCTCTTATCTTTAAGGCTTCCTCCTTCCCTGATAAAAATATCACGTTTTCTTTTTTAGGTAGATAAATTTCCCTCACACAATCCGCGGGGATTATGAACCATTGCCCTCCCACCTGGGCTAAAAGCCCGTCAATTACCACAAGGGTAAGCGGGATTCGGAGGCTGAGGGAAGTTCCCTCCTCTTGGGCTTGGCTCTCGAGACTGCCCTCAAGGGCTTGCAAAATTTTTCCGGCTTCTTGAATAAGTAAAGAATTGGGGTCAAGACCTTTTCCATCTTCCCAAAGGTTTATGTTTATGTAGCCTGTTTTTCTTTTAACGGTGATTTTAAGAGAGGATGGACTTTGAAGGCTCTCTTCGAGGATAGCCCTTACGATCCTTGTCAATGCTTCGTAAAGAGCGCCTTTTTTCTCAGCCTCAAGTTCCGTATCTTGAAGATCGAGTTTTATATCGATCTTTCTGCCCAATGAGGTTGCAAGTCCTTGGGCGAAGAGGGAAAGACGTTGGAACATCTCGGTCAGAGATTCCATCCTTAATGACATTACCATCTTTTGCAATTCGGAAGTTATACGGCCAAGTTGTTCAAATTCCTGTAAAAATTTAAGATCAGCTACCCCGAGAAAAGTGGGGTTTGAACGCATGAGCGCTTGAAGCACTACGAGCTCTCCCACCAGATCGGTCAATTGGATGAGCTTTTGAATTTCTACTGAGACCCTTCCTTCGGTCTGCGTTTTCAAAGCCCGAATCAGATCTTGAGTTGTGACCTTTCCCTTCTCAAGGAGAATCTCGCCTAACTTCTTATAGGGTTTTAACTTCTGTTCATCAAAGGCTTCTTTAAGGTCCTCTTCCTTTAAGGCCTTTTGCTCAAGAAGAAGTTCGCCGAGGAGCTTCTTTTGAGAACTTAATTTTTGAGAAACCTCGCTTATAACTTCTTCCACTTTTGAAGAAGGCAGATCTTCTCCCTCTTTGAGGTCCCTGAGAAGATCTATGGCCAGGGCAAAGGTTTCAAGATCAAAAGAAGAAAAGCCCTTTGCGTTTGAAGATAAAAGTTCAGAAATACTGCGACAGAGCCTTTCCGCTTGAGGAGCTTGGCCTTTAAGGATATACCACATATTCTCGAAATAGTTTTTCAATTGGCCTAAAAGCCCGAGGTCCTGTGGAGAAGAAGCGATTTCTAAAAGAACTTTTCGGGCTTCTTCAAGTAAAGAAAAGAACTTATTAAATGGTTCCTCTTTCTCGGCCTCTTCTTGAGGTAAAAGCCCCAGATCCCTTGCCTTTTGTTTTAAGGAAAGACTTAAAGGTTCGCCGAAAAAGAAGCTTTGAAGCCCTCTAAAAACCTCGTTTACAAAGGCTAAAGCTTCTCCCATCCCCACCTCTTCAAGGATTGCCTTTTCCAACGCCTTTTTGGCCAAAAGCATAAGCTCTTGGGGTTCCGCCTGCTGAGAAAGACTATCCGCCAACTCTTCCATGCCCTTTAAAATCTCCCCAAGGGCAGGAAGATCATAAGGCTCAACGGTTAAAAGTTTGTAGGCAAGGTCTTCAAGTAAAGCGGTGGGGTCTTTTTCTTCCTTTTGTGAAAGCTCTTGTAGTTTGAGAAGCCCCTGGTAAATGATTTCTCTCGCTTTCTGAGGAGGGATTTCTTCGAAAATGGCCTTATCAAGAACATCCTTTAAGTCTTTGGCTATGTTAGAAAGCTCTTCTTTTTCACCTGTGAGCTCAACGATTTTCTCGAGTTTTTCAAGCAAAGGTCCTAATTCCGGCAAATTTTCGAAGTCAATCTCTTCACATAACTTGATCGCTTCTGAGACGGTTTCCTTCAATTTCATTTTGCAGGACCTTTTTCTTTCTGGGCTATGACTTTTTTAATTTTTTCTTCCAGAGTTTCGGGAGTAAAAGGTTTAACCACGTAACCGTTGACCCCCAATTTCACCGCTTCAAGGACCTTTTGCTTCTCGGCTTCGGCGGTTACCATCATGACAAGGGTATCCTTGAGCTCGGGGTCCGAGCGGATGTTCTTAAGGAGAGTTAAACCATCCATTTTTGGCATATTCCAATCGGAGATAACTAAATCAATCCTTTCAGATTTTAAGATCTTTAAGGCCTCTTCTCCGTTTTCAGCTTCAAGAATTTCTTTAAAACCCAAATCCTTGAGAATCTTCTTTGTAATAGCTCGCATGGTGGGGAAATCGTCAACGACAAGGATCCTCATACTGTTTTCATGTCCTTAGGTTTCAATTCCTAAATGGTATTTTATCTGAGTAAAGAGATCAAGGTCTCGTCAAAGAGTCTTTTTACCGCCAGTAGCGTTGCCTGATAAGCCAATTGCCGAGAGGAAAGTTCGGTGATGACCTGGGCCAAATCCGCATCTACTATTTCGGAAAGGCTTGAATTTACCCTTATCGTTTTATCATCCAGAATTGCCTTATAACCTTCAAGTTGAGAAGATAAGGCCCCTATTTTGGATCTGGCCTCGATTACGCGGTTCAAATTAATTTGGAGTTTATCGAGCATTTGGCGAATGCCTTCAAGGTCGTTTCCTTCAAGGAGAATGGCAAATTCATCAAGTACTTTAACGAGGTTATTTTCATCCTCCCCGAATACCTCGGGACCCGTAAGGTTTATCCTCACCAGGATTCCTTCTCCTATGCCTATTTGGAAAATGCCTTTATCACCTAAAAAGTTTCCCACCTTATCGTAGGCTTCTTTTCCGCTTAATCCCGAGAATATGTAACGTCCCTCAAAGTTAGAGTTGGCAAGTTGGAGGACTGTCTGTTTTAATCCCCGGATGAAGACGGCCGAAGCCCTTCTGGTATCGGAATTGGCAGTGTCCGAAGCTTGGCTTACAGCCACTTCCATGGCTTTTGTGATGTTCTCTTCTAGATCATTTAAAACGGCCTCGTTATAACTCAACCACCTTAAGCCAAAGTCTATGTTTTTCTTATACTGCTCGAATCGATTAAGTTGCCCTAAAAGTCTAAAACTTATCATCATCCCCGTAGGATCATCGGAGGCTCTAAGGATCTTTCTTCCCGAAGCAGCCTGTTCTTGTAAGCGTCCGAGGTTTCTACTCTGTTTTTTTAACTGATAAAGGGTTTGAAGAAGTGTTAAGTTGTTTGTAATCCTAAAAAACATGACTCCTCACCTCAGGGAGATCAAAGTTTCAAGAAGTTCATCCACAATCCTTATCACCTTAGCAGCTGCCTCGTAAGACCTTTGAAATTTAATGAGGTTTAACATCTCTTCGTCAAGAGAAACCCCTGAGACTTCCTCACGGCGCGATTCGAGCGATTGTAAAAGTCCCTCCGAAACCTCAAACCTTTTCTGGGCGTCTTTCACCATAAGCCCTATTTCTCCTACAATTGAGCCGTAAAATTCCTTAAAGGGACCTTGTCCAAGTTCGGCTATTAAGAGGGCATTTGAATTATCATCAGGGCTTTTGGGCTTTGTGGCTGCGCTTATATAAGCTGGATCATTTATCAGAAGTGGATTTACGCCTATAGTTAAAGCATCCCATCCGGTGAAAAAAAGATTAAGACCTAACGAGGAGACAATACTCGAACTTTTTCCTTCACCCCGAGCAAAGCTGAAGGAATAACCGGAATCGGTATAAATGTGGAGTCTTCCGTTTTCGATTTCAGCGCGAAGACCCGTAATGGTGTCTAATTGATCGATGAGATTTTGAAAATCCCCATCGAAAAGAATCTCGTAAGTCTCAAATTCACCATTGGGACCATAAACGCGTATTTGAAAGGATCCTTGAGGGACTTGGAAGGGAGGATTGGTTAGATCATATAAACCTTCGATCCGTGTATAAGCCTTTTGCCCTTCTCCTTCGCTGTGGAGTTTATTTACTTCCGAGATTATCATTTTGGCGAATTCATTCAGTTTCTCCGAGAAAGAGGGCACGATTTCATTTCCCGCTTTGATTAATGCTCCGAGTTTCCCGAGCGATATAAAAGAAGTAACGTCAAAGGTCCCAGGTCCTTGAAGCTTTATCTTTATTTTACCCGAGGGATCCGACGCCAAAGTTAAGCTATGAGCTTCAAGGCCTTCAACGAGGCTTATCCCCCCAACAAGCAGCGTTACCTTTCCTTCACCATCCTCAAGCACCGTGAAATTCAGATAGGATGAAAGCTCTTTTAGAAGGCGGTCCCTTTCGTCAAAAAGGTCATTTCGCCCGAGGCGGATCTTGCCATTAATTTGGGCTATCTCCGAAAGGAGGCGGTTTATATCGGTAAGAACTGATTCTATTTCCCTTACCAGATCTTGCCTTGTTTGGGTTAACGCTGTGGCTTTGTATTTAATTAAGTCGCTCAAGTTTTCCGCAATCCGCAAAAGCGCCACCCTCTCTCCATACCCTTGGGGGTTTAAACTCAGTTGATGCCATGCGTTGAAAAACTCGTCCATCAACGCTCCAAGTCCCCTCTCTTCCGAGTCACCCAAAAGCGTTTCGATCTGAGAAAGGATTTTATTGTGGGTTTCCCAGAAGCTTTTTTCCGAATGTTGGAAATTGACCTGAAGCATTAAAAAACGATCGTAGATACGTCTTACTTCTTCAACCCAAACCCCTCTTCCCAAATACCCTACCGGGAGGTTAACCGGGCCAAGGGTTGAGAGTACCGCCTGTTGGCGGCTATAGTCGGGCGTATTCACATTAGCTATGTTGTGGGAGGTCACATAAATGGCTGTCTGCTGGGAGAAGAGGGCGGATTTTGCTACTTCCAAAGCCCATATGAACATTAGGCCTTACCCCTTGAACGCAAGAGTCCCCCCATGAAGGGTCTTCCTTCAGGCGTATAAGTGACAGGAGGCGAAAGGATTGAAAGAAGGGCCGTAATCAACGATATGGACTCCTCAAGTAAGACCCGGTTCTTTTCCCCTTGACGGGAGATCTCTTTAAGGAGTGATTTTAATTCTTCCTCCAGCTCCTGTGGCCTTTCTCCTACTTCAAGTAGCCTTCTTTTTTCTCCCTCTATAAGCTTTATTTTAAGGGCTAGGGTCTCCTTCTTCTTGTTGTTTTCCAAAAGCTCCTCAAGTTCCTCTCTACGACCAGAACGTATGATCTCTGCATCCCTTCTGAGTAGGAAAAGCAATTCCTCCAGAAGCCTTATTTGTTCTCGGTAAAGTTCCTTAAGCTGTCTCATTTTTCAACCAATTCTTCAAGTGCATTGAGTATCATCCTGGTGGCTACCTCTTTGGTCGGTACCTTATAGGTGCCTTTCTCTATAGATTCTTTCAACTTTTGGATCAATTCCGATCGGACTTCCGGAAGTTCCTTTACGCTCTGAAGTAGGGTCACAAACCGCTTGGCTTCCTCCGAGATGGTGACCTTTTCCCCTTCGCGAGCTTGAGAGGGAGAGATAAACCTAACTTCCTCCTCTTTCAGCTTGCGCTTAACCTCTTGGACCTGTTGTTTTATGTAATCCTCAAGTCCTATTGGTGATTTTCCGTCTATCTTCATGTTTTACCTCCCCTATTTTTCATCGGCATTTTTCACCTGAACTTTAGGTCCTTTTATTGCCTCAAGGAGCTTTTCGCTCAGACCCAACCTACCGGATTTGGAAAGTTCCAAAGCGAGAACTTGAGAGAATAAATCCTGATATATCTTAATGTCAGTCCTCTCGGGAAAAAGGTTCGATCGTAATATGGTCTTGTTCATCCCTCGAAGAAGCATCTCCAAGAAAAGGGCTTCAAAGGCCTTAGCCACTCCCTCCGGGTCTTTTCGGGACAGATAAGGATTAAGCCCCATAAGTAGGATCTCCATCAGATGACCTCCAATTCCCCTTCTAAGGCTCCCGCCGCCTTTATGGCTTGAAGTATAGAAATCAAATCCCTCGGGGTAACGCCTAGGGCATTTAATGCTTCCACAAGTTCTCCGACCGTAGCCCCCTCGATTTTCTGTAAGTGTCCAACCTCTTCCTCGACTTTTACCTCTGTTTCAGGGACCACCACGGTTCTTCCCGGAGCAAAGGGTTGAGGTTGGACTACCCGGGGGCGTTCTTTTATTTGAACGCTTATATTCCCATGAGCGACGGCCACGGGTTTTATCCTGACCCCCTTCCCTATCACTATGGTGCCCGTTCTTTCATCAACTACTACCTTGGCCACTTCATCCGTGATCACTTCAAGGTTCTCTATTGTAGCCAAAAGGCCCGGGACATCGCTTCTCATCGAAGCAGGGATGAGTATCAAGACGCTTGAACCGTCTTCTACCTTACAGGTTCCCTTCCCCAAGATCTTCTCAATGGCTTCTTTTACCCTTTTTGCGGTCGTAAAATCGGCCCTGTAGAGGTTAAAGCGGATTTCCTCTCTGAAGCTCAGATCAAGGGGAACTTCTCTTTCTACAATAGCCCCTCCAGGGATCCTCCCTACAGTTGGGACGTTAACGATGACTTGTGTTGCTGCTCCTTTAACCCCCATTCCTCCTACAAGGATTGGGCCTTGGGCTACAGCGTAAACCTTTCCGTCTGCTCCTTTTAGTGGAGTTAAAAGGAGAGTACCTCCCTGTAAACTTGTGGCATCCCCTATAGAGGAGACAAGAACGTCGATTTTTGTACCGGGCTTGGCAAAGGGAGGCAGTTTGGCGGTGACCATGACTGCGGCTACGTTTTTGACCTTAAGTTGGTTTGCAGGTACACTCACTCCCATTTGAGAAAGCATATTAACCAAGGATTGAACGGTAAACCAAGATCCTCTCTTATCACCGGTTCCGTTAAGCCCAACCACCAAACCATATCCAATTAGCTCATTAGGCCTTACGCCTTGAAAGAACCCTATGTCCTTTATCCTTTCTGCCCACCCCAGAAGGGGCAAAAGACACAATATGGTGCAAAGTACCTTCTTCATGGCTTTAAAAAGGCCATAAAAGATCCAGAAGCCTTCCCAAAAAGCCTGGTCTTTGTTTATCGGAGATTATGCCTCTACCCCCGTATTCGATCCTGGCATCGGCTAAAAAGGTGGAAAGCACCGTATTATCCGGTCCGATATCCTCGGGTCTGACGATGCCTCTGAGCTTTATATACTCCCTTTCGCGATTTATGAACATCTCCCTCTGGCCTTCGATTAGGAGGTTTCCATTTGGGAGAACCGCCACCACGTGACAGGTCAAAGTGGCTATAATCTTCGAACTTCTCGAGGTGGTGCCTTCACCTTTAAAATCGCTCTCCATTTTGGACTTGATTTCGGGCCTAAGACCACCAGGCCAAATGTTTTTCAAGCCGAAATGTAGAGGGACGTTGAGAAAGGTGTTTATACTTGCATCAACGCTTGAAGAACGAGAGCTTTCAGCCTTGGCGGCCTGACTGGCAAGGCTTGATTCGAGGATCTTAACCGTTACGGTATCTCCAATTCTTTTTGCCTTTCTGTCCGAGAATAAAAACCCCCTTCCATCCTCTCTCCATAAGGACCCTTCCGAAAGAGGCTCTTCCTTAGTTGGAAAAATGGGGAAAAGGACTTCCCGTTTTTGAACCTCTGTCATATTGGAACAGCCAAAAAGAAACATCAGACCGAAAAGCAAAGCTTTCCCTTTCATCAAAATCCCCCTATAAGAAGGGTTTCCTCATCGATAATCTTCCCCTTTAGTTCCTTATTGGAAACGGGGTTTTTGATCCGGACAACTTGGCCAAACCTTCCGTCTTCAAGGAGTATCACCTTAAGGGAGATTCTAAGGGAAGGAGTCTCAAATAAGGCATTGGCAGCTTCGCCCTTTTTTAAAATAGGAGGATCTTCGATGTGATCGATCCTGATGGGAATACCCGGGGGTAAGGAGCTTTTTGTCCTCTTATTCAAAAGGAGATTAGGATCCGTTATAACCCCTCTTGGAAGGGCAGAAAGTTCCACTTCCCTAAGGATGAAATCCTCGGGACCTATGATCTTGTGTTTTTCGATCCTTCTTGCGGTAAATGGCACCTGAGCCCATATTTTGACCTTACCGGAGGTGATGAGTTTTTCCTCCCTTTGTTCCTGTTTGAGGATTACCGTAAAAGAGGCCCTTCCTAAGAGGTCCTGAGAGTTTTCAAAAACCGCAAGGTCCACTTTCCCTGAAGAAAGGGAGGGTATGGAGGAAAGCTTTAGGTCTTCAAGTTCTATTTTTTGACAATAGGGGAATTGCCCCTTAAGGTGTTTGATGATCGCCTCCCTTATGAGGTCAATTGGGTTAAGAAGGAGAGTTGTCAGGATAAGCCAAATCATGGTCTTACCTCTTCAAATTGACCGTTGAAGTTAACATATCATCTGCGGCCTGAATTACCTTAGAATTTATCTCGTAAGCCCTCTGGGCCATAATCAATTCGACCATCTCACCAACCAAGTCAACGTTTGACATTTCCAGGAAGCCCTGGGCTATTGTGCCAAACCCTTCCTCTCCCGGATTCCCCGTTATGGGATCGCCTGAAGCCTCGGTGGCAACAAATAGGTTCCTGCCCATTGCTTTAAGCCCTGCTGGATTAACGAAATCGGCAAGTTCTATTCGGCCCAATTCCCGAGGTGCAGTCTCTCCGGGAAGACTCACGCTTACCGTTCCGTCCGGCAAAACCGTTATCGTTTGGGCCTCCCGGGGGACGACAATCTCGGGTTGGAGGGGGTAACCCTCAGAGGTCACCAACGTTCCATCTTGGGAGATCTTAAAGGTCCCCGCCCTGGTATAAGCCAGAGTCCCATCTGGCAGCATTACTTGGAAAAACCCCCTTCCCTGGATGGCCAAATCAAGGGGATTTTGTGTTTGCTGGTAATCACCCTGAAGGAAATTCTTTTGAATCGCCGAGAGCCTCACCCCAAGTCCTATTTGAATACCCGTCGGGATCTGTGTGCCCCCTGCCGCTTGAGCTCCTTGAGCCTTAAGGGTCTCATAGGCCAAATCCTCAAGTTCAAGCCTTGAGGCCTTATAGCCGGTGGTATTCACGTTGGCCAGGTTGTGGGCAATTACATTAATCCTCATTTCTTGAGCTTTCATACCAGTAGCTGAGATCCAAAGGGCTTGCATCTTCCTCCTCCTTTAAACCCTTATTACTTCCTGAATAAGTTTACGGCTTAAATCCTCAAAGGACGTTTGAAGGGCCTTTTGATAAGCCTCAAAAAGCCTAACAGCGTTTATTAACCTCACCATTTCCTCGATGGGACTTACGTTGGAGTCCTCCAAAAACCCCTGTTTCACCGAAAAATTTTCCGAAGCAACGAGTTCGCCTTTCTCAACTCTTATTAAACCATTTCCCTCCGGTATAAGTTGGGCTTCTTTGGAGAAAGTGACGATTCTCAGAGTATCAATAAGTTCTCCATCGACTATTACCTGTCCACTTTCGTTTATGACTATCTCCCTCCCTCGCCCTATCTCTATGGGACCTCCTTCTCCTAAAACTTGGAATCCCTCTTTGGTCACCAAAAAGCCGTTTCGGTCAAATGAAAAATCGCCCTTCCGGGTGAACCTTTCACCCATAGGGGTTTGAACTACAAAAAAGCCATCTCCCGAAATGGCTAAATCTAAGGGGTTTCCCGTGGCCTTTATGGGACCTTGGGAAAGGTCAAGAGTAAGCTTCTGGGGTCTTATTGAAAAACCCCTTTCCGTCTCAGAAGTTTGATATTCTTCATTTTCAAAGCTTAAAACGTGCCTTTTGAAACCGGGGGTTTGGAGGTTAGATAAGTTATGACTTATCACCTCCAACCACCCCTCAAGCCCAACACTTGCTCCAACAATACCCGATACAAATTCTATCGAGGCCATGGCTCCTTTTCCTATTTGGGTTAAAAGCAAGGAACATGCCTTAAAGTGGAGGGTTTAAAATTAACCCCTTTTAGAAAGGGATCATTTCTTTAACTGGGAAAAATTTTCCACCGCCTTTGATTTTTCGAACTCTTCGAGCATCTTCAAAAACTCTTTGGTGTAAGTCTCCTCGTGAGTTTCTACCGAAAATACGAACTCCACTCTTCTATTTTGGGCACGATTTTCCATAGAAGTATTGGGGACTACCGGTTTTGTATCGGCGTACCCTACGGCCTTAAACCTTTCAGGGGGTATTCCTTTATCTATGAAATACCTCACGACCCTTGAGGACCTTGCGGTGGAAAGTTCCCAATTGGAAGGAAAACGGAAATAAATGGGGAGATCGTCCGTATGGCCTTCTACCGCCACTTTATAATTTGGGAACTTCTTTATGAGTTCGGCCATTTTTTCGAGAAAGGGATAGGACTCGGGTTTAAGATCGGCCTTTCCAAGGTCAAAGAAGATCTTCTCCTCTGCTCTAACTATAACCCCCCTTTCTGATACCAGCACTTGAACGCCCGGGATTTTCTCCAGTTCCCTTTTGAGTTCGCGATAAAGTTGTGTCTGACGGTAAAAGGTCTCTATTATAGAGTCAAGTTTCGCATACTCGAATATTTGAATCGGACTCGATTCAAATGTTTGGAAATTTCCCCTTTTTGTCACCTTCTGGACCCCCAGGGCCTGTTGAATCGAACCAAGGACCATTCGGAACTTAATGAGGTCAAACTGAGCGAAGGTGAAAAGAAGGACAAAAAAAGTGAGCAATAACGTGGTCATATCGGAAAAGGTGACCATCCAATGAGGAGCAGAGTCTCCTATTTCTTCGCTTTCAGCTTCCCTTCTTTTCCTGTTTGCCATGGGTTTCAAGCCTCATAGATGGGGGTAAGAAGCTCAGAAGTTTTTCCCTTATCATCCTTGGGTTTTCCCCAGCCAAAATCGATAAGACGCCTTCGAGCATCATCTCCCTTAAAATCATTTCCCTTTTTGAGCGTTCCTCAAGCTTTGAGGCTATGGGAAGGAAAATCAAATTGGCGGCTACTGCCCCATAGAAGGTGGTAATAAGAGCTACAGCCATAGCAGGACCTATCCTTTTGGGATCCTCAAGGCTCCTTAACATTTGGACCAAACCTATGAGTGTCCCTATCATCCCAAAGGCAGGGGCAAAGGTACCCATTCCTTTAAACACCTTTTGGCCACTTTTATGGCGTTCAAGCATCATATCGATTTCAGTTTCAAGGATCGTTCTAATGAACTCGGGTTCTGCTCCATCTACCACAAGCCTTATGCCCTTTTGTAGGAATGGATCCTCTATCGGTTCATTTTCCAGAGCCAGAATGCTTTCCTTTCTCGCCTTTTGGGCTAATGAGACGATCTTTTCTATTACCTCAAGGGGTGAGGTTTTGGGTTCCCTTAAGACCACTTGAGCTAGCTTTACTGCCCCTATTACGGTTTTTAGGGGGAACATGACAAAGGTTGCCGCTAAGGTTCCTCCAAAGGTTATCATCACGGAAGGGAGGTTAATGAAGGCCTTGATATCCCCTCCCATGGCGATTCCGCCACCGATTAAAAGGATTCCCAAAAGAAGACCTAAGATAAGACTTATGTCCATCTTTCAAGCTCTATTTTATCGTTTTTTAAGAAAAACCGAATGGGTCCTTCAATATCCTCTTCAACCCTTAAGGTATGATGACCAATTATAAGAGTCACCCCCTGGAAAACTTTTCCCTTCACTTCAAGAAATGCCTTCTCTAAGTTCCGATAAAGGGCTTCTTCAAGTAGTTTGGTTTGAAAGTCAAGCTCCAAAAGCTTTCTTTCGTAATCGAACCTCTCTTCGAAAGGAAGGCCCTTATCTTCGAGGATCCCAAGGATAAGCTCCTTTTCTTCTTGAATTGTTTGGATGTGCCTTTGTATCAGCATTTCCAAAAAGGGATCAATCCCAAGCCGAATTGTGGTATGCGCCGAAAAGGAAGATCCGATCACATTTGCCCTTATTCCCCTTTTGGCCCAAAGATTTCCTCCCACTATGATTCCCGGTTCACCTGAAACGATAATATTTCCTCCCGCTTTTACCTCGCTTTCCCTTATGAACTTTGAGACCTCTATATCCCCAAAGGCCTCAACCTTAGAGCTCAAGATGTAGTTAGCTTTGAGATTTCCTCCTGAAATTACCTTGTGCTTTTTACTTACGATCCCCCCTCCAACAGTGAGGTTTTTCCTCGTAAAAACGGTCCCTTCCACATCGCCTCCGATTTCGGCCTCTTTAGCCTCCACCAAGAAGCTTTCCCTTACTGTTCCTTTAACAATTAGATTTCCCACAAAGTGAATGTTTCCGGTCGAGTGATCTATGTCCCCATTCACTTCATAAACCGGGGATACATGGATCTTTCCATCTTTAAAGAACACATGCCCGTCAACACTTGAGACCAAAACTCGAGGGTTTTCAGGGGGGACATATACGTTCTGGCCCTTGGGGAATTCGCTTGGGTCAAAATCCTCTCCTTCCCCTTCGGCTAAAACTTGGCCTTTTTTTACGTTTAAAAGAAAACCCCCCTCAAAAAAGTTTACCCTTTCTTCCTCGGAGATTCCCTCTACTTTAGGCAACAAAAACTTAACTTTCGAGCTCAAGACTCCCCTTTTCTTTATTCGGCAAAGTTCTAGTTTCCTTAAATTCTTATAACTCCAAATTGGAACCTGTCAAAAGGGTATGGAGTTTGCTAAATTTTCGAAGAAGGTTCCTGAAAGGAGGGTTTTCATGCCGGTTCGTTTATCCCTTTGCATGATCGTCAAGGATGAAGAGGATCATCTTCCTTTGTGTCTTGAAAGCGTAAAGGGGTTGGTGGATGAGATAATCGTCGTCGATACGGGTTCGAAGGACAGAACCCCTGATATAGCGAAAGAATATGGGGCGAAGGTCTTTCACTTTAAGTGGGTCAACGATTTTGCCCTGGCCAGAAACGAATCCCTTCGTCATGCCGAAGGTGACTACGTTCTTTGGCTTGATGCCGATGACAGGATCCCTTCGGAAGACAGGGAAAAATTTTTAAATTGGAAGGAAACCCTTTCCTTAAAGGAGCCAAAGGCCTATTGGTTCACCGTAGTTTCTCCTGAGAGCGGAAACGACCTTTTTTCCAAATATGCAAAACAGATAAGGGTTTTTCCAAGATTGCCTGGGATAGCCTTTATGAGGCGGATCCACGAGTCGATCCTTCAAAGCCTCCTTTTGTTGGGGATCCCCATTGAAGAGACTGACCTTAGGGTTTTTCACCAAGGGTATTTTGATCCCGAAAAGGTTAAGGAGAAGGCGAAAAGGAACCTCAAGATGCTCCTTACTGCCCTTGCGGAAGATCCCAAAGATTTTGTGGTTCATTGGTATTTGAGTATGACCTACGGAGTTTTAGGGGACTATGAAAGGGCTCTTTTTTACGCCAAAAGGTTTTTAGAAGAAGGGAATTTTGAGGGGCAAAAGGAGTGGAAAATAGCAGCTCTTGTAAATGTGGCCCGCTGTTTGGAGCATCTTGGGTATTATACGGAGGCAGAAACTTACTTAAGAAAGACTCAAGAGGAGGATCCTGAAAATCCCCTTGGGCTTTTCTTTTTAGGTGGTTTTTTGTTCAAAAAGGGGGAACTGCAGAAAGCAAAAGAGATCCTCGAAAAGTTTAAGGAAAAGGAGCTTCGTCCTTCAACGGTTCCTTTCCCCTTAAAAGTTGCAAGGGGTTTTTCCCATGTGTGGCTTGGCGACATTTACCTTCAAGAGGGTAAGGAGGATATGGCCGTAAAGGAGTATGAAAGGGGCCTTCGAGAGGGGATAGAAAATCCGTCGTTTTACTCTAATTTTGGAGTTGCTTTGAGAAGAAATGGCGATTTTAAAAGAGCCGAAGAGTTTTTCCGAAAGGCCCTTTCTTTAAAGGAGGATTATATTCCTGCCCTTACCAATTTGGGACATCTTTTGCTTTTTGAGGGAAGAAACGCTGAGGCAAGGCCTTATTTCCTTAAGGCCTTTGAGAAGGATCCAAATGCTATAGATGTCCTTTTGGCTTTGTGCGTCATTGAACTTGGAGAGGGGAAAATAGGGGAGACCCTGGCTTATCTTGAGGTTATCCTTTATAACCTCAATTTGAGCGTCGAAAAAGAGCTTGATTCTTTCAAGGACATAGGGGAAGTCTTTAAAATGGTCCGGGAAGCCCTTCTTAAAGAGGGCAGAAACTACGAGGCCCTTTTGGCCCAAAGGAGTGCGGAGATTTTATTGCGGTTAGATAAGCTTTTTCCGGGTTAAAGTTTTCCCGCCTCTTTGCCGATATAAAGAAATGGAAGAAGCCCCAAAAGCCGCCTGCCGGGTTGGGGGCGAAGAGGCGGGGTAAAAATAGCCCGGCCCAAGGGCTGAAAGGCCCTTGGAAAAAAAGGAGGTTTGGGGATGGCTGTTTTAAAGGTAGCCCATAACATCTCGGCGCTTGAGGCCCATAGGTGGCTCTCGATCGCCGACACCAATCTGGCTCGTTCTTTGGAGAGGCTCTCCTCAGGCTACAGGATAAACCGCGCAGCCGATGACGCGGCAGGCCTAGCTATAAGTAGCCGATTGAGGGCCCAGATAAGAAGCTTACAACAGGCCCAAAGGAACACCGAACAGGCTATTGCCATGATCCAGGTGGCAGAAGGGACCTTGGACCAGATCCACAACATCCTTGAACGTCTAAAAGAACTCGCAAC